>NZ_JAMYSQ010000015.1:0-164711 GCF_040321995.1 Mesorhizobium sp. M0207
TGGCTCATGCTGTGCTGCTAACTTCGCTCGTAAGGGCGACCTTAAGAGCGCAGCCTCGCTACCGTGCCGTCCTCTCGCAAGGCGGCCTTCGCCGGAGGGTATCCGTTTCCCTGACGATTTGGTCCTTCCGCTGATTAGCGGTCAGCGCTATCGTCGGCTATCCAAAGGGGGCGACGATGCGATTTTTGATGACCTCACTGCTGGTTGTTTGTTCGGTTTCCGCACACGCCAGACAGGCTGTCAGCGTCGAGCGGATCGGCGATTGTCTGATCTTGCCGGTAACGGCGGTCGACAATCACGTCAAAGCCACTTTCGAGGTGACACTGGACAAGGCCGGCAAGGTCTTATCGGTCGCCGTTGCATCCTATGAGCCACATTCGGAAGCGGCAGCGGAGGCGGCCCGGCAGCTTTCGAAATCGGTCCAGCGGTGTTGGCCGGCAGGCGTCAAAACGAGTCCAATGCGGATCACAGTGGATTTGAGCGAAACTTAGCTACTGCGCAATCTCAGAGAAGACCCGTTCAACCCACGAAATTTTCGTCCACGAACATCTCCGCAAATTTCTGCGGTGTGAGAGTTACATCATTGTCGCGGGCGATTTTGAGGTTCCTTGCCCACATATCCCGGATTGCTGCCGGCATTCCCTCAGGCATGTGCACAGACTGGGCTATTGCGTCATGCCATTGTCCATCGCCGCCATAGATAGATTGCAGTTTGGGGCCCATCTTTTTCAAGCCATCCTCCGACTCCTGAGAAAGTTCTCCGATGGCCCAGAGCACATAAAGCTCCAGTAGCCTAAGCAGCGGCTGTCCACCATAACGTGGGTCAGTCGACATATTACCTCTCATGCATCATAGGTGGCGTAATAAATGAGTCTTTCACAGATCGCGGAAAGGCTGGGCCGCAAATACCTATTTTTGGCGCTCATTTTCAGTCCGCCAACCGAGCAAATAGGTCGGCGAGGTCACGCGCTATCGTCTCAGCGGATTGCCGATCCATACCTATGAATGGGATGCGCACGATTGGCATGGCCGTATCTTCAGTGTCGAAGCCATAGCCTTCACCTCCTCCGTCCGATGCGAACAAGAGGATGCCTGGCGCATATTTTTCAACCTCATACTCTCGATTGAAGTCAGCCAATTCTTCGGCTTTAAAAAAATAACACAGTTATCGCGGATGAAACCTTCGCCTCCATTATGCTCTTTGAGGAAGTCGGTGTAATCCTTGGGAAGCGCAACTCCCAAGCGTGCGGCCAGTCCATCGACGACTGCGGACTCAGCCGGTGCGTCGAACTGTTCCTCGGTTAAACTATATCCCACTGCTATCCTCCCAGGTGTTCAGCAACTGATTCCACCACGGCGTACCCTGTTGTCGATGAACATCGCGAGGCAGTGCGAGCCGGGCAGAATCGAGCTCGCCGTCTCCGGTGCTGATTTCGGCAGGGGCAAGCGCATGACGTGCCTAGCTCGGGTTTTGCAGTCCATCAGCTAAATCTCTGACGTGCGAAGTCACCAGGATCGTTCAATCCTTTTCCGGCTCGTCGAATGAATGAATCCCGGCCGACTCATTGCCGAGGCGCTCAAACACGTCTAGCGCCCGCTCTGAAACAACAAGCGTGTGGTTCGAAGCCATGCCGAAGTCATCATGTCCTGGTTGCCCATGGATCTTCATCCAGACGAATGTTGGAAGTTCTGTTTCTGGCTGCAGCCGATGAAACAACTCCGAAGCAGTAACCTCGACGTCGGCAAACGTCGCCCCTGAAACTCGCATCTTCAGCAGCTCCAGCTCGGCTTCTTTGGTGACAAGATAACAGGGAAAACTCCTTATCAGGACATCACCTATCCAAACGTCAATCTCGTAGTGAAGTTTGTGCACAATCGGCGGGTGAACGCGGTTATCGAGAACCGTATTTTTGCCAAAATCACCAGCAACAAATAGCTCTACATAATAATAATCCATTTTTCACCTATATTTTCCGACAGGCGGCACGAAATGATGGCCATATTTCTTATCAATCATTGTAGAATTATCCAGAATCTGCTGCTCCGTTGGATACGGGGTACTTTTCATAGAATTTGTCATGTTCCCCCCTAATGATAACAAGAATGCAGAATATCATTTAAATCCTTAGGGATCCCGCGGAGATTTTCTATCGAATTGATCTTTTTCTTCGATAGGAAATTTAGAAGCCTCTTAAGTAATTGCTGCTCAGCCGGATGATGAATTACTACATCCTCGATGTTCACGTCGGGGTTCGCCTGAGCATACGCTTTCCTAAAGCCCCTACGCCTCCGCCCTCGCCGCCTTCTCCAGTGCCGCCAGTTGCGCCTCGTCCAGCGTCAAAAACCCCATAATATGCTGCACCACTTCGGCGCGGGCATTGCTCAGCGCGCTGTGCAGCTCGAAGCCGTTCGGCGTCTTGGTCTTGGCCAGCCACTCGCCATAGGATGGGCGGCGGTAATAGCCGGTTGCGGCCGCCAGGTCGGCCAGCACCATTTCGCCGTCCTGGCCCGAGAACACCCTGAGATAGGCCTTGGCCAGGGCATCCCGCGCCTTGGCCGGGCCGCCGGCCTGGCTGGAATGGGCGAAGCGTTTTTGGCTCATGCGCCCTGCCCGCCCGAAGCATCTTGCACAGCCTGCGGCATCAGCCCGCCGAGCCCATCGAGCAGGCCGCTGTCGCGCGCCTGCACTGCCGCCGGCACGGCATCCCTGGCGACCTTGCCGGCGGCAGCCATCGCCGCCATGCCGGCCTGTTCAGCTTGAGCCTTGGCTCTGGCATCGCGTATTCCCGCCACTTCGTCCTGGCGGCGAAAAATGCGCTGCGGACTGCGGCCGGCGCCCTGCACGATCTTCAGCGCCGCGTCGCCGTCGATATTGTCCATCACGCCGGGATCGAACTGCGCCATCTGCATGGCGGTGGTGACAACCTGGATGGTGTCGCGCGCCTCGGCGGAACGGCGCAGCACGTCGAGCGGACCGGTGAAGGTCGGCCGCAACGCTTTGCCGGCAAGGCTCGCCGGCGGCAGGAAGCGGCTGTCTTCCTCGTAAAGTCCCTTGTCTTCCAGAATACCCAGCTCGCGGTCGAGATTAGAGGCAAAGCCGGCCTGGATGATCGAACCGGAGGGGCCGAGCAGCGCGCCCTTCTCCTCCTGTCGGATCAAGGCTTCGGTCGCCGTCATCTGCGGGTTCTGTACCAGCGTCTGGAACAGGTTGACGAACATCATGTCGCGGATCTCCTCGGCCCGGCTGTCGGCGTAATTGAAGGCATAGGTCGGGTTCTGGCCCGTGGCGATCGGCGCAATCAGCGGCCGGCCGGCATCGTCGATGAGGCCGGGATAGTTCTCGCCGGGATTGAGCACCGGCACATAGTCGAGCCTTGCCTTGGAGGCCGTCGCCGGATCGGTGATCTGCTGCAGCGCGCGCAGGCCGGAGCGCCGCACGGCGTTCTCCTCGCGCACCGTCGTCAGTGCCTCGATGGTCGGCGAGATGCCGTACGGATCGCCCTCGTAGCGGCGCCAGTTGAAGCACGACACCGGGAACGAGCGAAAACCGCTTTCCCTGACGATCGCCTCCTCGTCCTCGATGACGTGATAGGAAGCGAACGCCGTATCGAGATACTGGTAGGAGCCGCTCAGACTGTACATCTTGCGCTCGTCGCGCGGTTGGATGCACTGGATCAGCGAGATTTTCGTCTCGCATTTGGCGGGGTCGTCGACCAGGATTTTGATCCGCGCCGGCAGTCTGTCGTAGCCGAGCAGTTGCGCCGCCTGTCTTGCGGTGCGCTCGTAGCGGCGGTGGAAAATATCGACCTGGCCCCAGCGGTTGCGCGAGAGATAGCCCTCGACCACCGGGATCGAGGCATAGCGGATCAGCGTGCCGCCAAAACCTTCCTCGGCATAGAGATAGGCCGGGCCATAGCGCACGACATTGCGCAGGCAGGCCTGCGTTGCCGGCACGAAATTGGAATTGGCGGAATAGCGCAGCGAGAACAGGAAGTCGCGCAGCGCTTCCGCCCATTCCTTTTCCTCGTCGGTTTCTTCGTCGTTGATGGCCGCGGTCGACAGCCCATGCCATTTCTCCGACTGCGGAATGATCAGGCTCTCCAGCCCCGCGGCCAGCCGGTTGGCGGCCGAGTTTATGGTATTGGCGTAGACACGCGCACCGCGCCGCTCCTGCCGCTCAGCCTGCGAATCGAAGCCGGCCTTTCGGCTGCCGCTCCACATGTCGGGCGCATCGGGATCGCAGAATTCCGACACCGCCTCCCAGACATGCTCATACTGGCTGCGTTCGCCCTCCAGTTCTGCCTGTCGCGACAGAATATCGCGAGCACGGGAATCGCTCATGGTCAGCCTCGCTTGATGAACTCAATGGGAAAAAGAAATGGCGGGCGCGCCGAAACCGCCGATCTCCCCACTTGAGGGGGAGATGTCCGGTAGGACAGAGGGGGTCGTCTCGCGTGGATCGGCGACCCCCTCTGTCGCCTTCGGCGACATCTCCCCCTCAAGGGGGGAGATTGGAAGCGCCTTATTCCGCCGGCGTCGTCTCCAGCGCCGCTTTGCGCCCAAAGCGCTGCACCACGAAACGCCCCATCTTCTGGCCGGGTACTTCGATCAGCGTATAGGTGATCCAGGACAGCAGGCACACCACCGGCAAGACGACGACAACAACGACCGCGAAGCGCAGCGGCGCCGACAGCTCGTGGCCGAACTGGGTGATGACCAGAGCCGCCACCGGCTGGAGAACCAGCAGATGGATCAAATAGATGCTGAAGGAAAGCTCACCCATCAAATGAAAGAACCTGTTGGCGAGCGTCATGGCGATCTTTCTGGCCACGATGCCCATCGTTCCCGGCAGCATCCGGTAGAGAACCAGGGCAAAGAACCCCAGGACGAGCGCTTCCCGCATCAACAGCTTGCTCAGCCCATAGCCGCCGCCGAAGGGCAGCGCCGCAAGCAGCATGGCCAGTGCCAGATGCACGAAAGGCCGCTTCTGCCTTTGATGGACGACGCCCGCCAGCAGCATCCCGCACAGGAAAATCTGCATCTTCAACGGCAGGAACGACGGCATCGGAAAATGCACCGACAACTGCCCCATCAAGAACACCATCGCGCTGCCGGTCGCCGCGGTCAGCATGGCCGCCCATATCCAGTCAAGCCTGCGCACCAGCAGCATGATGGCCGGAAATAGCGCGTAGAACTGCATCTCCAGCCCGAGGCTCCAGTCGGGCAGCGGCGTGCGATAGGCGAAATTCGGCACCAGGCCGAACAGGAACATCAGATGGGCGCCGATATTCTTCAGGCCGCTGTCGAGATAACGCTCGGGCGCCTGCGGCGACCTCAGCAGGAACTCGTCGATGACCATTCTCGACCCGTAGAGATAGGGGCCAAGCGCCAGGGCAACGAACAGCATGACGTAGAACAGCGGCGCTATCCTGAAATAGCGGCGGGTCCAGAATTTCAGCCAGGTTTCCGGCCTTTGCCAGGGCTCCTTGTCCTGGCGCAGCTGGTAGTGGAACACCATCAAGAAGCCGGACAGCATGATGAACAGATCGACGCCGAGGTCCGGTTCGCCAAGAATAGGAATCTGCCAGCCGGTCAACAACAAGCAGTGCCCGATGAGCACCCAGATCGCGGCAAGCGCCCGAAGCCCGTCCAGGCACTCGATGCGCGATGACCGGGCTTCTGTCATGCCGAACTCCTCGATAGCCATGTTGCAATGCAGCATGGCGGCTGAGGGAGGAATGTCAACCGTGCGGAAGGAACACGATTTGCGCTGGGCTGTTACGGAAAACGCGGAACACCTGAGGGCAATTGTAGAGGCATGCACTTGAACACCCGGGGCGCGAAGGATCGCGGCTTACGCGATCCCGGCAGGCAAGCTCCCGTCTATCTCTTCTTCAACCTTGCATGCCGGCGCCAGTACCACCAGGCGAGCACGCGGTTGCGGAACACTCTTCTCATGGCGCCCATGTCACACCCCCAGCAGCACGCGGCGCTGGCCGGTCAGCTCACTGGGCGACAGATCGGTCTTCACCGTTCCTGCGGTGCCGTCATTGGCCGCAAGCTGGGCCCGCAAGGCGGCTTCGCGCGCCTGCACGTCCTTATCGGCAATGGTCGGTGTCGGCGGCAACGGCTTCAGCGCCGGCGGCTTTTGAAAAAGGCACATGGTTTTCTCCAAAGTGAGAGGCTCTTGTCCAGTCGTAGAGCAGAAAATCCTCGCCGTTCCGGCCATAGCCCGGCAGGCGGCAGCGTTGCGTCGCGCCGAGCCGGCCTAGCCAGCGCAGCGCCAAATCATTGGCGGCCAGCGCTCGCGCCTCGACCCGCCAGGCGCTGCGCGCCGCAACCTCCGGCCCGAGCACGGCGTGAAAAAACTCCGTGATGCCAGGCACGCAGCGCCTCATGCGGCGCGTGCCCCAGCTCCAGGCGATCCACAGCCCGCTGCGCTGCTCGGCAGCGCCAAAGCAGGCCTCCGGATTGCCGTTTAGCTCGGCGACATAGGCAAACCCCTGCAGCGCCGTCAGCGCCAGCAGCGCCGGCGACCAGTCATCGAACTGGCAGTCGATCTCGGCCCGGTCCTCTGGCCGGAGGTTGGCGGCGATGTAGGAGAGATCGCGCAAAGTGGCGGGAATGATGCGGAGGATCATGTTGGGTCACTTTCCGGCACGCTGCGAAGCGGAGAGCCCTAGGGAAACGAGGCGCCAAGCTAGATTGACTCTCTTTGCCGTCTGGATTTCCTTGGCCTGTGACTTGTGGATGTACCTATGGGAACAAGCGCATGACTTGTAGTAACTGCGCGCCGATCGAGGAGACCCGTACGATCTTTAGCACCGGTCGTCTCGCGGCGGCGATCACGATGGCCAAAGAGGCCATACGCGACGGTATTCTGCAGGAAGTACCGGGTGGTCCTATGTCGAGTGTCATCCCGTTTTCGGATCTCAACCCGGATGGACCATGGGACGATCTGCTTCGTTACCGCTTTCGGTGCACGACCTGCGCACAGGTTTTCTTGCTCTCCGCAGAGACCTATCATGGCAGCGGCGGCGAATGGGCTAAGGAGCCCGGCTAAGCTTTTCGGCGCTTCGTCCTATGCGTCCGCCGCGAATCTCAGTCCTGGCGTATCTTCGCGGACATCCGGCTGTCGATCTCGGTCAGCTTGGCGAGAATGCCTTCCTGCGCCTGCACCATCGCCTGTTGAACGCGGATCAGCTTGAAGGTGAGCCAGATCGTTACCCAAAGGCTTGCTGCGAGATAAATCAGCATCGGCATCCAGGAGATGAATATCCCGAGCAGCGAGTTTTCCGATTCCATATTGCCCCCCTAATATGATGTTGCCGCTACATCGTCGTTTTGCCGCCGGGCGTGCATAAACGCAAGCATCGTCACCGAAACGCCCCCAGCGGATCGGCTTGCCCGCCTTCCGCCGCGCGGCCTTGAACAGCGCCGGGTCGACCTGCGCTTCCCTCAGCATCATCACGCCGTAGCGTGTCGCCGCCATCAAATCGTCACGCAGCTTCACCACCTGGCCGCCCCTGCGGTGATAGAGCCGGAACTCCTCGAACCACGGCAAAAGCGTCGAGAAAACCTTGAAGCGGCCTGATTGCATGCGGCCGAGCATCGGCCTCGACCGATACCGAACCGTCGGCGAACTGCGCGCGGGTGCCGAGCCTCTACTTGTAAGCCACTGCTGCGCTTGCAGGTCCCGCCAACGGAATAATCTCGCAGCGACTAAACCCTGCCTCTTTGCACCACTCGGTGAACTGGGCGCCGGTGAAGTCAAACGCCTCGCCAAATTCGATCAGCATGTTCAGCGACATCATGAGACCGAAGCCGTTTTGCCTGCGTTCATCGTCGATGATGTTCTCGATGGCGACCAGCGCGCCGCCGGTCGGCAATGCACGATAGGCCTTGGCGATCAGCATTTTCTTGTTCTCGAGATTCCAGTCGTGAAGGATCATTCCCATCGTGATGATGTCCGCCTTGGGGAATTCGTCCGCGAAGAAGTCGATCGCCTCGGCGATGACCCGGCCGCCGAGATTGCGCTCCCTCAAGCGCCGTTCGGCGATCGGCTGCACATCGGCGAGATCGCACGTCCGGCATTGCATGTGCGGATGCCGCGCCGCGACGATGGCCGAAAGCTGCCCGGTTGCGCCGCCTATATCGGCCAGCGTCTTATATTTGGAAAAGTCGAATTTCTCGGCAAACGCCGTGAAATTGCCCATGGAGATGCCGCTCATCGCGTCCATGAACTGCTCCAGGCGCGCCGGGTCCGCATAGAGCTCGCCGAACATCGACTTGCCTGTCTCCTTGATCTCGTTTTGAGGCTTTCCGGTTTGCAATGCCGGTGTGAGATCGCCCCAGAACCGATACAGTCGTGCGTTCGCCATCTCAAGGATTCCACCGAGGTATTGGGGGCTCCGCTTGACCAGGAACAGCGCGGTCGATGGCGTATTGCCGTATTTGCCGGTTTCACCGGCGCCGTCCCTCTGCAGCAATCCGAGCGCGACGAGGGTGTCGAGAAAATCATACGTTGCGCGCGGATGCAGCCCCATCGCGCCTTGCAGTTCGAGGCCCGTTTTGGGGCCGTCCGCAAGCAGCGAGAAGAGTCCCAGTTCCACGGCGCTCAACAATGTCTTGGCTGGCCAGAATCCAAAGCCAATTTGCAGTATGTGGTCTGGAGAAATTCCGTTTTGCATCTGATCCTCCCCTATCGGCGAATGCCCCGGCGAGGCCACGCCGATGCGTCCCTTGAGCGGGATCATTCGATGCTACACCACGTCCACGGACGTTCACTACAGTTTTCCAATCGGAGCCGGAGCGCATTGCCTGCCTCCCCGATTTTCCTCACCGAAACGCCCCCAGCGGATCGGCTTGCCCGGCCTTCCGCCGCGCCGCCTTGAACACCGCCGGGTCGACCTGCGCTTCTCTCAGCATCATCACGCCATACCGCGTCGCCGCCATCAAATCATCGCGCAGCTTCACCACCTGGCCGTCCCTGCGGTGATAGAGCCGGAACTCCTCGAACCACGGCAAAAGCGTCGAAAACACCTTGAAGCGGCCTGATTGCATGCGATCGAGCATTTCCATCAGCCCGGCCTCGACCGAGACCGAACCGTCGGCGAACTGCGCATGGCTGGCGAGCATGTTCAGCCCATGTGCGGAATATTGCCTGGCAAGTGCGGTGCCGGCACCTTCCAGCGTCTCGCGGCGGCCGTCGCGCGGCCATGCCCATGGCAGCCAATCGCCCCACGGTTTCAACGTCAGCGCCTGCATGGCGGGAGTCTGCTGCGAAGCCCGGCAGGCCTTTGTGACATAGACGACATCGGCCTCCGTATCCCAGGCAAGTTCGACCGCGGCCGACGGATGGTCCCAGCCGAAATCGAGCGCGCCGAGCCTTGGCCAATAGCGCGGCAGCGGGAACGGCTCGCAGGCGATCAGTTCCTCGGCCACCGGAAAGATGCGGCCGGAGCCGAGCACCGGAATGCCCTTGGCCCGCGCCTCGCGCTCATGCACCGGATAGGCGGCAATGATCTCGGCGCGCTGCTGCGGCGTATAATGTTCGGCATCGTCGATGGTCATGAAGGTGACGTGACGGGTCATTGTTTTTCACCCTCGCGGCATTGAATCGTGGTGGCGGGTGCGCGCTTCAACGCCCCGCCTCGCGGCTCCGTTTGCATCGCTCGGAACACCTGCCACGGAGCCGGTCGAAAAGTCGGGATCAGATCGCCCGACGTTTGATGCGCACGACTTTCGGCGCCTGTGCATCCATGAACATGTAGCACCGGCCTAGCAGCGCCTTTTTGCCAAAATCATCGAATACGTTCTGCCCGAGCGGCGTGAACAACACCTCGTCGGTCGTCAGTCCGTCCTGGTGGCGAGCCTCGATCTCTGGCCAATGCGCCTTGGCAATGTCGGTCAGCACGACGTTGAAGGCAGGATGATTGTAACTGACCAACAAATTGCCATCGTCCATATCAGACGGTTTCATGTCCGGGTGGTAGTTGTAGATCTCGGCAAGCGTCTGGATGGCTGCCAAGGATGCAGCGCCATCGGAAAGACCAGCCTCCGTCAGCACACAGGTGCCGTTTTCAAGGATGGCAAAGTCACGCTCCTGGTTGAAGTAGTAGCCAAAGCGCTCTTCGATGCGATCGATGGGCTGCGAAAATGATGGCCGCCATTTCGGAACGGGAGGAAAGGTCGCTGACATCTCGGCTCTGCCCGCTGATGATACTGCAATTGAAGACAGGCCGCCGACGAACACCATCCGCCTATTCATAGTCGTGATCTCCCGCCCAACGCAGTCAGTCTAGTTCCGGATCGTGACTTGGCAACCGCGATGATCTCGGCGCAGCGTGTAGTGTCCGGCATCGTCGATGGTCATGAAGGTGACGTGTTTCACCTTGTCCGCATTGAATCGTTTTGGCAGGCGCCGGACGCATGGTGTTGTTCGGCAAAGAAACTTTACGCGCTCGCTCAAAAGGCTTGGGTTCCTCGCCCCACGGAGTGGGGAGAGGTGGCTCGGCGAAGCCGAGACGGAGAGGGGGAATGGCGCCGACCTGTGCAGACAACAATCGAGGGAGCCAGCGTCTGGTGCTTGCCAAAGTCCCCTCTCCGGCCGCGGCGCGGCCACCTCTCCCCACTTTGTGGGGCGAGGAACCCAAGTCCTGCGATGTCACCTCCCCATCCCTCCCACCTGCTCCGCAGACAAAAACAGCAGCACCACATCCGACATGCCGAGCAGCGGCGTGAAGGTGACGATGGTGATGCCGCCGGTGGCGTTGGTGCGGGTCAGCCCTTCGGAATAGATGTCGAGCGGCGGTTCCTCGTCGAACCAGACGCCGTGCAGCGTTTCGCCCTGCCATTTCTCGCGACCCTTCTCGTAGCTCTTGAACGACAGCACCGATTCGTCGGCCTGGACATCGCCGCCGCCGCCCCAGCGCACCACGACGCTGTCGAGCGCGCCCGGCGCCCGTCCCGCCATCGTGCTGACGAGGGCGTCGGCCGGGATCATGCCGGTGCCCCAGGCCGCCTGCTGCTGCGGCGGGCCGATCAGGATGCGCTGCGGATTGTCGCGCGTGCTTTCGCCGGTGACGCCGGCCGCCCACATCCGAACCGGACAGTCGAAAACCTTGCCTTGCCACCAGTCGGGATAGCGGCCGGTGAGGTGCATCGCCCATTCGGCGCCGCCGGCCCTGGTCTTGCCGAGCTGGTTGCCGGCCATGAACAGGCGCTCGCGATTGGTCGCGCCGGCTGCATGGAACTCGGCCTGCCTGGGATACGGCCGATAGGCGGCAAGCTGGTTAGTGCGGCGCCTGCGGTCCAGCTCCGCCAGCAGGCTGAGATATTCCGTCCTTGCCGCCCGGCTGTGCGAGGCCTTTTGCGAAGCCCGGCTTCTCGAGGAACGGCCTAAGGACGGCTTCGAGGCCGCGGATGCGCTGCCTGATTTCGTCATCGCTCAATGCATCCAGATTGTTGATGTTGACATTAAGATCCTTGGGCAGCACCGACAGCACGAGCTTCAGGTACTGATCGGGCTTTTCGGCGCGCACCTCGGCGATGACGCCGGCGCCATGGGCGCGAAAATCGGCGCGGATCGCTTCGAGAAAGCCGTCGGCCAGCGTCTTCTTCGGCCGCCTGGTTCGGCTGCCGGGTGCTTGATCGTGCGGCTGCGGATCGCCGGCGGAAGGAGCCTTGGCCATGCCCTACTCCGCCGTCCCGGCGGACATCGGCTTCTTGTTGCCTGGCCGCACGATGCGCTTGCGCGGCCTGGCCTTCTTGCCGGCGCGTGCCGACTTCGGCTTCCGCGGCTGGCTTGCGGGTTTCGCATCAGTCGTCGTGCCGGGCTTCATCGCAGCGGCGTCAGGCAAGGCGTTCAGCCTTGCCCTGAGAATTGCCACCGCGTTGCCGTCGAGTGCTTCCGACGGGAAGCCGAAGACGCCGACCGCATCGACGGTACCGCCGCGCACCATGCCGATCCGCACGCCGGCGGCGACCTGCTCGAAGCGGCCATGGCGTGCGTAGGGTGCGGCGCCGGCAAACTCGCCAATGGCGCTGACGACCTCGCGGCCGTCATCGTCGGGGATGATGGTGGCGTAACGGTTGGACATGGGGATGTTCTCTGAAGTGGGCGCACGGGCGCGTTGGGAAATCTATGGACGATAGGTGATTGCGGACCGGGATAGTCGGTCGCGTTCATTCGCGCCGACATACCTCGGCAGCACACGCAACATTCGGTCGAACAGGAGCCCGAAATGAAAAACCCGCCTCGGCGGGCGGGTCGTTGGAGCCAATTGGCACCATACCCAGATTAATAGCATAGCTGCCGGCACAAAGCAAGAACAAAATGTGGCGCGGCGGCAGAAAAATGCACTGACGACCTCGCACCCTCGTCGGTGAACGGCTGGAAGGAAGGCGAAAAGGGCGGGCATTGCGTGAGACTTGCGTTGATGGGATGGTGGTTGCGCTTGAGGGGAACGCGTCATGGGCAATGTCACCAGTCACTACGGCAGCGAGGGCAGCGACGGCATCGTCGATCGCATATTGGCCGCGATCCCGGACGCCGACCCGGCCGGCAAACTCGCGGCCGCGCAACTCTATCCGTTCGATCAGTTCCATGGCCGCGAACTGACCGCCACGCAGGAGCATGCGGCCCGTCTTGCTCCTTCGCCGACAGATCGAATCCTGGATATCGGCAGCGGCATTGGCGGGCCGGCAAGGTTTCTGGCCTCGGCCTATGGCTGCGAGGTCGACGGCATCGACCTGACACCAGCCTTTGTCGCCGCGTCGAGCCGACTGACCGCACTCAGCGGACTGGCAGACAAAGTTCGCTTCCATCAGGCCGACGCAACGAAACTGCCTTTTGGCGACAGCACCTTCGATGCGGCGATCTGCTTCTATGTGGGCATGAACATCGAGAACAAAGCCGCGGTCATCGACGAGGCCTGGCGCGTGCTGAAACCGCGAGGCAGGCTGATCTGGACCGAAGCCGTGCTCGCCGGCGGCGAGCCCTACTATCCCATGCCCTGGGCGGTTTCTGCGGCGACCAGCCACCTCGCCGATCGGGAAAAATTGAAAACCCTGTTTGTCGATGCCGGATTTCGCATCGACGAAATCGTCGACGAAACCGGCGAACATGTTGAGCTGGCGCTGAAGAGAGCCAATTCCGGCATCGTGCCCTCGCCGGCGCAGCAGCAGGCAAATGAAGTCGTCATGGGCGCGGAATTCCTGCAGCGCCGCCGCAACTACATCCGAAGCCTGAGTGACGGAAAACTCGCGTCGCTCGCCGTGATCGTCTCCAAACCGGCCTGAAACAAAAAACCCGCCTCGGGAGGCGGGTCGTTGGAGCCAATTAGCACCATACCCAAATTAGTAGCATAGCTGCCGGCACAAAGCAAGAACAAAATGTGGCACGGCGGCAGAAAAATGCGAATTCCGTTCAGCGCCTCGCCTTGTCCGCCTCCCGATTGACCTTCCAAGAAGACCGCTAGGCTGCATTCCTTCGCGCCCCTCTCTGTCCTGCCGGACATCTCCCCCACTTGGGGGGAGATCGGCTTTCGCGCCGGCTTTCGCCAATCTCCAACGTTGCAGGAAGAGCGCAACGCCGAAACCGCCAATCTCCCCACTTGAGGGGGAGATGGCCGGCAGGCCAGAGGGGGGTACTGTCCCGGGCGCTGTCCCGCCGACTTAAAGCCGGCAACACAAGCAACGTTCGATCAAAAAGAAGCCTGAAAACAAAAACCCGCCTCTGTGGGCGGGTCGTTGGAGCCAATTGGCACCATACCCAAATTAGTAGCATAGCTGCCGGCACAAAGCAAGAACAAAATGTGGCGCGGCGACAAAAAACCGAATTTCTCTTCGGCGCCTCGCGTTGCCCGCCAGCCACTTTGTGGGCGCGAACGCAGCGTCGGCAATTGGCGCTTCCTCCATTTGCCGAGGCATCTCACCGGCCGACGAGCAGCCGCAGCCGCGGATCAGAACAGGCATTCGCGCGTTTGAACCCCAGCCAATGGGAGCAAAAGCCATGAACGTCGCCAATCTGCAACTCGAAGGCCTGCTGATGGCCATCGCATCGATCAATCAGGTCCTGGTCCGCAAGGGCGTGGTCTCCGTCGAAGAGATAGACATCGCCTTGCGCAAGGCCGAAGCCAGCGAGACCAACGAGGAAAGGTCCGAAGGCATGTCGGCGTCGAGCCGCGATGCCGTCAACTTCCCGATCCGGTTGCTGGAGTTGGCCAATCAATGTCAGCCGGAGACGGACATGCCGTCCTTTTCGAAACTGGCGCGCATGGTCGGTCAGATCAAGGAACCTTACAACGACCAGATGTGACGCGGCGATCATAACTGACGCCGCGACAACGGCTTGCCGCGGCGGGGTCGCAAGACTGCTGGCGGCGCCTGCTAGCGGCCCTGCAGGATCTTGATCAACTTGCTGCTGTCGGCCCCCGGCGAGGAAAGCCTGCGGTAGTCCGCGTAAGTCAGCCTGCCATTAGCAACGGCATTGAAGAGCCGGCCACAAAAGGCGCTGTCGTATTTTGCGACACTGACATTCATGATTGCTGCGTAAGTCTTTCTTTCGTTGAGCGGCGTGGACCTCTCGCGTGCAATGCATTCGTTGATCGCCACGCGCTTGGTGACAGGGCTGCCTTCAAGCGTGGTATGCATCGTGTTGAATTCGCCTTCGGTCAAGGTAGTGCAGCCGGCAAGCAGAGACGTGCCGATCATGGCGGCAGCAAAACGCGTGGCGATGTTCATGAATTCCCCCTCAAGACCCATGTCTTGCTTAGCCCGCCGAAAGTTGGAAGTACAGAGGGAATGCAGGCGCATCTACAAAAAGCATAAACCTCGAACGCTCGTACTTTAGCTGTCGCTTTTATTGCGCGCGACCTGCGGATGGCCGGAATGACGGTACCCGGCCGTTCTCGATCGTCACGACGATGCTGGTGCGGATCGTGCTGCCGATCTGGCCCTGGTCGCGGTCATAGACCCGGCCGGGATCGTCGCCACCCTTCTGAGCGCCTTTACGAGAACGCCGGATGCGAGATTGGGCATCACCCCCTGCCAAGCCTCAGCGCCAGGACCCTGCCCGGCCCGTGCACGGCGGCGAACAGCAGCCCGGCCAGGAAGGTGAAGTGATCGACGAAGAAGCCGAACTCCGCCTGGTTGCCGGCCCAGTGCGACGGCCCGTGGAAGGCGAAGCCGAGGAACAGCACATAGGCGCCGGCGACGAGTGCTGCCCATGAGAAGAAGGCGCCAGTCAGGAAACATAGAACGAGGACGACCTCGAGCAGGGCTGCGCACCAGGCCAGGAACAGCGGGAACGGAAATCCAGCCGCCGCGATATAGCCGGCGGTGGCGCCGATATCGATGAATTTGAAGATCACGGCCATCAGGAAGACGGCGGCGAAGATCAGGCGGGCGATAAGGATTGCCGCGGTCTGCCACGGCGACTGAACGGTTGATTGAGCGGTTTCCAAGGTCATGATGTCCTCCCAAGAGTTACGGTGGTTGTGCCCCAAGGACGCACCACCAGCCGCAAGCCCGACATCATCCCCCGAAAAACCTGAGAGATACAAGCGCCGGCACCAAAGTGGCGCCTTCCCTTCTCCCCTTGTGGGAGAAGGTGTCGCCGAAGGCGACGGATGAGGGGTGCTCCAGCTTGGCGCCGGCGGCACTCCGTCCAACACCCCTCATCCGTCTCGGCGCTGCGCGCCGATCCACCTTCTCCCACAAGGGGAGAAGAAAGGTTGCGCTACCCCAACTTGACCCCCGGCTTGCTGATCGGCTCGCGTACCGTTCCATACTGGCTGCCCCAGCGGTCGGTCATCGCCCAGCGTATGTCCCAGAGTTCCGGGAAGAAGCGGTGGCGGGCGCCGGCTTCCAGCAATTCGACCGGCCGGCCCTTCAGCGATTTCGCGCCGAGGCCGATCGTGCGGTGGATGAGATAGAGGTGGTTGGCACGGAATTTCTGGAACAGCTCGTCGAACTCGATCAGCGCTTCGGCAACGACATAGCTGTCGCCGTGATCGTAGCCGGTATCGTAGACATCCTCGACCGAAAGGCCGCGGTCGTCGAGGTACGACGCCTTGAAGGCCCGCCACAGATCGGGCGGCAGGCGCAACAGCTGCTTGAAACCTGGCGATTCCTGGCCGCTGCCATTGCCGAGTTGCAGCCGGATCTGCTGGTATTCCTTGGGCGACATGGTTTCGAGCAGGTCGAGCTGCGCCGTCATCAGCCGCATCAGCCGGTGCACGCGCCCCATCAGTGTGACGATGCGATGCGTGTCCTGCTTTTCCAGGAAATCAACGACATCGACCAGCGTATAGGCGATGAGCTTCATCCACAGCTCCTCGACCTGATGAACGATCTGGAACTGCAGCTCGTCGGCATTCACCATCTCGGCCAGCGGCTTCTGGCAGGCCAGCAGCCTGTCGCATTTGAGGTAGACGCCATAGTCGCGCATCTCAGGCGTTTCGATGCGGGCATAATAATCCTGCTTGTCCATGGCCATGCTCCTTGCCGCGGCCGTTGGGCCGCAGGCGCTTGTTGGATCCCGTTCCCGAGTCTAATCGCCTTCTTGCCGAACATTGTCCCTTTCTGTTATTCGATTCGTGCAAAATGAAGGACAAACACTGCATCTGAAGCGGATAGGAAGAACGAATGATGCTGGATGCGGTCGACCGGAAGATCGTCGCGGCGCTCGAACGCGAGGCCCGCATCTCCTTTGCCGCGCTCGCCGACGAGGTCGGCTTGAGCAAGACGCCGTGCTGGAAGCGGGTCAAGGCGCTTGAGGACGCCGGCGTCATCCGCGGCTACTCGACCCGGATCGACCCGGCCAAGCTCGGCTTCGGCATCGAAGCCTTCATCCAGGTGTCGATCGATTTCGAACTGTCGGACGCCTTCGAGGCGGCGGTCAAAAAGCATCCGCTGATCCGCCGCTGCCACGCCACGACTGGCGAGGCCGACTATCTCCTGCAGATAGTCACCGTCGACATGATGGCGCTCGACAGGATGCTGCGCGAGGAGCTCAGCCGGCTGCCCGGCGTGCGGCGCACGATCACCTCGATGGCGATGCGCGAGATCAAGGGCGGCATCTCGTTCGCCAATGCCGTCGGGCATACGCAGACCAAGCGATAGACCGGTCAGGCCCTGGTCATCAATTCGCGTCCCAGCCGCTTCGGTTGCTCGGCGCGCAGAACCACATTTGTCGTCACCGTGCCGTAGTGGCCGATGCTGTCGACGATGCTTTCAAGATCGGGCGGTGACGGGACCACGACCTTGACCAGAAAACAATCCTCGCCGGTCACCCGCAGCACCTCGACCACCTCCGGCAATTGGGCGAACTTCTTCAGGCAGGCCTGGATATGCTCATGCGTGGTGCGCAGGCGGATGACCGCCATGGTGCCGAGCCCGAGCGCTGCCGAATTGATCACCGCCTTGTAACCGGTGATGACCCCGCGCTCCTCCAGCCGCTTCACCCGTTCCGAGGTGGCGGGCTGGGACAGTCCGACGCGGCGGCCAAGCTCGGAGATGCCGATGCGGCCATCCTCCTGCATGATCTCAATGATCGCCAGATCGGTGGGATCGAGCCTTGGCCGATAATCGCCGTTCCGCATGATCGCCCTTTAATCCATCGGATTTCGTCGCTGCTTTCCGATGATCTCTCATTCCGCCACCTGGGAGAAGACCTAGAATTGCACGCGCTGCATCAGGAAAGAAGGGCTTCGCATGACCGACTTCATCATTGTGCCGGGCATCGGCGGATCGGGCGAAGCCCACTGGCAGACACGTTGGCAGCAGGCAAACCCGGCGATGCGGCGGTTCAACCCGGCGAGTTGGGACGCGCCGGACGTCGACGACTGGGTGGCCGCACTGGAAACCGCTGTATGCCAGGCAAGGACACCGCCGGTGCTCGTCGCCCATAGCCTCGGCTGTCTGCTGGTCGTACACTGGCAGCGGATCTCCCGCCGCTCTATCGGCGGCGCGTTGCTGGTCGCGGTTCCGGACCCTGCGTCGCCGGCCTTCCCCTCCTCCGCCCGGGCCTTCGCCGACGCACCGCAACAACGGCTTCGCTGTCCGTCGCTGATTGTCGCCAGCACCAACGATCCCTACGGCTCGCTGGACTATGCCAGGGCGAAATCCGAGCGATGGGGCAGCGATCTCCATATCGCCGGACCGCTTGGCCACATCAATGGCGACAGCGGGCTCGGCGACTGGCCGGCGGGAATGGAGCTGCTGACAGCTTTTCTAGGTCAAACGCAAGCAATCGCCCGAGGCGCCGTGCTTCAGCCGTAACCGCACCAGGACGGCTATCGCGCCGCCGCCCTGATCTGGTTTGCGCCGCGCCTCAGTTCGATGCTGCGGCAGGCGTGCTGAGTTCGAGGAACGGTACGGTCGAGCCCGGGATCATCGACTTCGGCAATTCGCCGTTCCATCTCTCCGCCTTGGTCAGTTCGACCAGCAGCGGATTGTTGGCGATTGCGGCGGCGCGAGCCTTGATGGCGCCCGCGGTCGCATCGCCTTCGACCCTGGTCTTGTAGGCGCTGGCCTCGGCTTCGGCCTTGACGCTGTCGGCGCGGCCCTTGGCCTGGGTGACGGCGATATCGGCCTTGATCTTTTCCTGCTGCAGGTTCTGTTCCTGCTTCTGCACCTCGACCTGCGCCGTCATCCTGGCTTCGACCGCCTGCTCGTAGGCGTCGGAGAAGTCGATGTTCTCGACCTGCACGCTGTCGATCATCACCGGGCCGTCGGTTACCGCCGCGATGGCCTCGGCGACGTCCTTGTTGAACTTCGCCCGGTTCTGGATAACCGACACCGCGTCGTACTGGCCGAACACCGTCTTGATCTCCTGCGGTGCTTTCCTGGCAATGACGCGGTCGGCCAGTGCCTCGATCGATCCATAATTGGTGTAGACGTTGCTGACTTCGGCGGCCGGCACGTGGAAATTGACGGTGACGCGCATGTCGGCCGGTTGCTGGTCGCGCGAATAGGCCTGCATGGCCGGCAGGCCGCTGCAATCGTTCTGGTTCTCGCAGCCCCATTTGAGCACCTGCTGGCGCAGGCTGATCTTCTCGACACGCTGTAACCACGGCAGCTTGAAATGCAGTCCGGGATCAACGACCGAACTCAGCGCTCCGTTGGTCAAGAGCACGCCGCGGTCGCCCTGATCGATCGTGTACCAGGATCCAAACAGCGCAAAGACGCCGAGCGCCACGATGACAAGTGCGATCAGGCCGGAACCGATCGACCCCGATGCCATCCCCGGCTTGCCCTGCGGACGACTTGAATTGCCTTGCGTTTCGGTCATCACCCCACCCCAACCTGATTGCCCGTGCTGCTTTTGCCCACAATAGTGGCGGCATTGCAATCCTCTGGATATGGAAAGACCTTCGGGGCAGCCGGCCGGACCGGCGGGTGGTTCAGGCTGGCTAGCCGATTTCCCCTGCAGCCGCGGCTGCGGGCTGGGACGCGTTGCCTGGCGTCTGCTTCTGCCGTCCGGCATCGGTTCTGCGCTTCGGGCAATCCTCGTAGTCGTGGTCGCAGATTGCGAAGGCTTGCGCACCGGCAAGGTCGATTTCGCCACGGAACCGCTGCCGCCGCATGAAAGTTATCTGCTCATTGCAACGGGAGCACAGGACATGGCCGACGACCCGAACCGCTACGAGACCGGAGCGAGGAAATATCCGGCAAAGACGAGCCCCGACGCGGC
Organism: Mesorhizobium sp. M0207; assembly: GCF_040321995.1. Taxonomy (NCBI): domain Bacteria; kingdom Pseudomonadati; phylum Pseudomonadota; class Alphaproteobacteria; order Hyphomicrobiales; family Phyllobacteriaceae; genus Mesorhizobium; species Mesorhizobium sp. M0207. The sequence continues at coordinate 19,700 of NZ_JAMYSQ010000015.1, forward strand.
CGACGAATTTTCGCAGGATGCGGCCGGCAACAAGCCACCTCCCGGCGGCATGGGATTGACCAGGCCGGCTGACGATTTCGATGACAGGACCCTGCATTCGGAGGGCCAGAACCCGCCGCGCGCAGCGATCCGGCCAGACGGCAAGGCCACCGCCAAGAAGCCCGGCAAGGACGCAAGACGATGAACGTCGCCAATCTTCAGCTCGAAGGATTGATGATGGCGATCGCGGCCGTCAACAACGCGCTGGTCCACAAGGGCCTGCTGTCGGTCGACGAGGTCGACATGGCGTTGCGCCGGGCCGAGGCGGCGATGACCAGCGAGGAGCGTCTCTATGAAGACATGTCGCCATCCAACCGCGACGCCGTCTGCTTTCCGCTCAGGCTGCTGCAGGCGGCCAACAATGCCCAGGGTGAAACCGGCGTACCGTCCTTTGCCGAACTGGCCAGGATGGTCGGCCGGACTAAGGAGCCCTATAACGACCAGATGTGATGGAGGACGCCATGGCCGACGACAAATCCAAGACCAAGCAGGATCGCAAACTGGTCTCAGGCGAAGAGCCTTACGAGGTCGCTGCCTTTGCCCGCAAATACGGCATACCGCAAAGCGAGGCCGCGACCATCATCAAGCGCTACGGCCCCTCGAGGAGGAAGCTCGACGCGCACATGGCGAGCCGCAACGCCTGATCCAACTCTGGCGGCGGCCGCCGTTCACGCCGGAAGCGTCCCTGCCCTGCTGCCTTGTCGAGAGCATCGGCACCGTCAGCCGTGACCTGTCGGGTTCGCCCTTGTGGGGATTCAACGCCTGGTTTTGACAGCCGCGGAATACTCTCGCGGCGCAACAACTCATTTACCTCGACGCTGTACCAGTCCGATGAGCAAAGCCGGGGGGTCGGATGCAGGAACAATTATTGCGCTACGAATGTGTCATGGAGCCGAACGGCCGATGGATGGTGTGGGACATCGTTCACGATCTGCCGGCGCAATTTTCGCAAATCGCGCTGATCGGCCTGAGCCGTCGTGAAGCGGTTTCGCTCTGCCGGCTGCTCAACGAGACGAGCCGTTCCGAGACGCGGCAGAGCCGGGCCTCCTGAGAAGCATGCTCTCAGGCCTGCCCAAGCGCGAGGGGATCTACATGCGATCGACAATATTCGGTCTGGTCCTGCTGCTGCCGGCCGCCGCCCTGGCAGAACCGATCGAGACGCAGAAGATCATCACGGCGGCGACCGGCGACTGGAACAGCGACGGCGCCGCCGATCTGGCGATGATCGTGGAGACCGAGCCCGGCCATCCCATGGACATGTATTTTTTCCTCAAGGATCGCGATGGCGATTTTCTAAAACCTGCCGGGGTCGTGCATGAACAGATTTACGGCGAATGGAAGGATTATGACCGGCCGGGCCCCGCCACATCCGACACCGAGCCCGAACTCACCGCGCTCCCCAACGGTTCGATCAAGCTCTATGTTCCGGCGATGGAGATCGGCAGCGAGCGGACCAACAAGACGCTGACGCTCGCCTGGCGCAACGGCACGTTCGTCGTCGCCGGTTTTGCCTACGATTATTGGGATTACATGGACGACAATGTTGCCGGCGACTGCGACTACAATGTGCTGACCGGCAAGGGCAAAAGCAGCAAGAAGCTGGCGGACGGCAGCACCAGGCAAGCGACCGTATCGGTCGAAGGCAAGGTCATCCCATTTGCGGAATGGACCCCGGGCACTGGCTTCAGCGCTTGCGGAGAGTGAGAGGTTTCGGTTGCCTCACTGCAGCGGCGGCTTCCACAGCAGGCTGTTGCGATCGGCGGACTTGACGCGCAGCCAGGTTTCGCGGCCATCGCGCAGCACCCGGAGCGGGATCTCGGCACCCGCCGGGCCGCTCTTCCAAAGCTTGCGATAAAAATCGGCAAGCCCATCGACCGCCGTGTCGCGGACATCCGAGATGACATCGCCTTGGCGCAGGCCCGCCTGGGCGGCTGGACCGCCCTCGGCGACGCTCATCACCACGACCTTGCCGTCGCTCTCGGCCGAGAAGGCGCCGAGCCACGGCCGCGGCGGCCTGGCGACCTGCCCGCGCGTCAGCAGATCGTCGAGGATGGGCGGCAGAAGATCGATCGGCACCACCATGTTGATGTCGGCGACCTCGCCGTTGCGGCTCATCTGCAGGCGCAGCGAACCGATGCCGAGCAGCCTGCCATCCGCGCCGATGAGGCCGGCGCCGCCCCATGAGGGGTGAGCCGGCGCCGTGAAGATCGCCTCGTCGAGCAGATATTCCCAATAGCCGGCGAATTCCTGCTTGGTGACGATCCGCGCCCGCACGGAGCGGCCGACGCCGTCGGCGAGCACGACGGGATCGCCGATCTTGGCCCTGGACGCATCGCCGAGCGCAATGGCGGGCAGCCCGAGCGGCGCCAGCGCCTGCACCAGGCCGAAGCCCGACTCCTGGTCGTAGGCGAGCGCGTGGGCGGGAACCACGCGCCCGTCCTGGTCGGCCAGCCAGACCTCCTCGGCCTCAGTGATGAGATAGCCGATGGTGAGTACCAGCCCATCGCCGCGGATGACCACGCCACTGCCCTCGCGGCGGGTGCCAAGTGTATTTGCCGTGAAGGCGTCCTCTGGCACGGTGGCGCGGACGGCCACGATGGATCGCAAAAGGGGTTCGATATTCATGCTTTGGTTCCTGGCAATGTTCGCAGGCTGATATGGGCTATAGGTATGGCGCAGGTGATCAGGCGCAAGAGGTGGCGCTGGCTTTGGCGTGGACCGGCGCGGCGCCGTTCGCGCCGGGGTTTTGCAACAGCGCCGGCAGCCCTATCTGTACCTACGGCTATCCCAAGCTGCCCTATGCAAAGTTCCTCCGCCATTACCCACGTTGATATCTGATATCCTCCCAACCCAACCCTTCCAAAGGCCTCCCAAATGAACGACTACGCAACGGACCAATACACGCCGCCAAAAGTCTGGACCTGGAACAAGGCAAATGGCGGCGCTTTCGCCAGCATCAACCGGCCGACCGCCGGCCCGACACATGACAAGCAACTGCCGGTCGGCAAGCATCCGCTGCAGCTTTATTCGCTGGCGACACCGAACGGCGTCAAGGTGACGATCATGCTGGAGGAACTTCTGGCGCTCGGCCACAGCGGCGCCGAGTACGACGCCTGGCTTATCAGGATCAACGACGGCGACCAGTTCGGCAGCGGCTTCGTCGAGGTCAACCCCAACTCGAAGATCCCGGCCATGATGGATCGCAGTGGGAAAAAGCCGGTCCGCATCTTCGAATCCGGCTCGATCCTGCTCTACCTCGCCGAAAAATTCGGCGAATTCCTGCCGACGGAGCAGCCGGCTCGCGCCGAGACCCTGTCATGGCTGTTCTGGCAGATGGGCTCGGCGCCCTATCTCGGTGGCGGCTTCGGCCATTTCTACGCCTATGCGCCGACGAAGATCGAATATGCCATCGACCGCTTCGCCATGGAAACCAAGCGGCAGATGGACGTGCTCGACCGACGCCTCGCCGAAAGCGAGTATTTAGGCGGCAACGACTATACGATTGCCGACATTGCGGTGTGGCCCTGGTATGGCGGGCTGGCCAAGGGCCGTATGTATGACGATTCCGGCGAGTTCCTGCAGGTGGAGCAATACAAGAACGTGCAGCGCTGGGCCGACGCCATCGACGCGCGGCCGGCGGTCAAGCGCGGCCGCATGGTCAACCGCACCTTCGGCGAGCCTTCGATGCAGCTGCACGAGCGCCATGACGCCAGCGATTTCGAGACCAAGACGCAAGACAAGCTCGCGGCGGCCAAAAGCTAAGCGGACGACTGAAACTGCTGATCTCCCCCCACAATGGGCAGGGCTATTGCAGATGGAAAGCCGAGGCTTTCGCTCTACGACGTACCCCCACCCCTAACCCCTCCCCACAAGGGGGAGGGAGACTTCCGTTGGCGCTGACCTCGGCAAATTGCCTGCCTTTCGGCGCCAAAAGGGGAAGTAAGGGCGCGCGGCAGCATTCCCTCCCCCTTGTGGGGAGGGTTAGGGTGGGGGTCCATCTTCGTAAGAATCCAAATGCGATTGCCCTGCCACAAGGGGGGAGATCGGGAGCTTCGGCCGACTGCTCAAGCTCGCCTTCACCGCCGCCATCCACAGCCGGTCGATGTTGGCCAGGAATTTCTCGTCGAGCTTTTCGAGGTGCTTCCAGTACATGCCGTCCTCGAAGAAATAGCCGAGTTCCTTCTCGATCCTGTCGGCCTCCTCCGCCTGATCGAGCCGCAGGCCGGCAAGCATCTCGGCCTTCATTTCCGAAAGCCGCGAGGAAGAAAGCGCGCCGACTTCATCGAGCGTCAGCCGCGGGAAGATCAGCCGGCTGCGCGGCAGGTCGGATAGGTTGACGCACAGGCAGCCGCGCCGAAGCGCATGGATGAGCAGGCGGGCCGACTTCGCCTCGAGGTTGCGCAGGGTGACGTCGTTGCGCAGCGGATCGGCGCGGCCGACGCCGTAAAAATGCGTGTTGCCGGGCTGGTCGTAGATCATGTCGCAGCCAAGGAATGCCAGCACGTCCGGCTTCTGACTGTGGATCGTCCAGTAGGCCGCCGTCATCGACATGGTGCCCCCGGCATAGACGAAGCCGCCAAAGCTGTTTTGCGCCGGCACGTAATGCGAGGCGCTGAAGATCTGCGCCTGCTGCAGGGGACCGCCTTGCGGCATCCGCTCCGCCGGGAAATCGCCGGCATGGACGAGGAAATCCCAGTCGGGCCGCACGCGCCAGGCGTTGTTGATGGCGACGATCTTGCCGAAGGCCTGCTTGGGCCAGGCGGCGCAGCGCACCACATCGGGGGCGCTGCCGATCAGTAAGATCACGTTTGGTGTTCCGTCGATCACCACAACCCTCTCGACCGGCCGAAATGCATCCCGATGCCGCCCGGTTGAACGGCTTTATAGCCTCAACCGCCCATCGAAAACACCAGCCGGATTTAGGCTGGCATCAACAAAAGGGAGCTTGCCGGCCGGTTGTAAAATGTGGCCTTAGGCACAGTCGTACAAGCAGCAGGCAGGTTTTCCCGCTAGCCCAAAAACGACGATATGAGTTGGGCGATATATATTAGTTGGCTAAACTAGCGGAACGTCCAACGCACATTCCCAGAACCGAACATGTCCTGTCTAGACCATGATATCTATATGGGACATTACTGCATAAGCTGAATGCGACCTCGACGGTTCGGCGGCACAGCCCTCAGACGCCGCGGCTTTGCCGCCGCGCCTTTCGCCCCGGATCCGTAGATCAACCGGACGACGAACAGGAAATATCCAACCTGCATGACGATCAAGGTCAAGATCGTCCAGGCCAGCGTCTTCCAGATTGAACCCGTCGCAAAGTAAGTCGAGATCGCCACGATGGACGATGTGGTGGTCAGCCCCACCAGGAACTGTGGAAAGTTCATGACTTTTCTGCGCCGCCCCGAAACTCGCAACAGCCGGGACGAACTCCCCTAACCCATTACCCCGGGCCAACGTTTTCACTATTTTAGCAATTGCGCAAGCACCAAATAGAACAGCAGTTAACGCATGCTTCCGTGATCAAGGGCTGCATGTCAGGTCACCAAGGTGGGCTGGCTTGGACAGCGGCTGCGCGTCCCCTACTCCCCAGCAACCTCCCTATACGCCCTCACCGCCCCATCAAGCGCACGTATTCGCCACGTCTCCGCTTCGCGCGCCTCGAGATAGGACGGGCCGAGCGGGACTTTCCCTCCGCCGTCCGGCAGGTCCAGCACGTAGACGGGATTGCAGATGCCCGACAGGCGCGCACGCAAGGCGCTGACCAGCGCCTGGCCCGCGGCGATCGTGGTGCGCCGGTGCGCCATGCCGCGCACGAGATCGCCGTGGTGCAGGTAATAGGGTTTGACGCCAAGGCGATACATCAGCTCGCGGCACAGCTCTTCCAGCACCTCGACCGTATCGTTCACGCCTTTCAGCAGAACGCTCTGGTTCAGCAGCACGAAGCCGCCCTGCCGCAACGTGCGGCAGGCCCGCTCGGTCGCCTCCGTGATTTCGCGTGGATGGTTGAAATGGGTGACGACAGTGACTATCAGCCGGCCCTGCAAGGCTTGAATCAACCCGCCGGTGACGCGCGACGGCAGCGCGACGGGTACGCGAGTGTGGATGCGCAACAGCCGCACATGCTGGATCGCCTCGACACGGGCGCGGATTTCCGCCAGCGCCCTGTCCGGCAGCGACAGCGGGTCGCCGCCGGTCAGGATCACCTCGCGGATTTCCGGATGGGCCGCGATATAGGCGAAGGCCGGCTCCAGCGCCTCGCGCGAAAAACCCCGGCCGATCGAGGTCAACTGCTCCTTGCGAAAGCAGAACCGGCAATAGACCGCGCATTGATAGGTCGGGAACAACAGAACCCGGTCGGCATGTCGATGCGTCAATCTAGGCACGGGACTGAAGGCGTGGTCGGCGATCGGATCGTCGAGTTCGCCCTCCTGCTCTGCCAGTTCGTCGGGCGACGGGATGACCTGAAGCCGTATCGGATCGGCGGGGTCGTTCCAGTCGATCAGGTCGAGATAGGCCTTGGGAATGCGAACCTTGTGGCGCGTGGCCGCGGCTTTGGCCGCCGCCCGCTCGGCTGGCGACAGCGGCAGCGAATCCAGATCGCCTACCTGCCGCACGCCCTCGCGAACATCGTCCCGCCATGCGGCATCCGCCTCGCGAGCGCGCCGGTCATCGGCTGCCACGCCGGCCGCATCGACCGCCATGCTGGCGTCGGGGATGTCGGGATGTGAGGTCATCGCAGGCTCCTTGAATTTCGGGCCGGGGTACAGCATTGAAGCCAGGACTTGAAGGCAATAAGCGGTGTTTGGCCGGATTGGAGGGCGCGGCAGGAAGCCACAACCGGCCATGATCAGAACAATCGTCCAACATCGCTGACGCAAAACATTAGCTTGCTCTTATATTAGCTTGAGCGTATACACATAAACGGCCGGTGATCTACCCCCCAACCGGTTAGGCTCGGCGCCAGTTCCCTCCCTACCCCTCAGGTCAACGACGCCGGGCCGCTCGGGCCCGCCCGGTCGCCCGCGGTCGAGACCGGATCGTCGACCTCTTCGATGTCGATCATGCCCCCTGCTCAAGCAGCACCCAGCTGAACATGCCAGCTGAACACATCGGCGATGCCCGCGTCTCTCGGCCTTCCCGTCGCCGGCCGCGGTCGCTAGTCTCGGATTGTGAAAAAGCTGGAGAACAGCGTATGGCGAACGACTTGTCGCCAAGGCTTTTGGAGATCGTCAATGCGCTGCCTTTGCGGCAGGGCATGCGAGTGCTGGAGATCGGCTGCGGACCGGGTGCTGCAGCGCGCGAGATCGCGCGCCGGATCGGCGGCGGGCACGTGCTGGCGATCGACCGCTCAGCCAAGGCCATCGCGCAGGCCGGGGCCGCCTCGCGCGCCGAGATTGCGGCAGGCCGGCTGAGCCTTCGCCAGATCGCCATCGAGGATTTCGAGTTGGAGGCCGATGAGAAGCACTTCGACATTGCCGTTGCGGTGCGCGTCGGCGCGCTGGACGGGCGTCATCCCGAAGCAGGAAAAATTGCCCTGCGACGGCTCAAGGCGGCGTTGACCGCGCAAGGCCGACTGTTCATCGACGGCGGCGATCCGCTGCGCGAAATTGCGATACATGGCTGAGCACCTCGTGCTTGGCCCCCGGAATCGAGCGTCTACGTGACCGTGCGCGGCAGAGCCGGCCTCAGCTCCGCAACCCCGGCGCCTCCTGCCCGGTGCGCTCGACATATTCGGTATAGCCGCCGCCATAGGTGTGGATGCCCTCGGGCGTCAGTTCCAGCACCCGGTTCGACAGCGCCGCCAGGAAATGGCGGTCGTGCGAGACGAACAGCATGGTTCCCTCGTACTGCGACAGTGCCGTGATCAGCATCTCCTTGGTGGCGATGTCGAGGTGGTTGGTCGGCTCGTCCAGCACCAGCAAATTGGGCGGATCGAACAGCATCAGCGCCATCACCAGCCGCGCCTTCTCGCCGCCCGACAGCACGCGGCATTTCTTCTCGATCTCGTCGCCGGAAAAGCCGAAGCAGCCGGCCAGCGCCCTGAGCGGCGCCTGGCCGGCCTGCGGAAACGCATCTTCCAGCGTCTGGAACACGGTGCGCTCGCCCTCCAGCACTTCCATGGCGTGCTGGGCGAAATAGCCCATCTTGACGCTGGGCCCGCGCGCCACCGTGCCATTGTCCGGCTCGGAAGCGCCAGCGACCAGCTTCAGCAGCGTCGACTTGCCGGCGCCGTTGATGCCCATGATGCACCAGCGCTCGCGGCGGCGCACCTGAAAATCCAATCCCTCGTAGATCGAGCGGCTGCCATAGCCCTTGTGCACGTTCTTCAGCGTCACCACGTCCTCGCCGCAGCGCGGCGCCGGCTGGAAGTCGAACGATACCTTCTGGCGGCGCTTGGGCGGCTCGACCCGGTCGATCTTGTCCAGCTTCTTCACCCGGCTCTGTACCTGGGCGGCATGCGAGGCACGCGCCTTGAAGCGCTCGATGAAGGCGATCTCCTTGGCCAGCATCGCCTGCTGGCGCTCGAACTGCGCCTGCTGCTGCCTGTCGGCAATCGCCCGCTGCTGCTGGTAGAATTCGTAGTTGCCGGAGTAAGCGGTCAGCGAACCGCCGTCGATCTCGACCACCTTGTTGACGATGCGGTTCATGAACTCGCGGTCGTGCGAGGTCATCAGCAGCGCGCCGTCATAGTTCTTCAGGAACTGCTCCAGCCAGATCAGGCTTTCCAGGTCGAGATGGTTGCTCGGCTCGTCGAGCAGCATGGCGTCGGGCCGCATCAAAAGGATCCTGGCCAGTGCCACGCGCATTTTCCAGCCGCCGGACAGCTTGCCGACGTCGCCGTCCATCATCTCCTGGCTGAAGCCAAGGCCGTCCAGCACCTCGCGAGCACGCCCATCCAGCGCGTAACCGTCGAGCTCCTCGAAGCGGTGCTGCGCCTCGCCGTAACGGGCGATGATCTCATCCATTTCACCGGCGCGATCGGGGTCGCCCATGGCGTGCTCGAGCTCGCGCATCTCGGCCGCCACTTCGCTGACCGGGCCGGCGCCGTCCATCACTTCGGCAACGGCGCTGCGGCCGGACATGTCCCCGACATCCTGACTGAAATAGCCGATGGTGACGCCGCGATCGACGGAGACCTGGCCCTCGTCGGGCTGCTCCTCGCCGTTGATCATGCGAAACAGCGTCGTCTTGCCGGCGCCGTTAGGCCCGACCAGCCCGACCTTCTCGCCCTTCTGCAACGCGGCGGAGGCTTCGATGAAGACGATCTGCCTGCCATTCTGCTTGCTGATGCTTTCGAGACGAATCATGGTTTTCCGGGGAAGGCCAAAGGAGAGTTCCTGCGCCAATACGCGATAGACCGCGCCGGCGGAAGCCCGCAGTAGTGAGGCGCCCCGCGCCAAATTGTCTGAACCCGCCAGTCGCTTCCCGGCTGGATCAGGCTTTGACGGCGTAGGGATGAGCCGGCGGATCAGCTATCGGTAAGCGCCTTCGTCGTCGCCATTTTGACCCCGGCGGCGGCAAATGCCGCATTGTGCCGGGCGATGATCTCCGCGGCGGTCTCGCTGGCCGCGTCGAGCGTGCTGTGGGCGTCGGAAACCATGGTGACGCCCAGGCCCGCTGCAAAGGCGCCCTTCACCGTGGCCGCCACGCAGAAATCGGTCTGCGCGCCGATCAGAACGACCTCGCCGGCGCCCTGCCCGGCCACCCATTCTGCAAGGGCGGCATTGCTGAACGCATCGCCGACACGCTTGGCGAAAGTCGGCTCGTCCGCGGCCTGGCCGAGCGCCGGCCACACCGGCCAGCCCGGCTCACCCGGCGCCAGAGGATCGCCCTGCGGCCCGTCATGCCTGATGAAGGCGACTTTGCGCCCGCTGCGCCGTGCCCATTCGATCAGCGCGCGGGTGCGGGAAACGATGCCGTCGGCATCATGGATCGGCGGTTCGGCAACACCGTCGAACATGCCGGTCTGAAGGTCAATCACGATGAGCGGCGCAGCGGCCGCGGGGCTGGTCTCTGACATGGCCGCGAACATAGCGTTGGTGGTAGGCGGGTCAAGTATACGCGCCGAAGCCGACGCTGGAGCTGCTGATCTCCCCCTCGTGGGGCAGGGCTATCGCAGATGGAACGCCGAGGCTTTCGCTCTACGATGGACCCCCACCCCTACCCCCTCCCCACAAGGGGGAGGGAGACTTCCGTTGGCGCTGACCTCGGCAAATTGCCTGCCTTTCGGCGCCAAAGGGGAAGTAAGGGCGCGCGGCAGCGTTCCCTCCCCCTTGTGGGGAGGGTTAGGGTGGGGATCCATCTTCGTAAGAATCCAAATGCGATTGCCCAGCGCAACAGTGGGGGTGTCCAAGCCCTGGCGACGAAATTGGATATCCCGCAATCAATCCGGCGCGCCGGCGAAAAGCACCGTCCTATCGCCGCCGCCAGCCGGCCAGTCCCTGATGCTGCGGTCGTAGCCGCCGGTCAGCACCGTGCCGCCCGCGGCAAAGGCAACCGCATAGATCGGGCCGGACTGGCTGTCGAACATGGCGAGCTGGTTGCCGGTCTCCATGTCCCACAGCCGCGCCGTGCCGTCGAGCGAGCCTGAGAGCAGCCGCTCGCCGTCGGCTGAGAGCGCCAGGGCGTAGACGGTGCCTTCATGGCCGTCGAAACGGCGGACCTCGCGGCCGCTGTCCAGATCCCACAGCTTGATCGTGTAATCGCCGCTGCCGGTGATGACATGGTGCCCGTCGGCGGCAGCTGCCGCAGGCATCGCGGCGTTGCCGGAGGCCAGTGGTGCGCTAGATCGCTCGCCGAGGATCTCGCTCGAGGCCAGCAATGCACGATTGGAAGCTACCTTGGGACGGCGGTTGCCTGTGCACCGGAATACGCTTTCGCATCAGCGCCCCGCCCTTGCTGACGATGGCGTGTCACTGCACCGGCTGCCAGAAGCTGAGCGCCAGCGCGTATTCCCTGACCATCGCCGTGCCCAGCGACGGTTTCGCCGTCACCCAGGGCGAGCCGGTGGTCGGCGGCCTGCACGGCCCGCACCGGCAGCTCTATTGCCCGCATTGCAAGAACTGGATGTTCACGCGCCCGCATGGCCTGGACTTCTTCGTCAACGTTCGTGCGACCATGCTGGACCAGCACCATTGGTATGTGCCTTTCGTCGAAGTCTTCACGTCGGAAAAGCTGCCCTGGGCTTCGACCGCCGCTAGCCACAGTTTCGCAACGCAGCCCGACCTTGAGGGATACGCACCTCTGATCGAGGCGTTCGCCCGCGAAGCGGCGCGGCCAACTTGACTGGTTGCCGCCCGAAAAGGCGGCGCCAGCCTCCGTGCCTCACTTCAACTCCACCCAGACCGGCGCATGATCGCTGGCGCCGGTCTCGCCGCGCACGTCGCGGTCGATGCCCGCCGCTACCAGCCGGCGCGACAGCTTCTTGCTGAGCAAGATATGGTCGAGGCGCAGGCCGGCATCGCGCGGCCAGCGGTTGCGGCGATAGTCCCAGAATGTGTAGAGCGTCTCATTCGGGTGCTTCTTGCGCAGCGCGTCAAGCCAGCCCTGGTCGAGCAGCCGCTGGAACGATGCGCGGCTTTCCGGCTGGACCAGCGCGTTGTCGTCATAGGAGCGGGTCGGGTAGATGTCGCGCGGCTCGGGCACGATGTTGTAGTCGCCGGCCAGTACCACCGACAGGCCGGTGTCGAGCAACTGCGCCGCATGCGCCTCCAGCCTTTCGTGCCAGTTGAGCTTGTACTGGAATTTCGGGCCGGGCTGCGGATTGCCGTTCGGCGCGTAGAGGCAGGCGACGACGATGCCGTTGACCGCAGCTTCGATGTAGCGCGCCTGCTGGTCGCTATCGTCGCCGGGCAGCGCCTCGCGGGTCAGAACGGGTTCTGCGCCACGCGAAAGGATGGCGACGCCGTTCCAGGTCGGCTGCCCGACCCAAACCGCGCCGTAGCCGGCCGCCGCCAGCGCAGTGCGCGGAAACTGCGTCTGTCTCGCCTTGAGCTCCTGCAGGCAGGCGATGTCGGGTTTGGCGGCAGCCAGCCATGCGAGCAGGTTCGGCAGCCGGCTGTTGATGTTGTTGACGTTGAAGGTGGCGATCTTCATCGGCCTGCTTCAGCGCACGATGCGTTCGGTCCACGCCTTCACCGCATCAGCCAGCGTCTTCAGATGATCGGCGGTGGAGAAGCCGGAGATGTTTTTGCGCGGCTTCAGATCATGGTCGCCGTCTTCCAGCCAGAAGATCTCGATTGCGTCGGACAGAGCATAGGTCGCGACCTCGTCTTTGGTCCCGAACTCGTCGCGCGTGCCCTGGAAGATCAATGTCGGCGTCTTGAGATCGGCCAGGTGTTTTGTCCGAAGCTGCGTCGGTTTGCCCGGTGGATGGAAGGGATAGCCGAGACAAAGCAGCCCTGAAATCTCGCCCTTCGAAAACATCTCGTCGGCGATCATCGAAGCGACGCGTCCGCCCATCGACTTGCCGCCGATGATCAGCGGACCCTTCACGCCCTTCGCCCGGAGGTCGGCGATCGCCTTGACGTATTCCGGGTTAACCGTCTCGGCGCGCGGCGGCGGCTTGCGGTGGCCGTAGCGGCGAGCCGCCATGTAGTGGAATTCGAAGCGCGCGACGCGGAAGCCGGCCTCGGCCAGCGCTTTTGCCGTGGCGGTCAGCGAGGGGGAGTCCATAGGAGCGCCTGCGCCATGGGCGAGCAGGATGGTGATTGGGGCGGTGTCGGGGCCATCGAAGAGGAAGGTTGTCATGGGGACTCCAACGCTGGTGACCCCTTCTCCCCTTGTGGGAGAAGGTGGCCGAGCGAAGCTCGGTCGGATGAGGGGTGTTCCAGGGAACGCCGACGCCTCATTTCTTCCAACACCCCTCAACCGTCTCGGCGCTGCGCGCCGATCCACCTTCTCCCACAAGGGGAGAAGGAGGCGCTACTACCTCACCCTGCCGACATCCGCGCCAGCTGCAAATCCACGAACTGTATCCCCTTGGCCGCCGTGCGCGCCCATTCGGAATTGGCGTCGAGCTCGAGGTAGCGCACCCAGCGACGCCGCGCCTCGGCGAGATTGCCGGCGTCGAACTCCAGCCTAGCAAGGTTGAACACCGCGTCGGCATAATTGGGATCGAGTGCGATCGCCTTCAGCAAATGGCGGCGCGCCGAGGCTACCCGCCCCTCCTCGCTCATCAGCCCGGCGAGATTGAACCAGGCCTCGACGAAGCCGGGATCGAGCTTTATGGCGCGGGCATAGTCGTGCGCCGCCTCGGCCGCCTGGCCGGCGGCGCGCAGGCAGTTGGCGCGGTTGAAGGCGGCGATGGCATCGCTTGGGTCGATGGCCAGGCAGCGCTGGTAGAGCGCCGCCGCCTGCTCGTGCTCTTCAGCCCCTTCCGCCGCCTCGGCATCGGCGAACAGCTCTTCCAGCGTGTCGTCATCCTGCGTTCCCAGATCGAACAGCAGCTGGCCGTCGAGTTCGCTCTGGCCGCCTTCGAGATAGATCGCATCGGCCCGCCCGTGCTGCGAGCCGACGGCGAGCGACTTGGCGGTGAGCGAGGCGACCGGGCCCGAGCGGTGCACCGAGCGCGCAATCGCCCCCCACGAGGCGCCGCCGGCAACCAGCCCGGCATATTTGCGGGCGAGGATCAGGTCGCGAAAGGAATACGGTTCGCAATCATGCTCGAAGGCATCGAACAGCGACAAAAGGTCGAGATCCTCGCCGGTCAGCCGCGACTGGTCGATCAGCGACTGCCGCGACAGCGCAGAAGCCTCCGGCGCCTTCATCAATCCGAGCAGGCGCAGGAAGCCGTTCTCGCTGACCAGCTTGCGCCCCGCCGTGCGCTCCGCAGCAGCCCGACGCTCGATCTCGCCATCGCCGGCTTTGGCGAGCAACTTGCGGCCCAACACGACATGTGTGGTGCGCCGAGTGACGCCGCGCCGCAACTGGCCGTGCTGGCGCTCGACCTCGCGCGCCGCCAGCCTGAGCGGAAAGGCCGCCAGCGCGCCGACGATGCCGAAGACCGTGCCGGCGAGAGCCGTCACGCCTTGCTCTTGCCGACGGCTTTGAGAAGGTTCGCCTTGAGCGGGTTTTCCTTGACCGCGGCGGCGCCGGCCTTGGCGGATTTCGCCGCGGGTTTGGCCGTTTCATCGGCCTTGCTCTTCGACTTGGCCGGCGGTTTGGCCGATTGCGACAGGCTCGCCTTCAGCGCATCCATGAGATTGATGACATTGCCGCGCTCGGGGGCCGCCGCGATGATCGGCTTATGGCCCTTCAGCTTCTCGCGGATCATCGCCATCAGCGCGATCTCGTAGCGGTCCTCGTAATTCTTCGGATCGAAGGTGGTTTCCTTCTGCTTGATCAGCGCTTCGGCCAATTGCAGCATTTCGGGATCGGGGTTTCCGGCCGGGATATTGCCGAAATATTCAGCCGTGCCACGCACTTCGTTCGGATTCCTCAAGGTGCAGACGAACATGCCGTTCTCGCGCGCGCCGATCGTCACCACGCGCTCGCGGCTGGACAGCACCAGGCGGGCGATCGCCAGCTTGCCGGATTTGCGCATCGCTTCGCGCAACACGGCAAAGGTCTCCTCGGCCATTGCGCCGTCCGGCGCCAGGTAATAGGGCGCGTCCTGATAGATGACGTCGACCGAATGCTCGTCGACAAAAGCCTCGATGTTCATCGTATGGTTGGATTCGATGCGCACCGCATCGAGATCGGAGTCCTCGATGATGATGTACTGCTTGTCCTCGTATTCGTAGCCCTTGACCAGGTCCGAACGCTCGACCAGCCCGAGCTCGGGGTCGACCGGCTTCATGTTGATGCGGTTGTGCGTCTTCTTGTGCAGCTGGTTGAAGCTGATGCGCTCGCTGGCGCTCGTCGCCGGATAGAGCCGGACCGGACAGCTGACCAGACTGAGCTTGAGGTAACCTTTCCAACTTGCCCTGGGCGCCATGAAATACTCCTACGCGGCCTTGTGCTGTCGAACTGTTCGCAGCGTTCATTCGTCCGGAGGACGAATGCGGCTGCCGAAATCCTACATTGCCCTTACAATACCGGCAAATCCCTAGCGAAATCTTCCTCCGCCGGAGCCCCTGCAGGTAAGAGGTCCGTGGCGAAGAATAATTCAAATTTTCCGGAGCGTCGATGGAGTCTGGGGCCGCGCCGGCACGACTACCTCGCAGTGCCCATCACCGGCAAATCCCGGGCGAAATCTTCCATGTCGGCCCAAGGGTCGCCTGACGTCGCCAGCAGGCCCGGCAGTGACGAATAATTCAGATCCTGCGGGGCATCGATGGTCGCCAGGTCGCTCCAGCTCACCGGTGTCGAGGCCGGCAAATTGGTGCGGGCGCGCAGCGAATAGGGAGCCGCCGAGGTGTGGCCGCGCGCATTGCGGTGATAATCGATGAAGATGCGCCGCTTGCGGTTATCCTTGCCCATGGTGGTGGTGAAAGTGTCGGGCGCGGTGGCGGCAAGATGCGTCGAGATGGCGCTGGTCGCCTGGTGCAGTTTCTTCCAGTTCTGCTTTTGCGTCACCGGCACTGATATGTGGATGCCGTGGCCGCCGGACGTCTTGGCGAACGGCACCAGCCCTAGCGCTTCCAGCTCGCCCTTAATGTGCACCGCCGCCTCAACCACCTCGCGCCAGGCGATCCCCTCGCCCGGGTCGAGGTCGAAAACGATCAGGTCCGGCTTGTCGAGCCGCGTGCGATGGGTGCCCCAGGTGTGGAACTCGACGACACCGAACTGCGCCAGCGCCAGATAGCCCTTGGCGTCTTCCACCGAGAGATAGGATTTGGTCTCGCCCTCCGAATTGGTCGCTTCGAAAGTCACCACGGAGGGCGGCATGCCGGTGAAGGCGTGGCGCTGGAAGAAACAGTCCTGCGGCCTGCCGGTCGGGCAGCGCACCAGCGACACCGGCCGGCCGAGAATGTGCGGCAGCATGAAATCGCCGACCAGCGCGTAATAGACGGCAATGTCGAGCTTGGTCGGGCCGGTCTTGCCGAACAGCCGTCGCGTCGGGTTGGTCACCCAGATGGTGGCGAGGTCGGCCTCGGCGATCAGCCGCTTGCGCTTGGCCGAAACCGGCGTCGACAGGCCGACGTCGCGCAGGCCGCGGAACACGGCATGGCGCAGCGCATTGTCGGTGGTCCGGTTGGCGTAGTGGATGTGCGCCGAAAGCAACGGCCGCACCCATTTCATCTCGCGCATGATTTCGCGCGGAACGCCTTCCGGCGCGGATGCACCCGCCCTTAGCGGCTCCAGCCTGGCCAGCAATTCGCCGGCGGTCCCCGCATCGAAGCCGGTGCCGACCTTGCCGCGATAGTGCAGCTCGCCGTCTTCGAATTCGCCGAGGCCGAGTGCGGCCAGCCCCTCGGCCGCATCGGAGACTGTGTAGCCGGCGATGACGAAGTCGCCGGTCTGAAGCGCCTTGGTCTTGGTCCAGGTCTTGGTACGGCCGCTCTGGTAGATTGCCGTGGCGCGCTTGGAGACGACACCCTCGAGCCCCATCTCGGACGCCTGGTCATAAAGTGCCTGGCCGTCTCCTTCGACATGATCGCTGAGCTGGATGGCCGAATTGGCGCCGAGACCGGACAGCAATTGAGAAAGCAGCGCCTTGCGCCGGCGGAGCGGCGCTTGTCTCAGGTCCCGGCCGTCGAGATACAGAAGATCGAAGGCGTAGAAGTGGAGTTTGTTGCCGGCGCCTTCGGCCAGCGCATTCTGCAAAAGGGCAAAGCGGCTGATGCCCTTGGCGTCGAGCGCGACGACCTCGCCGTCGATGATCGCCTCGCGGCAGGGCAGCCTGGCGAAGGCAAGCGGCAGGTCGCCATAGCGCTTCGTCCAGTCGAGGCCGGCGCGGGTGATCAGCCTGACGTCCCCGTTAGCGAGATGCGCCATGGTGCGGTAGCCATCGAATTTGATCTCGTGCAGCCAGACTTCGCCTGTTCGGGCCGCTGGGTCATCGCCGCCCGGCGGTTTCGAAACCTGCGTCGCCAGTTGCGGCTCGATGCGGGTGGGCAGCGGCGCCTTGACGGCGCCCGGCAAAGCACCTGGCTTCAGCACCACCGGCCTGGCAGGCTTGGCGGCCGGCTTCGGCGTTGCCGCCAGTTCCTCGATGCGGCGTCCGGATTTGACGCTTTCCGGCCGGGCTTCCAGTATGTCGAGCTTGGCGTCGGCGGCGAGATCGCGCTCCTTGAACAGCAGCCAGTTCTTCTTGCCCGCATCCTCGCCGGGCTTCGGTTTCAGCCGCGTCAGCATCCAGCCGCCATTCAGCTTTTCGCCGGCGAGGCGGAACTTGAAGGAACCGGTGCGCAGGCTCTTCTCGACGTCGTCCATCGGCGCCCAGACGCCGGTGTCCCAGACGATCATCGGCCCGCCGCCATATTCGCCTTCGGGAATGACACCTTCGAAGTCAATATACTCGAGCGGATGGTCCTCGGTCTCGACCGCCAGCCGTTTGTCGGCGGGGTTGAGCGACGGGCCGCGCGGCACCGCCCAGCTCTTCAGCACGTCGCCGACCTGCAGGCGAAGGTCGTAGTGGTCGGCGGTGGCGTGGTGCTTGTGAACGACGAAGCGGTTGCCTTCCCCGGCAACCAGCGCGCCGGCGGGTTCCGGCGTCCTCGTGAACTCGCGCTTGGCGCGATAGGCCTTGAGCTTTGGCGGGGCGGTCACGGCCACATGCTCTTGCGCAAAAACAACGGCTTGATGCGCATGTCTTGAATCATTTTGTCAGCATGCGGCAGGTCGGCGTCATGCCGCTCAATCGTCGGTGGCCGGCGTCAATTCGAGCTCGGCCGGCGACAGGCCCTGCTGCAGCTGGCTGAGCCGGAATTCGTCGACCCAATAGGCCTCGCCGTTGACCAGCACCCGCGCGCTGTAGCTGCCGGCCGAAAAACGCTGCGCGGTGATGTACACCTTGTGGCGGTCGAGCGCGTTCCGTACCGCGGCGCGCTTGGATTTCTGACTGGCGACGGAACTGGCCATGCTGGTTACTCACGCACAAGCCGCAAGGCGGCGTGCCTTAAGGATGGCCGAGAGCGTGTCGGCTGTCAATTTGGCGGTCGCTGCGAGCCCTCGCGCGGTAGCGCGTTCTTGCGCAAAGCTCCGGCCTTGGCTAGCATCCGCCGGCAGGCACCGAGTGGAGGAGAACGTCGCGGTGGACCGGCTGGAGCGCCGTTGCGTCCCTTCAAACACGAGTTGGGCGCTCGAAGGACACTCCATTTTTGAATCGACGCAAGGAACCTTCCGGAAAACCCATTCCGGTTTCGGGGTCGTGCGCTCATCTGGGAGGAGACTAAATTGATCAACAGACGTGAATTCCTGCTGTCGACCGCGGCGATGGGCGCTTTGGCGCTGGCCGCTCCGCAACTGGCTTTTGCCCAGGACAAGCTGACCATCCTGGGTTCGGTGCCGAGCCTCGGCTTTCCGTTCTTCGTGCACATGCTGAACCAGATCAAGGCGGAAGCCCAGGCGCAGGGCGTCAACCTGGTCGAAAGCGACGGCCAGAATTCGGCGCCCAAGCAGACCGCCGATATCGAAGCGGCGCTCGTGCAGAAGGTCAACGCCATCGTCATCTCGCCGCTCGACGTCAATGCGCTGGCCCCAGCCATCGAGGAAGCGGTCAAGGCCGGCGTTCCCGTCGTCACCATCGACCGCCGTGTCGAAGGCGTCGAGGGCATCCTTGCCCATGTCGGCGCCGACAACGTCAAGGGCGGCGAGGCCGAAGCGAAGGCCATGGTGGCGGCATTCCCGAACGGCGCCAAGATCTTCCATCTGCAGGGCCAGCCCGGTGCCGGCCCGGCGATCGACCGCAACAAGGGTGTGCACAACGTCCTCGATCCGATGAAGGACAAGTACCAGATCATCTTCGAGCAGACCGCCAACTTCGCCCGCGCCGAGGCGCTGTCCGTCACCGAGGCCGGCCTTGCCGCCAACGGCAAGCCCGACGCGATCATCTGCGCCAATGACGACATGGCGCTTGGCGCGGTTGAAGCCTGCGCGGCGCGCAACTTCACCGACGTCAAGATCTACGGCTTCGACGCGCTTCCCGAAGCGCTGGTCGCCGTGCGCGACGGCAAGCTGGCCGGAACGGTCGAGCAATTCCCCGGCGAACAATCGCGCACTGCGGTGCAGATCGCGGTCGCCTACGCCAGGGACAAGACCGAGCCGAAGGAAAAGCTGGTGCTTTTGACGCCGATCGTCATCGGCAAGGACAATCTCGACAAGGCGGAGAGGCTGGGCGAGACGAAGTAAGGTTGCACAAAGGGCGCGCAGCGGAAAAAGTAGCATTCTGTCGCGCCCCCCTCTGCCCTGCCGGGCATCTCCCCCACTTGGGGGGAGATCGGAAGCTTCGCCGATGGCGCCTTTTCTGCAACGCAGGAAGATTGGCGAAAGACATCCAATCTCCCCCCTCGTGGGGGAGATGTCCGGTAGGACAGAGGGGGGCGCTGACCCGCCGACAATCGCAATCCAGGAGCAAACTGTGCCCAAGGCAGCCGCCATCGCGCCCTCTCCCGCCCTGCTCACCGTCGAGGGCGTGACCAAGCGCTTTGCCGGCGTCACCGCGCTGAACGACGTTTCGCTCGAAGTCCGCCCCGGCGAGATTCTCGGCCTGCTCGGCGAGAACGGAGCCGGCAAATCGACGCTGCTCAAGATCCTGTCCGGCGTGATGCCGCCAACCAGCGGCCGCATCGTCTTCGATGGGGTCGAATTCAGCCCGCACAATCCGCAGGATGCCAAGCGCCTCGGCATCGTCACCATTTACCAGGAACTGAGCCTGATCCCGACGCTGACGGTAGCGGAGAACATCTTCATCGGTCGCGCGCCGCTCGGCCGGTTCGGGCTGGTCAGCTGGCGAAAGATGGTAGAAGACTCACGCGCGATCATTGCCCGCGTCGGCCTCGACCTCGACCCGGCGACGCCGGTGTCGGCACTGTCGGTGGCCGAGCAGCAGCTGGTCGAGATCGCCCGCGCGCTGTCGCTGAAGAGCCGCTTGATCATCATGGACGAGCCGACCTCGGCGCTGACCGAAACCGAAGTGCACAGGCTGATGTCGATCATGGACCGGCTGCGCAAGGATGGCGTCGCCATCATGTTCGTCACCCACCGGCTGGAGGAGGCCGCGGCGATCTGCGACCGCATGACGGTGCTGCGCGACGGCAGGCTGGCCGGCCATCTCGACCGCGAAGGCGGGCCGATCAAACTGCCGAAGATCATCGAGAAGATGGTCGGCCGCGCCGCTTCCGAGCTCTATGCCAGGCCGACGCAGCGCGACGTCGCCGGCGACGTCCGGCTCTCGGTGCGCGGCCTGCGCACGGTGCGCGATCCGCAGGCGCCGCACGCCATCGTGCTCGAAGGCGTCGATCTCGACCTCAAGGCGGGCGAAATCCTCGGCGTCGCCGGGCTCGTCGGCTCCGGCCGCACCGAGCTCGCCCGCGCCATCTTCGGCGCCGACCGCATTGCCGCCGGCACCATCAGGCTCGACGGCAAGCCGATCGCGCCCGCCTCACCCGCCGACGCCATCGAGCTCGGCATCGGCCTGGTGCCGGAGGACCGCAAGCACCAGGCAATCTTCGCAGCACTCGCCATCCTCACCAATTTCTCGATCGCCGCGCTCGACCGCTACTCCAGTGTCGGCTTCATGGCCGAGCGGCGCGAACGCGAGGCGCTGGCGAACTACAGGAAGATGCTGTCGATCCGCATGGCTTCGCCCGAGCAGGCGATCGAGGGACTGTCCGGCGGCAACCAGCAGAAGGTGATCCTTGCCCGCTGGCTGGCGCGCGATCCCAAGGTGCTGATCGTCGATGAACCGACGCGCGGCGTCGATGTCGGCGCCAAGGCGGAAGTGCACCAGATCCTGGTGGAGCTCGCCGCGCGCGGCATCGCCATCATGATGATCTCGTCCGAGCTGCCCGAAGTGCTTGCGGTGTCGGACAGGATCGTCACCATGCGGCGCGGGCGCATCACCGGCGAGATGCCCGGTATCGAGGCGACCGAGGAGAAATTGATGGAACTGATGGCGCTCGACCAGAAGCAGGAAGCAACGCAATGACCAGCACGACCGAACGGAGCCAGCGCGGCGGCGTCAATATTGCGCGCCTGCTGATGAGCTTCGGCCCGCTGATGTTCCTGGGGTTGCTGATCGTCGTCTTCACCGTGCTGAAGCCGAGCTTCATCGACCCGATCAACCTGTTCAACATCATGCGCCAGATCTCGATCACCGGCCTGATCGCGCTCGGCATGACCTTCGTCATCCTCACCGCCGGCATCGACCTGTCGGTCGGCTCGCTGCTCGCCTTCTGCGGCATGGTCGCGGCGGTGGTGGCCAAGGGCGGCACCGCCAACACGCTGTCGCTGTCGACAACGGGCACGCAGGGCTATGGCTGGTTCGCCGCCCTTCTCGCGGCCGTCGTCGTCGGTGCCGTGGCCGGCGGCGTCCAGGGCTTTGCCATCACCAGGCTGAAAGTGCCGCCCTTCGTCGTCACGCTTGGCGGCCTCACCGTGTTTCGCGGCCTGACCTTGACGATTTCCAATGGCGGCCCGATCTCCGGCTTCGACGCCTCGATGCGCTGGTTCGGTACCGGCCTGATCGGCCCGGTTCCGGTGCCGGCGATCATCTTCGCGATTGCCGCGATCCTTTGCCATATCGTGCTGCGCTACACACGTTACGGCCGCGCGGTCTATGCCGTCGGCGGCAATGCCGAGGCGGCACGACTCTCCGGCCTGCGTGTCGACCGCATCCTGATCTCGGTCTACATCATCGTCGGCTTCTTCGCCGGCCTTGCCGCCTTCGTTTTGTCGGCGCGGCTCAACTCCTCCGAAGCCGTCGCCGGCATCGGCTACGAGCTGACGGTGATCTCGGCGGTCGTCATCGGCGGCACCTCGCTGTTCGGCGGCATCGGCAGCGTCGGCGGCACGGTGGTCGGTGCAGGGCTGATCGGCGTCTTGCAGAACGGGCTGCAGTTCAACAACGTCTCGTCCTACACGCAAAGCATTGTCATCGGCCTGATCCTCATCCTCGCCGTGGCCTTCGACCGCTGGCTGAAATCGCGGGTAAGGCGGTGATACAGGTGCCATGCCTATCCAGGTCGGCGGGCCAGCACCCCCCTCTGTCCTGCCGGACATCTCCCCCTCAAGGGGGGAGATTGGACGTCGCTCCAGCTTTCGCCAATCTCTAAAGAAGGGAGAATTTTCGGCGAAGCTGCCAATCTCCCCCCTTGAGGGGGAGATGTCCGGCAGGACAGAGGGGGGTGTTCAAGCGCAGCATAGAGAAGATGGGCAAGGTTCGCGCTGAGGAATAGAAGTAGTGAATCACTATCCCGTACCTCCCCGTAACCGCGGCAATGCGCGCAAGATGCGCAAGGCCATGACGGATGCCGAGCTGAAGCTCTGGAATGAGGTCAGGGCGCATCGACTCATGGGGCTGGCATTTCGGCGGCAGATGCCAATTGCAGGCCATATTGTCGATTTTGCCTGCCCGGACAAAAAGCTGATTGTCGAACTGGATGGCTCCCAGCATGCCCGGGCCGATGCCTCAATATCGGACGCTACCAGAAGCGCACGGCTTGAAGCGCTGGGCTGGACTATCCTGCGGTTCTGGAACGACGACGTCATTCGCGATATCGACAATGTCTGCCAGCACATAGTCATGGTGGCCGGCGCGGATGTGCGCTGAACTCAGCCGTGCAGGGCCGGCGGGACAGCACCTCTCTGTCTTGCCGGACATCTCCGCTCAAAAGGGGCAGGTTTCTGAGGCGAGGTGCCAATGACCCAAATAAGAACCATGACCGAACAGGACGTTCCGGCGGTGTCGCGGCTGCTTGGAGGGTCCTGGCGACACACCTATTCGCCGATCCTGGGTGCCGAGACGACGGCACGGCTGTCGGATGAGAGGCACGCGCCGGAGCGGTTGGCGGCCGAGCTCAGGGACGACAGCAAGATGTCCTTCGTCGCCGAGCGGGCTGACGGCTCGCTCGCCGGTTATGCGATGGCCGCGATGGACGACAAAGGCGAGGTCATGCTCGAGCGGCTCCATATAGACAAAAGCGAGTACGGCACCGGCCTTGCCGCCGACCTGCTGCATGCCGTTCTTGCCGCGCATGCGGGTATTCCCAGCATCGCCCTGGAAGTGATCGGGGGCAACGACCGCGCAATCGCCTTCTATCGCAAGCACGGCTTCGAGGTCGTCGAGCGCCGGCCGGCTGCACACGGGGTGGGCGGCCATGCCTCGCTGATCATGCGCCGGCTGCTACCGATGGCTTAGTAGGCGAAAGCGGCTGAGCGCGTAATCTCCCCCCTCGAGGGGGAGATGGCCGGCAGGCCAGAGGGGATAGCCGCGCGTGAGGCGCCAACTTTCTCTTTCGTCCAACATGGCGTCGCGCCAGGACGTACCGACCCCCTCTGTCGCCTTCGGCGACATCTCCCCCTCAAGGGACCCTCAAGGGGGGAGATTGGCGACTTCTCCAACCGCTCAGGCTGGGGCGTTGACGCGCTGTGCGCGCGTTGCCCAGTCGGCAACCGTCGCGCCAGCAACGCTCTCGCCGGCAACCATCCCGTTCGTCTGCGGCGCAAGCAGGTCGTTGCGGCGGGCGAAGGCAACGAAGGTGGCGCGCGCCGTCTCGGCGTCGATCTCTCCTTCCAGTGCTGCACGGCACGCTTTTGCGGCGATGTCATGCGCGGTCGTCCGGCTCGTTGCCGGCCACTCAGCCAAAGGTGCATAAGCCTCAGCCGCGCTTTCTATCTTCGTCGGCGTACCGAGGCGGGTGAGGATGGTAACCGGCTTGTCGAACGAAGCACGATGCATGACACTCTCCTTTCCTGGCTCAATCGGCTCCTTGCGGAACTCAACCGCGCGGGCGCTTCGATCCGCCTGCAGGACGGCGTCGATCGGTGAATGCAATACGGCTTGCATGCCCGGCGGCGGCAGCAGCCGATGCACCTTGACCAGCGCCTCGAGCCAGGCCGCCACGCCCAGCGGCGGATGTTCGCGCCCGTAGAGCCACGCCTTTGCCTTGGCGAGCGGGTAACCCGCCTCTTCGGCGAAATCGGTTTCCGACCAACGCAGCAGGCGCAGGCATTCGCGCATCCGCGCCGCGATCATTTGCGCTCCTCCGTGCCGGCCCCCACGCGTTGAGCCGACAGAAACATCAGCGTGTAGGCCGCCTTGCGGCGGTCCCAGCCGGCCGACTCGGCCATATCCAGCAAGCCGTCGACCAAAGGCGCCAGCGCCGCCCTGCAGTCGGTTTCATAGTTGAAATCGTTTTTCGGGCGGGTCGGCGCCGCGATCTTTCCAAAACTGTCCATCATATCCATGGCAACACCTGCTCAGCATTAGTTCCGGACCGGCAAGACCGTGCCCGCTTTTGGCGGGCACGGCCCATCTGCCGTTTCGAAGTCGCGCTTTGGAAGCCTGGCCTTAGAAGTCCATGCCGCCACCGCCGGGCATGGCCGGTGCGGCAGCTTCCTTCTTCGGCTTCTCGGCCACCATCGCCTCGGTCGTCACCAGCAGGCCGGCAACAGAGGCGGCACCCTGGAGAGCAGTGCGCACGACCTTGGCCGGGTCGATGACGCCTTGACTGTAGAGGTCGCCGAACTCGTTGGTCTGCGCGTTCCAGCCATAGCCGAACTCGCCCGTCTCGCGCAGCTTGCCGACGATGATCGAACCTTCGGCGCCGGCATTCTCGGCGATCTGGCGCACCGGCGCTTCGATGGCGCGACGCACGATGTCGACACCGGTCTTCTGATCGGGATTGTCGACGACGACATTATCGAGCGCCTTCGCCGCTCTCAGCAGCGCCACGCCGCCGCCGGGCAGGATGCCCTCCTCAACCGCCGCGCGTGTGGCGTGCATGGCGTCGTCGACGCGATCCTTGCGCTCCTTGACCTCGATCTCGGTCGAGCCGCCGACACGGATGACGGCGACGCCGCCGGCGAGCTTGGCCAACCGCTCCTGCAGCTTTTCGCGGTCGTAGTCGGAGGTGGTTTCCTCGATCTGCGCCTTGATCTGGCTGATGCGCGCATGGATTTCATCCTTGCGGCCGGCGCCGTCGACGATGGTGGTGTTCTCCTTCTCGATCAGCACCTTCTTGGCGCGGCCGAGCATCTCCAGTGTGACGTTCTCGAGCTTGATGCCGAGGTCCTCCGAGATCGCCGTGCCGCCGGTCAGGATGGCGATATCCTCCAGCATGGCCTTGCGGCGATCGCCGAAGCCCGGTGCCTTGACGGCCGCGACCTTCAGGCCGCCGCGCAGCTTGTTGACGACCAGCGTCGCCAGCGCCTCGCCCTCGACGTCCTCGGCGATGATCAACAGCGGCTTGCCGGATTGCACGGCGGCTTCGAGCACAGGAAGCATGGCCTGCAGGTTGGACAGCTTCTTCTCGTGGATCAGCACATAGGGTTCTTCGAGTTCGACGCGCATCTTATCCTGATTGGTGATGAAATAGGGCGAGAGGTACCCACGGTCGAACTGCATGCCTTCGACCACTTCCAACTCGGTCTCAGCGGTCTTCGCTTCCTCGACAGTGATGACACCCTCATTGCCAACCTTTTCCATCGCCTCTGCGAGGAAGCGGCCGATCTCGGCATCGCCATTGGCAGAGATGGCGCCGACCTGAGCGATTTCGTCATTCCTGGTCACCTTGCGGGCATTGGATTTCAGGTCGGCGACCACGGCGTCGACCGCCTTGTCGATGCCGCGCTTCAAATCCATCGGGTTCATGCCGGCAGCGACCGCCTTGGCCCCTTCCCTGACAATGGCCTGAGCAAGAATCGTCGCGGTCGTGGTGCCATCGCCTGCGGTGTCGCTGGTCTTCGAAGCAACTTCGCGGACCATCTGAGCGCCCATGTTCTCGAACTTGTCCTCGAGCTCGATCTCTTTTGCCACCGTCACGCCGTCCTTGGTGATGCGCGGCGCGCCGAACGATTTGTCGAAGACAACGTTGCGGCCCTTGGGACCGAGCGTCACCTTCACCGCATTGGCAAGCATATCGACACCGCGTAACATCTTCTCGCGGGCTTCGGTATGAAATTTCACATCTTTGGCAGCCATTGGAACACTCCTCGATAGGCAGCTTTTCGTTGACTGGAATGCTTGTTCAGGCCCCGCTCAGGCAGCCTTCTTCATTTCGCCCGTGGCTTCGATCACGCCCAGCACGTCGCTCTCTTTCATGATGAGCAGATCCTCGCCATTGAGCTTGATCTCGGTGCCGGACCATTTGCCGAACAAAATGCGGTCGCCGACCTTGACGTCGAGCGGCTGCAATTGGCCGCTGTCGTCGCGCGCGCCCGGACCGGCGGCAATGACCTCGCCCTCCTGCGGCTTCTCCTTGGCGGTGTCGGGGATGATGATGCCGCCCGCGGTCTTTTCGTCGACCTCGATGCGGCGGACCAGGATGCGGTCATGCAATGGACGGAACGCCATGTCGTTCTCCTCTCGGGACAAACAGATTTTCGAACATCCTCCTGACCGGACCGGCAATATCGGCCCGGCACGGGGTGCGCGATCTCTTCTTCAGGCATCGCGCGCATACGAACTAGTCGCGCTTTTTTCAGCTTTCAAGAGGATCATGCAAAAATTTTAGCACTCGACGCCTGAGAGTGCCAATACGCTGTAATTGTTCGCACATTCGCCGTTTCCGGCGCGATGACCCGGCCGGATTTCCAAATCTGTCCGTCTCCTGAGCCGCTTGCCGGCGGCTGGAACCTATGTGGAAGGCGAGGCGTTTTGCAGACGAGGTTCATTGGGAAAGGAAGGATTGCATGACCAGCAGGGACTTTCAGCTCCAGATGCAAGGGTTTGGCCTCACCACGGCGGAGATCCACTACCGTCTGCCCGATCATCGAAGCCTGCTTCAGCTCTATATCTGGCAGGAATACGATATCGCCCCTGATTTCCCGACGCTGAAGCATTTCCTCGATTTCTGGGAGCGCGAGATCGAAGGCCCGCTGCATTCGGTGCGCGTGGCTCATCACCGTCTGATCCAACCGTCCGAATGGCGGGCCGTAAATGGCATTATCACCGTCCACTGAGGAGCAAGCCCGATCTGCCGCCAGACAGCAAACAAAGTGCCTCCGAAGCGGGGGAGAGGGGTAGCTGACTCTCCCCCACTTTGTTTTGGATCTCACAATATCGGAGGGCGTCCGGACTAGCCGGCGTGGTCGACAGGCTTACGGGCCGATGCGAGCAATCCAGCCTTGCGCGCCGCCCTGACGAAGGCCTTGCGCGCATCGCGCGCGGTGCGCCAGCCGTCGAGCGCGTCGCGGCAGGTCCGATAGGCGGTGCGCCAGCTCCGGCCGCGTGCACGGTCCGGCCACTGCTGGCGCATGCATTCGATGGCTTCCCAACTGCTGGCGACCTTGCGCTCGCTGGATTGGAATTTCAACGTGATCGGCTCGGCGAAGCGGACGTCGTCCATCACTTCCTCCTTGTTTTCTGATCGTCTTCTTGTTTGAGCAAGCAACGTTGTGCTGGCGGCACCGGCGGCCGGCCGGCGCCGCTGAAGGACATGGTTCGTCCCTTTGCGCGGTTCAAGAGCATCGCGGCAACAGCCGGTTATTCCTCCTCGTCCGGCCCTTGCAGCAGTTCGATCAGCGTCGCTACCCTTGCCGTCGGCAGCGGTCGGCCCTCGTTCACCAGCGCCTCGTCGGCGGCGATCCAGGCCAGGGCCTCGCGCAATTCCTGGACCGTCCCGTCCGTCGCCGCAATGTCGGCGATCACGGCTTCGTCGACCGGGCCCAGCACAGAAATGATCTCGTCGCGTGTCATGGTCAGCTCCATCTGCGAGTGCCGGGAACGGGCCCGGCAACACAAGAAATCTGGGTCTTGACCTGCTGCAGACAATAACCGGCCGGGGAAGTCAGCGTTGGCAATTGAAACCAACAGGCAATCTCCTGCCGGACATCTCCCCACTTGTGGCGAGATTGGCAGCCCCGCCGAACCGACCGAAAACCGGCCCAAAAACCGGCAACGCGAGAGCCACCGGGTCTTGACTTGCGGCGGACAATAACCAGATCGAAGGCACCGGTCGCCGAAATGGGGCCGGCGGAACCAGGGAGCGCCAGCTCTTTGGCGCCCCTCGTATCTATGTTGCTCGATGGAGGATGTAGCTATGAGAACCGCATTCGACTTTTCCCCGCTCTATCGGTCGAGCATCGGCTTCGACCGCGTCTTCAACCTGCTGGAAAATGCTCCGCAGGCCTTCGACGCCTGGCCGCCCTATGACATCGCGCGCAGCGGCGAGAACAACTACCGCGTCACCATCGCCGTAGCCGGGTTTTCCGAGGACGACCTCGAAATCACCCATGAACCCAACCTCCTGATTGTCTCCGGCCAGCACAAGGAGCCGGACAACGCGGAGTATCTGCATCATGGCCTCGCCACACGGCCCTTTACCCGCCGTTTCGAGCTTGCCGATCACGTCAAGGTCGCAGGCGCCTCGCTCGACAACGGCCTGCTCAGCATCGATCTGGTACGTGAGGTGCCAGAGGAGATGAAGCCTCGGCGCATCGCCATCGCGACCGATGTCGCCTCGCCGAAGACCGGGTCGAAGGTCGCGCAGGGCGAAGCAAACAAGCAGGCTGCCTGAATGCACCAGTCGAGAAAGGAGACTATGCAATGGCTATTCGTGATCTCATTCCGTGGGGCCGGGAGAACAATCAGCCCCCCAGCCTGTTCCGCAACGGCGACGGCGATCCCTTCCTGACGCTGCATCGCGAAATGAACCGCCTGTTCGACGAGGCGTTCCGCGGCTTCGACACGAGGCTGCCGTCGCTCGGTGGCTTCTCCGCTGCCCGCGCCAGCTGGCCGAGTGTCGAAATCTCCGATAGCGAAAAGGAGATCCGCGTCACCGCCGAGATCCCCGGCATGGACGAGAAAGACGTCGAGTTGCTGCTCGATGACGGTGTGCTGACGCTGCGCGGCGAGAAGCGCGAAGAGACCGAGGACAAGGACAGGCAGTTCTCCGAACGCTTCTATGGCCGTTTCGAGCGGCGTATCCCGCTCGGCTACGAAGTCGACGAAGACAAGGTGAACGCCGCGTTCCGGAACGGTGTGCTCAGCGTGACGCTGCCCAAGACGGAGCGCGCCCAGGCAAAGGCCAAGCGTATCGCCATCACCGGCGGCGACGGCAAGTCCTGACGGCTCGTAGGACGACGTCCCTTCTGCCTGTCGGTTCCGGCGGGCAGAAGCGGGCAAATGTCGATGACCCGTTCTCCCGACGCTCCGGTTCCGCCTGACCAGGCGCAGCACGCCCTGCAGTGCCTGACGGCCGAGCATTTCGTGCTGCAAAACGCTCGCGCCGCGACCATTCAGGAAGCGAACCAGAGAGCCGATCTGTTCCTGACCTCGGTCTCAAGCGCAACGATTGCCTTGTCCTTCGTCGCGCAGGTCACGGAGATGGGCAGGCCGTTCGTGTTGTTCAGCCTGATCTTGCTGCCTTGCCTTTTCTTCATCGGACTGGTCACCTTTGTGCGCGCGGTGCAGGTTGCCATCGAGGACATGGTGCATGCCCGCGGCATGGCCAGGATCCGCCACTATTTCGTCGAACTGGCGCCCGTCCTGCAAAGATACCTCGTCAATTCCACGCATGACGACCCCTCGGCGGTGCTGGTCGACAAGGGCCTCAGACCCTCGCCGCTGCAATATTTCATGACCACCGCGGGGATGGTGGGCACGATCAACGGCGCCATTGCCGGCGTCTTCACCGGCATCGTTGTTAAGTCCGCTTTCGGCGGGGGCATGTCGCCCGGCGTGATTTGCGGGCTGGCGGTCTTCGCGACATGCATTCTCATCCTGCGGCGCTATCATAGTCGCGCCTGGGCGGCGGCCGAAGAAAGCTTGCCCGCACGGTTCCCGGGCGACAGTGGCGACAGCGAAAGCTAGCGCCGACGCAACCGGATGTCGAAAAGTGGCAGGGCGCCGCCCTTGCGTCTTGCGCGCCAATTGACCATCCTCGCCAACATCATTTGCACCGCGGCCGGGGGGTTCGCATATGCCGACGCTTTATGCGCTGAAACCGGCCTTCCAGGCCAGGCTGCGGCCGCTTGCCGACGGCCTGGCCAGGGCCGGCGTCACCGCCAACCAGATCACACTGCTGGCCGCTGCCCTCTCGCTCGCCGCCGGCCTTGCGGTGGCAGCCCTTGCCGGCCACCGCGTGGTCTTTCTGCTGATGCCGCTCGTGCTGTTTACGCGAATGGCGCTGAATGCGATCGACGGCATGCTCGCAAGGGAACATGGCCAGGCCTCGAAGCTCGGCATGTATCTCAACGAGCTCTGCGATATGATCTCCGACCTCGCTTTGATCCTGGCATTTGCCGTCATTTTTCCTGCCTGGGGCGTCGTTGCATTCGCGATCGCGGCTATGATCACGGAGTTCGCCGGCGTGCTTGGCATCGCCGCCGGAACCGGGCGCAACTATGCCGGCCCGTTCGGCAAAAGCGACCGGGCGCTGGCGCTCGGCATCCTCGCCGTGCTTATCGCGTCCGGCCTGTGGGTCCCGGCGCTCACGCCGCTCGTGTTTCCGGCCATGGCTACACTCTCGCTGGCGACCGCCATCAACCGGATACGCAGCGGCCTTAACGGGAGCGGCAGCTGAATTCCGGTCTCGCCAGGGAGAACAACATGCTTCACCAACAGACGGTTGCCGCAGTGGCTTCAGCCAATATCGAGCGGGTGGCGCAGGAGCGCAGCTTCAAGAGCCATGACGGCACCGAGATCTTCTACCGCTATTGGCCGGCGCTGTCGGAAAACCGCAAGGGCGCCATCCTGCTGTTCCATCGCGGCCACGAGCATGGCGGCCGCATGGCGCATCTGGTCGACGAGCTCCAGATGCCCGACCACGCCTTCTATGCCTGGGACGCGCGCGGCAATGGCCGCTCCGCCGGCGAACGCGGCTATGCGCCATCGTTTGCCGCACTGGTGCGCGACATCGATTGTTTTGTGCGCGAGATCGGCAGCGACGGCTTTGCCCGGCGCGATATCGCGCTGATCGCGCAATCCTTCGGCGCCGTGCTTGCCGCCGCCTGGGTGCATGATTACGCGCCCGACATTCGCGCCCTGGTGCTGGCCTCGCCGGCCTTCTCGGTCAAGCTCTACGTACCCTTCGCCAAGCAAGGCATTGCGTTGTGGCAGAAGCTGAAGGGCCGCTTCTTCGTCAATTCCTACGTCAAGGCGAAATTCCTGACGCATGATCCCGAGCGCATCGCCTCCTTCGGCGCCGACCCGCTGATCACCCGGCCGATCGCCTCCAACATCCTGGTCGAGCTCTACGATCATGCCGCGCGCATCGTCGCCGATGCCCGCGCAATCACCGTGCCGACACAGCTTCTGATCTCCGGCAGCGACTGGGTGGTGCGGCATGGACCGCAGCACGAATTCTTCGTCAATCTGGCGAGCCCGGCCAAGGAGCGGCACGTGCTGCCCGGCTTCTTCCACGACACGCTGGGCGAGCGCGACCGCCACAAGGCACTCGACCTGATCAGGCCCTTCCTCGAAAAGCAGTTCGCGGCGCCGGAAGAGCCGGTCGACCTGACCTGGGCCGACCGCGCCGGCTACACACGCGACGAGGCCGACCGGCTGGCCTCGCCGCTGCCGCTGCTGTCTCCCAGGGGGCTCTACTGGGCAATGAGCCGCGCCTCGATCCGCATGGGCGCCTGGCTGTCGTCCGGCATGAAGACGGGGATTGCCACCGGCTTCGATTCCGGCTCGACGCTCGACTATGTCTATGAGAACGAGGCGCGCGGCATCAGCCCCATCGGCCGCATGATCGACCGCACCTTTCTCGATGCCATCGGCTGGCGCGGCATCCGCCAGCGCAAGCTGCATCTGGAGGAGCTGATAGGCAGCGCCGTTGAGACGCTGAAGGCCGCCGGTCGGCCGGTCCATATCGTCGATATCGCCGCCGGCCATGGCCGCTATGTGCTCGATGCCGTGCAGAAAGGCGCCGCGCCGCCGGCAAGCGTGCGGCTGCAGGATTTCTCCGAGCTCAACGTCTCGCTCGGCCGCAAGCTGATCGCCGAGCGCAAGCTGCCGGCGACCGTCTCGTTCCATCGAGGTGACGCCTTCGACGCCACGCTGCTGGCCGGGCTCGACCCGGCGCCGGATCTCGCCATCGTCTCGGGGCTCTACGAATTGTTTTCCGATAATGCCATGATCGCCCGCTCGCTCGGTGGACTGGCCAGCGCCATGCAGCCCGGAAGCCTGCTGGTCTACACCAACCAGCCTTGGCATCCGCAGCTCGAGATGATCGCGCGCAGCCTGACCTCGCACCGCGGCGGCCAGGCATGGGTGATGCGCCGCCGCACGCAGGCCGAGATGGACCAGTTGGTGGCGGCCGCCGGCTTCGAGAAGCTCGACCAGCGCATCGACCAGTGGGGCATCTTCACCGTTTCGGTCGCGCGGCGCGTCTGAGCATGGACCTGCCTGCCTCTGCCTTACCTCGCGATGCCCCTGCCCTTCCGGCCTTGCCGCGCGAGCCGTATCCCGGGATCGTCCTGCGCGCCGCATTGTGGCTGGCATTTGTGGCGCCGTTCTTCTACGCCACCTACGGCTTCGCCAACTGGCTGGCGTCGCGGCGCGACGACGTCGGCAGCATCGTCTTTGGCTGGGAGCATGGCATCCCGTTCCTTGCCTGGACGATCGTGCCCTACTGGTCGATCAACCTGTTCTACGGCTTGTCGCTGCTGTTGAACAATTCGAAGAGCGGCGTCGACCGCCTCGCCGGCCGCTATCTGACGGCACAGATCGTTGCCGTCGCCTGCTTCATCCTGTTCCCGCTGACTGCCACGTTCGTGCGCCCGCAGACGAGCGGCCTGCCCGGCTTCATGTTCGCCGTGCTCGGCGGCTTCGACAAACCCTTCAACCAGGCGCCGTCGCTGCATATCGCGCTGCTGGTCATCATCTGGGACCATTGGCGTCACAGATTGACCGGCATCGCCGGCGTCGCCTGGCATGTCTGGTGTTTCATGATCGGCGCCTCGGTGCTGACGACGTGGCAGCACCATTTCATCGACATACCGACCGGCGCGCTGCTCGGTCTTTTCGCGCTGTGGCTGTTTCCGCGCGACGGCGCCTTGCCTTTCGCCGGCTTCCGCCTGACCGCGGACCCGAAAGCGCGGCTTCTGGCGCTGTTCTATGCGCTTGGCGCAGCCTTTGCGCTGGCCGGCGCTGCTGCCGGCGCATTGGTCTCGGCGCTATGGCTCATCCTGTTGTGGCCGGCACTGGCGCTGGCCATAGTCGCTTTCGCCTATGCCGGCGCCGGCGCCAAGGTGTTCCAGAAAACAGCCGATGGCCGCGTGTCGCTGGCCAGCCGTCTTCTGCTGTGGCCCTACCGGGTTGCCGCCAAGGTCAATGTGTGGGCATGGACGCGAAAGCTCCCGGCGCAGATCGTCATCGCCGACGGTGTTTCCCTTGGCCGTTTTCCGACCGCCGCCGAGGCCGACGCCTTCGGCACGGTGATCGACCTTGCCGGCGAATTGGAACGGCCGCGTGGCGCCTCGATCCGCTGGTTGAGCCTGCCCATGGTCGACCTTTTGCCGCCGTCTCGCGAGGCGCGTGCGCAAGCGGTGGCGGCGATCGAGACGGCGCAGAGCCAGGGCACGGTGCTGGTCTGCTGTGCGCTCGGCTTCCAGCGCAGCGCCGCCGTCGTCGCCGAATGGCTGGTCGCCAGCGGCCGGGCCGCCACGCCGGATCAGGCGCGAGGCCAGCTCGCCGCCGCGGGCCGACCTGTGCATCTTGGCATGGACGCGGCGACATGACCGCCTTTCGAGATAAGGCCGAGACGTTCGCCGCCGGACTGATGGTGCAGGTGGCGTGGCCGCTGCTGTTGATTGCTGCTGCCTTGCTGGCGGCGCCGGTCATCGGCCTGGCGACTGCGCCGCAAACATCGTCGCTGTCCGCGGCGGCCTGGCTGATCGCCGCCGCGGGTGCCATAGCCACAATTATTCTCTCGGCCCTGCTTTTGTTTGACGCGCTGCTGTTCCGGCTGATGGCCAGCCACGCCAGCGAGGCAGGCGGCGCTGCGGCGATCGACGACGTGCTGGCGCGCATGCGGCTGAAACCCACGGCGGCCGGTGGCCGCTCGCTCGACCAGCGGATGGCCGGCACGCGCCGTCTGCTCGCCAAGCAGCGTATCGCCTTCAGCCTGTTCGCGGCGGCCTCGGTCGTCGCGGCATTCTTTTGAGCCCGTCCATGACAAAGCTTCGCGTCAGCACCTACACCCTGCTGCAGACGGTGACCTCGGTCGGCCTGTCGGCACTGGCCTGGGTGGTCACCGGCGTGCGGCCGATCTGGAACGGCAGCCAGCCATCGGACCGGCAGCGCATCTACTTCGCCAACCATGCCAGCCACGGCGATTTCATCCTGCTGTCGGCCTGCCTCAGCGAGAAGGAACGCGCCCGTACCCATGCGGTGGCGGCCGCCGATTATTGGAGCAAGTCGCGGCTGCGCCGTTTCATTGCCGAGGACATGCTGTCTTCCGTGCTGATCCACCGGCAGTGGACGGATGAAACGCAGCACCCGATCTCGATCATCCTGTCGGTGCTCGACCAGGGCCACTCGCTGATCCTGTTTCCCGAAGGCACGCGCAACATGACCGACGAACCGCTGCTGCCGTTCCGCTCCGGCCTCTACAATCTGTCGATGGCGCGGCCCGATGTCGAGCTCATCCCGTGCTGGATCGAGAACATGTCGCGGGTGCTGCCCAAGGGCCAATTCGTGCCGGTGCCGCTGCTTTGCCGCGTCGTCTTCGGCGCTCCGATCGCCATTCAACCGGGTGAGGAACGCCGCGCCTTTCTCGACCGCGCCCGCGAAACGCTGCTGGCGCTGAACCCCCGGCCGCAGCGAGACGATTGAGGACCAAGGCAAAATGCTGCCGATGATGCACGAAACCCTCATTCTGATTGTCGGCCTGCTGGCGGTGCTGATCAGCGCCAGCGTCGTCGCCGGCGTCTTGTCATGGCGCGCGCCAAAGCCGTTGTCGCCGACGCTGGTCAACCTCACCCAGCGCATCAATGCCTGGTGGGTGATGGTGGTGGCGATCACCGTCGCCTTCTTCTTCGGCCGCCCCGGCATGACCATCCTGTTCGCGCTGATTTCGTTCGCCGCGCTGCGCGAATTCGTGACGCTGACGCACAGCCGCCGCAGCGACCACTGGGTGCTGCTCGGCATGTTCGGCATCGTCATCCCGTTCCAGTACTGGCTGGTGTGGACCGCCTGGTATGGCCTGTTCACCATCTTCATCCCGGTCTACTGCTTCCTGCTGATGCCGGCGATCACCGCGCTGCACGGCGACACCGAACGCTTTCTCGAGCGCGTCTCGGCGCAGCAATGGGCGGTCATGATTTCGGTCTACTGCGTCAGCCACGTGCCGGCGCTGCTGACGCTCGAGGTGCCAGGCTTCGAAGGCCGCAACCTGTTGCTGATCGCTTTCCTGATCATCACCGTGCAAGGCAGCGACGTGCTGCAATATATTTTCGGCAAGCTGTTCGGCCGGCATCTCCTGGCGCCGACGGTCTCGCCGTCGAAGACCTGGGAGGGGCTGGTCGGCGGGCTGGCGGCATCGAGCCTGCTCGGCGCGCTGCTGTCGTTCCTGACGCCGTTCTCGCCGCTGCAGGCAGCCGGCGTCGCCTTCATCGCCTGCCTGATGGGCTTCCTTGGCGGGCTGGTCGCCTCCGCCATCAAGCGCGATCAAGGCGTCAAGGACTGGGGCCATCTGATCGAAGGCCATGGCGGCATGATGGACCGTGCCGACAGCCTGGTCTTCGCCGCCCCGGTCTTCTTCCATACGGTGCGCTATTTCTGGACTGTATGAAGGTTGGCGCCGTTTGCCGCGGCGGACGGTTCAGCGCGACCTTGCGAAGATAACCTGATCCGTTTCGTTATTACCACTTTCGCGAAAGCGGTAATAACCCGACCTGCCGCAGTCTTCGCCGCGCTCATTTTGCCGCGGCGAGCGGCTCTTTCTTGCGCGCCGGCGTCAGGCGGCGCATGCGGCGTTTGGCGGTGGTCTTCAGCGCCACCGGCGGAGCGCTGGACAACGCACCGAGCACCGCGCCTACCATGCCATGTGCGACGAAATCGGCGTTGATCTCGTTGGCCAATCTGGCATCTGCCTCCTGGTTGTCGCTGTCGGCTTCCGACCACAACACGATGCCCACTCGCAACCTTGGTTTGGCGCGTTTCAGCCGACGGACCAGGAACCGCCCGTGCTTGACGGAATCCCGGTTCAAAAATCCGATGACGACACTATCGACGGCGTCGAGCTCAAGGCGGCGAATGCTCCCCGGTTCCATCTCGGCGAAGCTCGCTCTCAACACCGTAGCGCCCTGGACTTCGAGCACCTGGGCCAGCATGGCGGCCGCCGCGTCGTCGAGTTCGCCGCGCCCGCCGCCGCACAGCACCGACATGCCCGTGCCATCCGGCAGTTCGGTGTACTCCTCGCCCTGAACCTCCCCCTGAATGTGCTTGTCCTCGCGTGAGCCGTTGTCCTCGGCCGCGGCCGTGTCGTCCGCTTCCGCCTCCTCCTGCGCGCTGTCGTCGAGGTTCGCCACCATCGTCAGCGCGCTGCCCGCGACCTGCTGTCTTTGCTCGTCGCTCAGCACACCACGCACCCGGTCCTGCTCGCCGAGCAGAAGTGCGGGAATCGCGACCTTGTCGTAGAACTCGACCAGATATTCTTCGTCCAGCATCTCCTCGGCATGGTCCGTCGCTTCCTCGGGATCGCCGGCCAACAGCCGCTGGTAAAGCCGGGCGTGCGGTTCGAGCACGGGTTCGTTGCCGAACAGAACGTCGAGGAATTCGAACTGCGGCACATGGCGGCCAAGCACGACGAGGCAGACCGTGAGCGGCGTCGACAGAACCAGGCCCAATGGCCCCCAGAGCCAGGTCCAGAAGATCGCCGCAACGATGATGGCCAATGGCGACAGCCCGGTGCGCGAGCCGTAGAGCCAGGGTTCGATCACGTTGCCGGTGATCAGTTCGACCACGACGAAAAGCCCTGCGGTCCAGAGCACGAGCGACCAGCCGGGCGCCACGGCAAGCGCCAGGAACAGAGGCAACAGCGTCGCGATGACCGGGCCGATATAGGGAACGAAGCGCAGCGCCAGCGCCAGCAAACCCCACAGCAATGGATTGGGTATGCCCAGCAGCCAAAGTCCAATTGCAATCGGGACGGCATAGACGATGTTCACGACCAGTTGCATGAGCAGATAGCGGCCGACGCGCTTGCCGGCATCCTGCAGCGCCTCGGTGGTTCGATGCAGATCGCCATAGCCGACGAGGCGTATGAAGCGATCGCGCAGGTCCTCCCGCTCGAGCAGCATGAATATGACGACCACGACGATCAGTCCGGCCGATGCCAGCGGGCTCAGCAGCGGGCCGATCAGATTCTGGAGGACCTCGAGCGGTCGTTCGCGCGCGACGATTTCGACCGGGATCGGTTCCCGCGGAGGCTGATCGGCGGCGGGTTGTACGGGCTCGGGTCTGTCGAGTTCCTGGCCGACGCGTTCGATCACCCGGCTCAATCTGGAAACGATGCCGCCGCCGACGCCGGTTTCCTTGAGCGACCGGACCTTGGTCAGGATATTCGCCTGGTAGAGCGGAATGTTCTGCGCCAGTTCACTGACCTGCGTGGCGACGATGAAGGAGAACAGCGCCAGCACCGTGAATGCGCCGAGCACACTGGCGATCACGGCCGGAAGACGCGGAATGCCGGCTCGCTTGAGTGCCGACACCATGGGCACGAGCGCAAAGGTAAGCAGCAGCGCGATTGCGATCGGCAGAAAGACCTCGCGCCCGAAATAGAGCGCCGCGACGGCCGTCACGACCGACGCTACGCTGGGCAACGATGTGCGCGGAAGCGCCCTGGCCGCGGAAACGATGCCCGCCCGCCGGGGCTCCGACAGGTGCGCGTCGTTTCGACGATTTGCCGCCACTTGATACCTCCGCTCCGCCGTCGCCATGATCGGGCATATTGAGCCGGCCTGCAACTTCGCAGCGTCTCACCCAGCTGGACGCCGATTGCCCTGGTCGGCAGCGCGGCAAATTCAGTCATGGTAGAATTTTTTGCATTAATGACGTCACGGGCAATCCTGTTCCATGTCTGCGCCAGAACGTGGAACTTTTGGGTCAAAACACCGTTCCTTCGTAGATCGCTGATGGACAACCTCAAAGCAGCAGCTCAGGAGGAATGATCATGAACATCAAGACGCTTTGCATGGGCGCGATGGCCCTTTCGATGATGACCGGCGCAGCGCTTGCCGCCGGTGCCACTGGCACTTCGGCGCTCGACGATCCGCAGAAAATGACGCCCTTCTTCACCGACGCCGGCATGAAGACCATGAAGTCGGAAGCCGAATTCAAGGCGGCATGGATGGCCATGTCCACGAGCGACCGGGCCATGATGTTGAAGGAATGCAGCGACGCAGGCATTGCCAAGATGCATGCCGACTTCTGCAAGATGGCCAAGCAGCTCAACAAGTAACCGTCGGCTTCTTGCCAAGCGAAATGGGGGCCAAGCGAAAGGGCGGGCGGCCCTATCGCGACCTTCCAGTCCGCACTCATACCGGCGGGTGCCTAGCCATTTGAAATCGCGACGCCGGCCGGAGCGGCAATGACATTATGGTCCAGGGGGGCACCGTCTGCTTGCAACCTGGGTTTTCCGGTCGGCCGTTCCCGCATAGTATTGGCGGACGGCCCGCTTGACGCTTGACCTCGCTTGACGCTTGACCCCGCTTGACGCTTGACCTTGTCGCCGAGCGTGGGATAGGCCGGGGACTGGCCCGACCACCTCCCACCGGAGTCCCACGAAAGACCTGCCATGACCGACGCGAGCATAAGAGACAGCAACGGCACGGCGCTGCACGAGGGCGACTCCGTGACCCTGATCAAGGATCTCAAGGTCAAAGGCACGTCGGAGACGATCAAGCGCGGCACGCTGGTGAAGAATATTCGCCTCACCGGCAATCCCGGCGAGATCGAATGCAGCACCAGGCAGGTGAAGGGCCTGGTGCTGAAGACCGAGTTTTTGAAAAAGGCGTGATCGCCTCGGCACCCTTCGCTTCGCTTCCATATCAGTGGCTCTCGAATCGCTCGTGTGAGTGAACCGCCCACGCGAGGAACTGGAGGAGCCGCGCCCTCCCCCTATGTTGCACTGCGTTAGATTTGTTGCATTGCAATATCGTCGCATCGGGTCGAGCCTCTGCGAGGTGGGCATTCCTTGCATGAGGTGATTGTGTCGGCATCATTTCGGCCTGACATCGAAGGGCTGCGCGCGCTGGCGGTGGCGGGTGTCATCGCCTTCCATTTTGGTCTGTCCGGCCTGCCCGGCGGCTTTGCCGGCGTCGACATCTTCTTCGTCATCTCCGGCTATCTGATCACCCGCCACCTGGTTACGGAAATTACCGAGACCGGGCGGCTGAACCTCTGGCGCTTCTACGCCCGGCGCGCCCGGCGCCTGTTGCCGGCGGCACTGTTCGTCATCCTCGCCACGCTGTTCGCGGGTTACTTCATCCTGTCGCCGGAGGAACAGGCGCTTTATTCGAAAGGCGCCATGTTCGCCTCCGCCTACATGATCAACCTTTGGCTGATCCGCTGGTCGTTCGACTATTTCGCCGCCGACGCCACCAACAACCCGTTCATCCACTTCTGGTCGCTCTCGGTCGAGGAACAGTTCTATTTGGCATGGCCGGCGCTGCTTCTTGCCGCCGCCTGGCTGCGTCCCGGCAAGCGCGCCGCTATAATCGTCATCGGCGTCGCCGGCGCGGCCTCCTTCGCCGCCTGCGCCTGGCTGACGGAAGTGTCGCAGCCCCGGGCCTTCTATTTCTCGCCGCTCAGGGCCTGGGAATTCGCCGCCGGCGGCCTCGCGACCATGGCGCCGGCAAAGATCTGGCGCGACCGGCCGCTGCTGGCCACGCTCCAGGCATGCCTCGGTCTGGCGCTGATCGCCTGGGCCTATCTGATGCTGGACGAAGACTCGCCATTTCCCGGGGTGAATGCGCTGGCGCCTGTTGCCGGCACCGTGCTGCTGCTGCTCAGCGGCAGCGGCGGCCGCAATCTGCCGAGCGCCCTGCTGGCGCTGCCGCCCATGCAATGGTTGGGCCGGCTGTCCTATTCGCTTTATCTCTGGCACTGGCCGGTCATCGTCTATGCGGCGATGGTGGTTCCCAGCCTGTCCATCCTGGACCGCCTTGCCTGCGCGGCGCTGACGCTGTTTCTGTCGATGTTCACCTATCATTTCATCGAGAACCCGATCCGCCGCAACGGCTGGCTGATGGCCGGAGCAGCGCGGGCGCTGGTGCCCGCCGTCGCGCTGACCGGCGCCGGCGTGGTCGCGGCCTATGGCAATGCGCGCTTTGCCGAGCACAATCTCAGCCCCGAACAGCACGTCATCGCCGACAGCGCCGCGCAGCTCTCCACTGTGCGCGCGAGCAATGGCGGCTGCGTGCTCGATTTCGAGACCGTCAAGCCAAAACCCTGCATGTTCGGCCGCAAGGATGCCCAGCGCTCGGTCGTGCTGTTCGGCGACTCGCATGCCGACCATTGGTCGACGCCGCTGATCAAGGCGGCCGAGAAGAACAACTTTCGCGTCGTCACCTTTCTCAAATCCTCCTGCCGGGCTTCGCGGGTGACGACCTGGAACTGGCGGCTGAAGCGCGACTACACCGAATGCGACCAATGGCGCGAGCAGTCGGTCAAGGACATCATCGCGCTCCACCCGCAACTGG
Organism: Mesorhizobium sp. M0207; assembly: GCF_040321995.1. NCBI lineage: Bacteria > Pseudomonadati > Pseudomonadota > Alphaproteobacteria > Hyphomicrobiales > Phyllobacteriaceae > Mesorhizobium > Mesorhizobium sp. M0207. Next base: position 60,440 of record NZ_JAMYSQ010000015.1, read on the forward strand.
TGGTGATCTCGGAGTTCTCGATCGGCAATGTGATGAAGGAATCGCCCGAGGAGTTGAAGCACGCCGACTGGCAAGCGCAGTGGCGGACGGGCCTCACCTGGACGCTTCAGGCCTTCAGCCAGGCCGGCATCAAGGTCGCGGTCATCAGGGACGTTCCCTACAATGCAAGCTACGCCGACAAATGCGTGGCGCGGGCGCTGTGGCGGGGCCAGACGCCCGCGACATGCGACACGCCGCGGATCATGGCGGCAAACGACGACATCGCCACCATCGAGCGCGATATCGTGCGCTCGACACCGAACGCTGCTTACATCGACATGACCGACCGCTTTTGCGACCAGACCACCTGCCACGTCTTCATCGACGGCAAGCTAGCCTTCCGCGACCGCCACCACCTGGCGACGCCTTTTGCGGAGACGCTGGAGCCGGCGGTGGAGCGGGCGCTGTTTTCGGATGTGATGGCGGCGGCTGTAAAGTAACGGTTCCGGATCTTGTCGGATCACGACCCAGCCCCTCGGCAAGCAACCATGCGGGGGTCAGCTAAGGATGAGACCCGCCAGGAAAACGGTAAGGAGAAGCGACAGCGGAACTGCAAGAAGGCAGCACAGCTCGAAAGTATTGGCTCGCCAAGAAGTCATTGGGCGCTTTTCCATGTTGGCCTTCTCCCTCAACGGCCAGACCGAAACGGCAGTTCCGCTTAAATGTCAGGGTGCTCGTCCGCACCGCTCTTTATGCTACTGGCGCAACTCGTTCCGCTTCCTGGTCATCCATCGTGCACGCGCCAGATGTGTCGCCCACGCCCGGAAAGCCCTCTCCGGCTCCCGCTCCGGATCAAGATGCAGGACGATGCGGGCGACCTCGCGCCAGTCCGTTCCTTCCGCCGAAGCGTCGAGCAGCCGGATATAAGTAAGCATGCGATCTTCGTCATAACCGGTCAGCACCGAAGACGTCGGCGCTGCGTTCGCGATATGAAGGTTTGGCGGCTTTAGCATTGCGATCTACCAGCACCGGCGCATCGTAGCAGCCTATGAAGAAGCCCGCGCCCTTTGATCGGAGGATGCGGATCGCGATTCGCCCCGACAGTCGACAAATGCGGACCTCGGGTGGCGGTTCCCCGCCCAGCTGGGCGCACGCCTCACCACGTCGTGATCGGGTCGAGGCAATCTATATATTTTAGTGGAACCTAATTTAGTCAACGCAATTATGCGTGCGTGAGAAAGCGTGAAATCCAGACCGTCACTGAAAGCCGGCTATCGCGGGATCAGTTGGCCGATGATCCAGTGATTGCAGTCGATTTGACGGAACGGATATTGCAGGCGGCCGACAACGACAGGATTGTCTGCCTCGTCGTGGCAACGGAGGAGCTGGAAACCGACCGCATCGAGAAAGCAGAGCCTAAGGAGACCAGGATTGCCGCAAGCTTCGTCCGGGACTTTGAGGTAATGCTGCTTGTTCTTTATGCGGCCTACGCCCTCGCTGTGCTGGGTGCGACCGCGTTCGTTTTGCTGGAATTGGGCCATGTTCTGTAGGCAGACGTCGGCAAAAAACGGGACTGACGCGCGATTGCCGCTGTTTGATGAGAGGAGCGGCCACGCTGCGTCGACGATCCGACCCCGGCGCAGCCAGCGGCGTTTTCGCGCCAGCAGGCGCTAAACTTCGGGCTCGTCCGTTCGTTACATCTTGCCAATCTATGGAACGAGGCTGCCCCTCGGGGGTTTTTCTATTAGAGGGACGTTAAAGAAGGAGGTAGCTATGAAGAAGCTCCTGCTTGCCTCGGTGATCGCCATCGCATCGGCGGCTTCCGTGATCGGCCCGGCGAATGCCGGCGGCAGCGTCACAATCGGCATCGGCAACGGCTATGACGACGACGACTATTACTATCGCCACCATCGGTATTCCGATTACGACGATGAGTACGTTCCCCGTTACCGCTATGATGTCTATAACGAGGACTACGCGCCGCGCTACCGGTACCGGTACCACCGGCGCTGCCACACCGAAGTCATCAGGCACTGGCGTCATCACCACCGGATTATCGAAAGAATCCGTGTCTGCCGTCGTTGACGGATCGATCCGGCCGGTAGTGCCGGCCGGATCGGCGGGGCTTCTCACCTCGGCTTGCGCATCAGCATCATGCCGTAATGCACGGCCAATATGTCGAGCCCGATCTTGAGTAGTTTCACCACCACGTCGCGCGGCTCGCCGGCCTGTTCGGCCAGGCTCTTGACCGTTGCGTCGGCACAGCAGACCTTTTGCACGATGCCGGCGATCTCCCAGTGGGCAAGCGCCCTGGTGGCCTCGGCATGGTCGCGGCCGGCGGACAGGATGTGTTCGGCGACGCCGCTGCCGGTGCGGCCGCCGTCGACGCGCTCGGCCCAGGCCATCGGCTTGGCGGTTGCCTCGGACGAGTTGCGGAAATCCTGGCGGTAGCGCATGCCCGCCTCGCGCTGCTGGCGCGACAGCGAGGTGAGGCCGCTCAGCGGGTCCACGTTGCGCACCCGCACGATGCCGCCGGTCGCTGTGTGGCCGTCATTGGAGACCTCATAGAGGCGCGCTCCCTCCTGCGTCCCCTTCGCCAGCCGCTTGCGGCCGAACCGGTCGTCCTTCAGTGCGAAATCATGGCCGATCTCCTTGCGGATGCGCACCTGCTCGGCCTCGCCTTTCGGCAATCTCGGTGGCCTGGCTTTGGCCTTTTGGGCGGTTTTGGTGCTCATCGGCTCGGTCTCCTGGGTTTTGGTCGTCGGGCGCTGGCGAACTTCCAGCCTCATTGCAGCGGGCTCAAATCGCTTCGGCCGGCAGCGTGCGCAGGAAGCGCGCAGCGTGATAGGCGCAGTAGCTTTTCGATGGGTTCGTGCGCATTCCGCAGCACAGCATGTCCAAACCTGGCCGGCTGCCGGGGGCGTCGTTTTCCGCATCCTCCTGCGGCGTCGTGTCGAGCGGCGCGCGGCAGCGCTCGAACAGGCAATCGATGAAGCGCATGGCGGCGAAATGCGGCTGGCGGCCGCCGGCGGCGATCGGGCGCGGCGCCGGCATTTCGAGCGGTGCGCCATCGGTCCCGGTGATCCGAGCCGGACCCGGCTGCCAGGCCGGCGGCGCCAGCCTGGCCGACAGCCTTGCCGGGCGGCAGCGTGGCTCGGCCTTCGGAGCCGACTCCGCTTGATCAGCAGTGCTTGATGGCTCAGGCGCCGAATTTCCGAGCCGGCCGCCAGAGCGTCCGCCACACCAGCCCTTGGATCTGGCAAGGCCGATGGTGCGCAAACGGGCGGTGCGGTGGACGATGCCGATGATGGCTGCACGCGAGGCCGGGCGGCCGCGCAGCGCGGTCAACCGGGTGGCGATCTTCGCGGCCGACAGTCCGCTCGTCAGCCAGTTCTCGATTTGTTCCAGTTCCGAGGCGGAATAGCGGGCGGCCATGATGTTTCATTCCCTGCAAAAATGGCTGTGTGCGGCGCCGGCTTTGCCGGCCTCAGGCTCGAAAGCCGGTCAGCCTTCGCGTGGTCTGCTGCGATCGAGCTTCATCTCGGCCGCCCTGCCTTGTTGCGCCGGACACTGCCTTGCCCGTCCGCTTGTCGAAGGCGGATGACCGTGCCGTCTTCGGTGCGGATGCAGGAAACCGCGGCTTCCGCATTGCCGGCCGGCAGGCAATTCGTGGCCGGAGCCGTGAGGGGAACGGCTCCGGCCGTTCCGGCCGCTTGCGCTGCCGGATCCGAGGCGCGAGCCTCGGGCATCGTCCCGGCCGGGGAGGAGGACAGCCCCGACGAAGGGGAAAGGTTTGGCACATGCATGGCCTTGGCGATCGGTTGCGCTACCGCCTTCAGGCGAGCGCTGCCGGCGCGCTGAACGGCGGATTCAAGGACCGAAAGCTGGCGAAGCGACTTGTGCATGCCTACATAAGAGCATAACTCAAATCATAATGCAAGCGATTCTTGCATAGACTAAACCGAATCTTATGCCTCAGATGGAGCCATGGCGAAAACTGCACTGTCGATCAAGGTCGGAGCGGCGATCCGCCGGGCGCGCAAGCAGCGCGGCCTGGTGATGCGTCACATTGCCGAGCACAACGACACCGACGTCGCTGCCGTCGGCAATTGGGAGACCGGGCGCAACCTGCCCAAGACCGAGAACCTTTTGAAGACCGCCGCTTTCCTGCGCGTCGACCCGGTGGCGCTCGGCAAGGGCGAGGTCGTTTTCCTCGAAGATGCCGGACCGGTCGCCGATGCCGAGATCGTCACCGATCCCGGCCCCCTGCCCGCCGGGCCGATGGACATCCAGCTTCTCGGTACCGCCGTCGGCGGCGACGATGGCGACTTCACCTTCAACGGCCAGCCGGCCGGCTATGTCCAGCGGCCGCCGGGGATCCGGCATCTGCGCAATGTGTTTGCGCTGCACGTGCTGAGCGATTCGATGGTGCCGCGCTACGAGCCCGGCGAGATGATCTATTGCGGCGGCCGCGAAGCGTTGCCCGGCGACCATGTGGTGATCGAGACCCTGCCCGAGGAGAACGAGCAAAACGGCAAAGCCTTCATCAAGAAGCTGGTCAAGCGCACCGCCGCCGAGCTGATCGTCGAACAGTACAACCCGCCCAAGACGCTGTCCTTCAACCGCTACGCCATCAAGAACGTCTTCCGCGTCATCCCGCTCAAGGAACTGCTGGGGTATTGAGGCGGGAGCTTTCCCTTCTCCCCTTGTGGGAGAAGGTGGATCGGCGCACAGCGCCGAGCCGGATGAGGGGTGCTGGAAGGAACGCGGCGGAGGAAATGTAGAAGCGTTTTTTAAGCATTTACGCCATCAAGGTAGCGATCCGTCCAACACCCCTCATCCGACCGAGCTTCGCTCGGCCACCTTCTCCCACAAGGGGAGAAGGAAGAACACCGTCCCCGTCCCCCTCAAGCCCGCCTCGACTGCAGCTCTCGACCATTGAGCAGGCGCGCCTCGGCGCGGGTCCGCTGCCGGTCGTCGATGAAGGCGGCCTGGATCGAGACGGCGGCGCCCGGCAGGCCGTCGGCCCGGCAGGCCTTGCAGATCAGGCGCCCCGAAAGTGCGGCCAGCGGTGTCTCCGGCATCACCCCATGCCGCTTGAGCTCGGCCGGCTTCCACCACCTGTTGCGGCCGCAGTCGATGCATTCGACGGCAATCGAGACAACATCGGCGATCGTCGCTTCCTTGCCTGCCAATGCCATGGTCATCCCCATCATTGTTCCTGCTTTGTTCGCAACATTATCGGATTTTGGAGCGGAGTCGAGTCGGTTCCGCTTACATCAACGTGAAAGTTTCACTTGTTCAATTATTTGAGTTATGCTTATACGTGGTGCGGACTGGAATCGGCGCGAGCAACAGAACCGCGGCCGGCCGGCAGCAAGGGAATGACGATGGACCCAGCCCAGTTCGCCCATGCTTGCGGCTATAGCGGCGACAGCCCGGCCATGCTTGCCGCTTTCGCGGCCATCCGCCAGGACGGCATCCGCAAGGCACGCCAGGGTCATCGCCAGCGCAAGGCGGCGATTGACCGGATCAAGCCGAGCCGCGCTCTGTTCCTGGCGGCGATCCGCCCGGCGCAGTCAGCCGAGGAGGCACTCGAGGATGTCGCCCGCTTCCTGTCGATGTTCCGCAACATGCCGCACTGGCGACAGGAAAGGCGCGCCGCCGACCTCACCCGCGCCAGGCAGCAGCGCCTCTTCGCCCGCTTCTTCCGCCGCTACGGCCACCGCCTCTGGGCGCTCGAGGCCACCTGAAGGCGCGCGGGCCTCCCTTGCAAGTCAAAACGGATATTGCGATCGCCGACACCGCGCCGTATGTCTCCGCGCGATGAGCGAGATCAAGTTCCGTCGCGCGCAGGCGCCCGACCTGCCGGCGATCGTTGCAATGCTTGCCGACGATGTGCTCGGCGCAGACCGGGAAGACCCGTCCACGCCGCTTGCGCCATCCTATCTCGATGCCTTCAGCGCAATCGATACCGATCCCAACCAGTTGCTGGCCGTCGCGGTCAACGCCGGGCAAGTGGTTGGAACGCTGCAACTCAGCTTCCTTCCAGGCATTTCGAGAAAAGGCGCCTGGCGCGGCCAGATCGAAGGCGTTCGCGTCGCCCGGCAATGGCGCTCGCGCGGCGTCGGCAAGCTGATGATCGAATGGGCGATTGAAACATGCCGTTCGCGCAATTGCAGCTTCGTCCAGCTCACCACGGACAAAGGTCGACGGGAGGCGCACGCTTTTTACGAGCGCCTCGGCTTCACCGCCAGTCATCTCGGCTACAAGATGGCGCTGTAGATCAGCATTTCATCGCATTCAGCGCCGACCGCTCATCTTCGCTACCCACTCTGGATGGAGCATTGACAAGCCGGCCTTTCGCCCTGCTCCATCCGCCCATGATTTACGACCGAACCTGGCTTGAGAAAACCTTTCGCGCAAAGCCCCGGCAGAAGTTCCTGTTCTTCTGGGGCCATCAGCCGTCTAAGGACGGCCGAATAAGCACGTCGTGCTTCAGCCAGTGGTGGCATGCGCCTTTTACCGTCGATGGCTTGAGCTATCCGACTGCCGAACACTGGATGATGGCCGAGAAGGCACGACTGTTCGGTGATGCTCCGACTGCAACACAAATCCTCAGGGCGGCGAGCCCCAAGCAGGCAAAGCAGCTTGGCCGCCAGGTGAGCGGCTTCGATGGCACCAAATGGGATGCAGACAAATATCGCATCGTCACTGAAGGGAGCTTTCAGAAGTTCCGTCAGAACGTGGCGCTGCGCGAATATCTGTTGTCGACGCATGACCGGGTGCTTGTCGAGGCGAGCCCTGTCGACCGGGTGTGGGGTATCGGCCTTGCGGCGGATGACGAGAGGGCGGTGAACCCGCTGCTGTGGCGCGGCGAGAACCTGTTGGGATTCGCGCTGATGCAGGCCCGCGATCGGCTGCGCGGCTGAACATTTGCCGCGCGCTCGTCATCTGCGGCGGCCTCCGCGCTGCTTGACAATCCACCCAAAATGTTCTCTTTATGTTCTCATCACAACTCGAGACAATGCGGCGTTCGAACCGCCGCGGGCGAACGGGCCGGATGGAAGCCAACATCCTCCACGCGGATCTGGATGCCTTCTATGCCTCGGTCGAACAGTTGCTCGACCCGGCCTTGCGCGGCAAGCCGATTGCCGTCGGCGGCGGGGTAGTGCTTGCCGCATCCTATGAAGCCAAGGCGTTCGGCGTGCGCGGCGGTATGCCGGGACGGCGGGCGCGGGAACTCTGCCCGCAACTCGTCTTCGTCGGCGGCCATTTCAAGGACTATCAGCGGCTGGGCGATGCGGCAATCAAGGTGCTCGGCGATTTCACGCCGGTGGTCGAGCGGATTTCGATCGACGAGGCCTTTGCCGACGTCGCCGGCTGCACCCATTTGTTCGGCTCGCCGGCCGAGATCGCCGGCAAGATCCGCCGCCGCGTGCGGGCCGAGCTCGGCCTGCCGATCTCGGTCGGCGTAGCCCGCACCAAGCATCTGGCCAAGATCGCCTCACAGGTCGCAAAACCGGACGGGCTGGTGGTGGTCGATCCGCGCCACGAGCTGGAGTTCCTGCACCACCTGCCGGTCGAGCTGATGTGGGGCGTCGGCCCGGTCACCAGGCAGCGGCTGGCCGGCATCGGCGTCAACACCATCGGCGAGCTGGCGAAGACCAACGGTGGGGCGCTGGAGCGCCTGCTCGGGCCGGCGGCCGGAGAAAAACTCAACGCGCTGGCATGGAACCGCGATCCGCGCAAGCTCGAGACGCAGCGCCGGGCGCGCTCGGCGGGTGCGCAGTCTGCGCTCGGCCGAAAACCGGCCGAGGAGCAGGTCTTCGTGCCCGCTTTGCTGCATCTGGCCGACAGGGTCGCCACAAGATTGCGGGCGAAATCCCGGCCCGGCCGCACGGTGACGGTTCGCGTCCGCTTTGCCGATTTGCGCTCGGTGACGCGCTCGATCACGCTCGACCAGCCGATATCGGCAACCGCCATGCTGGCCGAGATCGCCGAGGCGCTGGTGCGCAAGGTGCTCATCGACCATCCGCACGAAAAGACAATCTCGCTGCTGGCGATCGCCGTCTCGCATCTGGAGCAGCATGCCGGCCTGCAACTGGAACTGCCGCTCGGGCTCGACGACGACCGCCGCCGCCCCGGCACCAGCAAGGGCGCGGCGCGCTGGACCGCGGACCGCGCCGTCGACAAGATCCGCGACTGCTTCGGCTGGGAGGCGGTGGGCTACGCCTCGGTCGCGCTCGGGCTACAGCGGTCGGTTCCCGATGCGTTTCGGGAGCTGGCCGAGAAGGAACTGTGAGCCTCGATTACACTTTGGTTGCCAAGTCGCCGGAATGACGTTGAAGGCTGCGCCGTTGTGAATTTATCTTGGGACCAGTTCGTCGTGCACCGGTTTGGGTATCAGCCAGACAGGGTAGCACCCGCTCGCAAATCCTTCCGCCCTCACTTCGAACGACAGGAGATCGGCATGGGACAGAACGCCGGATATTTCGCACTCATCGTTGCCGGATTGGTGATCAATGCAACGACGCTGGCCAAGCCGCTCAACCCGGACCGGGCGATTCCATCCCTGGGCGATATCAACTCGCCGCTGGCCAGCCCGCTGTTCAAGCAGGTCAAGGCCGGGCCGCTGGAGATAAAGCTTGAGGAAACCACGCTTGCCGATGTCGAAAAAGCCTTCGGCGGAGCGATGCACGATGAAGGCGACGCCGGAGATTCACGCCACTGGCTTTGCTATGCCGGCCCCGACGCCGGCGGATCGCCGTCGATCTTCTGGTTCGTCTCCGGCGAGATGGGCGGCTCCGACCACGGTGTCCTGTCCGTCGCCCTGCAGCCGAACCCGGAAGGCAAGGTGCCGGAAGGATGCGCCGGCGCGCCTGCCAGCCTGACAGCTATTGAACTCGATACGCCCGGCGTCGGAGCGCCGCTGAGCGACGTGGCCGCGAAATTTGGCGCCGCCAAGCCCGATCGTTACGGCCATTTCGGCTTCGCCGCCTCTTATCCTGCTTCGTCTCCCGACCAGAAGGACGCCACGGTCACGCAGACGCTCACCTACACAGCCGGGAACGGCAGGATAACCGGCGTGGCGGTGACGCAAGTCACCACCAATTAGGGTGTCCCCGCTCGGTCGCGAATGGTTCACGTGTGATTGATTCTGCCGCGCCCGAGCCGGGCGGCCTGCTTGCTGGCCACCTCGGTTCTGATGTGCCGCCCGGGCCCACCTCCTCCTGCAAATGCGACATTCGAGGCGGCCCTGGTCGTCAGACCAAAAGCGTTGCGCCGCCCCAAGCGACCAGGGCGGTGCCGGCCGCACGGCCAACCCATGGGCCGGCAGGAAACACCGGTTCGACGAGAAACCTGCGAAAGTCCGGAAATGACCCAGAAGCGGGCGTTCGTCAGCGATCCGAGCAGCAACGATTTTGGCGGGACCGGAAATCGGTATGGAATGCTGCAATCATCATCATGTCCCGTCCAAGTTGTGGACAGTTCCTTCTCAAAGGCGCACTCTTAGCGTGCGAAACGCGAGCTGGCGTTTCGTGCAACGCTTCACATGCTTGACTTGCGTCGGTGATTATCTGACCTACCCGGATACTTCCGGGTGGGCAGACCTCACATTGTGTCGCCTATCCGTGATCAGGCTACGGCCTAAGGCACGTTGCAGCCCGTTCCGGATCAACTGGGAGGTAAACAACATGCCTGATTTTCAGCGCAGAGAACTTCTTGTTCAAGGAAGCGCGGCTCTTGCCGCAATTGCTGCTCTCTATACCTCGCGCCGGGCTTACGCTTTTCCAACACGGCCGAACGAGGAAGTTATTCGATGGCTGGATCAGCCGACCGAAAATCCCAATCCGGCGGGTATCCAGAAGCAGCTTGTCTGGGAGGATTTGGATAGCTGGATAACGCCAAACGACAAGTTCTTCAGCATCTCGCATTTCAACCGACCAACGATCGACGAGAAGACATGGTCGATGGAGATCGGAGGCCTGGTCAAGAAGCCCCTCGAGTTAACGCTCGCCGACATCAGGGCGCGACCGCGGCAGGAGGTCGTTTTCACGGTGGAATGCTCGGGCAACCACGGGTTTCCCTTTTTCACCGGCGGCATCGGCAATGCTCGCTGGGCAGGGACGCCGCTCGCCCCGATCCTTGAGGAAGCCGGCGTTCTGGAGAAGGGCATCGAGGTCGTCTTTTTCGGTACCGACACAGGCGAGATCCCGATACGCGACGTCAAGATGCAGCAGAACTTCGCTCGCAGCATGTCGCTCGCCGACGCGATGAACCCCGACAATCTCCTCTGCTATGAAATGAACGGGGCCGCCTTGCCGGCGCCCAATGGCTTCCCGGTACGGCTCATTGCGCCAGGCTGGTACGGGATCGCCAACGTCAAGTGGCTAAAGCGCATCGAGGTTCGCGATACGCGGTTCATGAGCCTTCTGATGGCCCGTGACTATGTCACCATCCGGGAGGAGGACCACAACGGCGAGACCGTATGGGCCGAGACGTCAGTCGGGCGAGCGCTGATAAAGTCCGCGCCTGCGAAGGTTACCCGGAAAGATTCAGATTACCGCATCGTTGGGGCAGCCTGGGGGGCGCCGATCGACCGGGTCGAAGTGCAAATCGATCAAGGGCCTTGGACACCAGCGACCATTGACCACAGTGAGGAGGCCGAACACGCTTGGAAAATCTGGTCCCTGGCTTGGGCAAATCCCTCTCCTGGAGAACACACGGTGACCTCGCGCGCGGTCAGCACCACAGGGCAAATTCAACCGGCGATGGACGATCCCTTGATAGCCAAGAAACACACATACTGGGAAAGCAATGGCCAGGTGACGCGCCGCGTGCGTATCGGCTAGAGGATTCTGCCGCCAAATGGAGTCATGTGGCGTCCGAATAAATGCGGTAAACTGGCAGTTAGAGCGAGTTACCGGTTCCAAGAGAACCGGAACCGCTCCAAGAACGTGCTGCCATGTGGCAATTGCGTTTGGGTCAAACAGCAGGAGGCTGCCTGATCGCCATTTCGCACCATTTCCAGCGCTCTCCTCACCCCTCCACGGCCCTGATCTCCGCGTCGACCAGGCACCAGGGCGCATAGCGGAAGTCGCGGATCTGGATGACCTGATCGTTCCGCCACTCGACCAGCATGAAGCCGCGCACCGCGCCGTCGGCCGCTTGCGGGTGGCGGATCAGGATCGCCGGCCTGCCGTCGACGAAGCCGAGCGACAATGTCCAGTCGCTGATACGGGCATAATTGCCGAAATAGGTCGACACCTCGGCCTTGCCGCGCAGGCGGACGCGGTTGACGACGTCGAGCCGCACGTCCTCGGCGATCAGTGCCCTGACCGCGTCGAAGTCGCGCGCGTTGAATAGGTCGACATAGCGCCGCAGCCGGCGCTCGTCATCGGCGTCGAGACTCGGCGCAAGCGCCTGTTCGGGCTGCAGCGCCAGCAACTTGAGCTGCGCCCGCCCGCGATGCAGCGCGGCCTTGGTGGCGGCGAGCGTCGCGCCGGTCACCTCGCAGGTCTCATGCAGGCTGAGCCCGAGCACGTCGACCAGGATCACGGCGCTGCGCTGCGGCACCGAAAGCTGCATGAAGGAGCGCAGGCCGGTCTGGGCGGCGAGCCGGCTGTCGGCGCTGCCGGAGGGATCCTCGATGACACTCATGTCGGCCTCGGTCATGCGCGACCTTTCCCGATTGCGCCGCCGCAGATGATCCTGCGCGGCATTGTGGGCGATGCGAAACAGCCATTGCTCGGGACGTTCGACGATCGCACCGCCGTCGATCGCCTGCAGCGCCTTGATCAGCACCTCCTGGACGATGTCCTCGCCATCGATCACCGAGCCGGCCATGCGCGCGCAGTAGCGATGCAGCCTTGGCCGCAACCCGGCGAGCATCACCTCCAAAGTCGCCCTGTTCATTTTCGGCGTAGCTTCCCATTTCTGCGCGAGCGGCATGGCGGGCGCTACCCGGCTTTCTGATCCGCCAGCATACGATAGTTGCCGATGACTTTGACAGGCGATCGCATTGCCGGGGTCGAACGGCGCTGGGCGTGGTTTTCCGTAAACGCCTCGAAGGCGGCAAGCCCGGTCAGCGCCGACGAATCGCCGTCCTGGCCGACGATGTGGACGAACGAGCCGTCGTCCAGCTCGAGCACAAGATAACGCACCGTCGGCGGTGCCGCCTCGCCCAGCGCTTCAAATACTTTTTCGACCAGCACGCGATTATCTGCCAGGTCGGCTTGGTTCACACCGTATCGAATGAGCGCGTAGTCCATCGTCGTCTCCTGACTGGTTGGTATGAACGAAGGACGACCGGCTGCGCTGAAAAGATTCTCCTTGCCGAAGAATCTTTTCGGTTGCCCGCATCGTCTTTCCCGCGTGGGCGGCTGCGCGGCAGCCATCAAGCAGGAGAGACGATCATGCATATCCAGTTTGCCGAGCTTCCGGTGTTCGAGCAGGACCGCGCCAAGGCGTTCTACACCAGGCATCTCGCCTGCCAGGTCATGGCCGACCAGAAGATGGGTGATGGCGGCTGGCGCTGGATCGAGCTGGCATTTCCGCATGCCGTGACGAACCTGCATTTTGTCAGGCGCGCCGACGACGCTCCCGGAGCGGAGCCTGTATTGGTGCTGGTCGACGAAAATGTCGGGGCAATAATCGCGGCCATGAAAGCGGGCGGCGTCGAGATCATCACCGAAGCGCATGAAGCGCCGTGGCAGCCGGGCCGCACGGTGGCGGAGTTTCGCGACAGCGAAGGCAACCGCATGGTCCTCGCCAGCCGCTAAGCCACCGGAGCCCTCTGTCCGGCGGGGCGTCGTACCTAAGTCCTACCTCCGGCCGGACCATCGGCCGTGCTTCCTACCTATTATTATTTCGTGACCGCTGCGCGCCGGAACCTTCCCTTGCATCGGGCGTTCGGGCGCTGTATCGCGATGCCTCATATTTAGGCAGGCGGAGGAAATACGAATAAGGGCGGGTGGCAAAACAAACATGGGCCGGGGAGGAGCATCTTACCATGTCGAACCGTAAAATCGGAATGTCTCACAGTTTGGGGCTGCGCGTCGCTGACCTCAAATCCAGAATGCAAAGTGCCCAGATTACCGAGCATGAGATCAAGACGTTTCAAAAGGTTGCCGCCATTATGGGCGGCGCCAAAGGCTCACTGCGCCTCGATGCGGACGATCTGATCGCCGCGTCTTTCCTTGTCGATCCCTTGGAAGATCTCCCGCTCTCCAGTTGAAGGCGCCGAACGCAGGGCCAAATCCTATCGGGTTTGAACCTGCGATTGCCGCCGGCGGAGCATCCGCCAAGCCCAAGCCGCATGCGAGGATGACGTTGGCCAGCGCAAGGCCTGAAAGCGCGGCCAACGTCCCGTGCGGGCCGAAGCGCTCCAGCAGCAATGCTCCGGCCGAGGGTGCCGCCGCCTGGGCCATCAGGCTCGGCATGGCGAGGCGGCCCATCAGTCTCGCGTAGCCGTTAGAGCCGAACAGCGCGAGCGGCAACGTCCCCCGCGCGATGGATTCCAGGCCGATCCCTGCGCCGTAGAAGCCCAGCGCCAGCGGGATGATTGGCATGCCGGCCCAGAGCGTCGAAACGCCGATCGCCACAAACGTAACCGAGGCAAACTTGGTGAAAATCGGATGGTGGTAGCGCGCGATCATCATCTCGATCGCGCGCGCCGCCACCTGTGATGGACCAACCAGCACGCCGAGCCCTACGGCTACGGCAAGCGCCATGCCGCTGCCTTGCAGGATTGTGAGCAGATGCACCGATAGTGTCGACGAGATCACCGCTGCGAGTGTCAGGGTCGCGGCCAGAACGATCATGATCGACGGATCGGCTTGGTTGTCGAGAATGGGTGCCGCCTTCTTCACTCCCGGTTTGACTGCCGGTTGCGGCGGCTCCCGGGGCAGGATCACGAGATAGAGCGGCAGCGCAATTGCCAGCTGAAAGGCGGCGTAAACCAGGCAGGTGCCGCGCCAGCCGACCTCCCCCAGCAGCAAGGCTGAGATCGGCCAGCAGATGGTGCTGGCAAGGCCGCCGAACAGCGTCAGCATAGTGATGGCGGAGCGCGCGCCGTGGCCGTAGTGGCGGCCAAGCGTTGCGAAAGCGGCATCGTAAAGCCCCGCCCCCATGCCCAGACCGACGATCAGCCAGGCCGCGATATAGGCCGCAAGATTAGGGGCAAGAGCCAGCCCGATCTGGCCGAGCCCGATGCATCCGGCGCTGAACGCCAGGACATTGCGGCCGCCATGCCGCTCGATCGACGACCCGACGCGCGGAGAGATCAATCCGGCCACAAGCAAGCCGAGAGACAGGCCGCCGACAACCCATGCCAGCGGCCAGCCGGTATCGGAGGAGACTGCCGGTGCGATAACCGCGGGAAGATAGTAGGAAGAACCCCACGCCATGATCTGCGTCAGGCCAAGCGCGGTGATGATCGCGCCGCGGCTGCGCAGGATGGCCGGCGAAGGCGGCGAAAAACTCATGCCGCGACGCTGCAGCCACAGCCGCCTTTGCCGACCGCCTTCGCCTTGGCGTCGGCGACACAGCACGCATCCACCACTGCCGGCGCCGGACCGCCGCAGCAACCCTTGTCGGCAATGCCGATCCGCGGCACGGTGCAGACGCCGGTCTCGGGCAGCACAAGCTGGACATTGTCGGCCGCCACCATGTCTCCTGCGATCGCCGCCGCGACCGAGCGGACCTGCTCATAGCCGGTCAGCAGCAGGAAGGTCGGCGCGCGGCCATAGCTCTTGATGCCGACTGTGTAGAACCCTTGCTCTGGATGGCTGAGCTCACGGTGGCCGTGCGGCGGCACGTTGCCGCAGGAGTGCTCGTTGGGATCTATCAACGGTCCCAGTGCCTTGACGCTTTCCAGCCATGGATCGAGCTCGAGCCGAAGCTCACGGGTCAGCGACAGATCCGGGCGTTGTCCGGTCGCGGCGATGATGCGGTCGACCGGGCCAAGCGCCTGCAAACCGTCCCCGGTCTGGCCTTCGACGACCAGCCGGCCGTTGGCATCGCGGATCGAAACAGCCGCAAAGCCCTTCACCAGCCTGACGCCGCCGCTCTCGGCGAGTTCGCGCACTTCGGCGCCGAGTTCGCCGCGCGCCGGCAATTGGTCGGCATCGCCGCCGCCATAGATGCGCACCAGGTCGGTGCCGCGCGTTGTCCAGATGAAAGCGGTGCCGGCCTCCACATTTGCCAGGCTGGCGAGATCCAGCACCGCATTGGCGGCCGAATGGCCGGAGCCGGCGACCAGCGTCGTCTTCCCCGCATAAAGGCTGCGGTCGCGGCCGAGAATATCGGGGATGCCGTAGGCGATGCGGTCGGCAAATTCGGCCTCGCGTTCTGCAGGAATTCCGCCGGCGCCGAGCGGGTTCGGCATCTGCCAGGTTCCCGAAGCATCGATGACGGCACGTGCGCTGTCGCGTCTTGTACCATCGGCAGTCTCGACCGCCAGCATGAACGGCCGGTTCTCGCGTCCCTTGCTCAGCACCTTGTCGGCGCCCCAGCGCGAAATGCCGACGACCCGGGCGCCGGTTTCGATCGACGGCGACAATTGCGGAAGCTTTGCAAGCGGCTCGAGATAATCCGCGACGAGGTCGTCCGCGGTTGGGAATGCCTCGGGCTCAGGCATCCGCCAGCCATGCGCCTCGAGCAGGTTTCTGGCCGCCTGATCGACGCAATAGCGCCAGGGCGTGAACACACGGACATGGCCCCAATCCCTGAGATTGGATGCAACCGCATTGCCGGCTTCGTAGACTTTGACAGGAATGCCCCGCGCGATCAGGTGGACCGCTGCCGCCAGACCGACCGGCCCGGCGCCGATCACCGCGACGGGGAGTTTTTCGATCATCTCCATGTCTTCCATCCTTCCGGTAATTTCGAATTATAGTGGCAAAAAAATCATGCCGCCGTCTTGGCCGTCGCTTCCGCCGATGCCGGCGCAAAGGTGGCGTCGGCGCAGCATTCGTCCGCGAGGTATCCGATGAGCCCGTGCATGGCGGGATAGTTGGCCCGGCAGATCAGCGTGGTCGCCTGGCGCTCCTGTGTCACCAGGCCGGTGTCGACCAGCCGCTTGAGGTGATGCGACAGCGTCGAGGCAGCGATGCCCAATCTGTCCTGGATACGCCCGACCGGCAGCCCCTCATCGCCCGCCCGCACCAGCGTCCGATAGAGCTGCAACCGCGTCGGGCTGCCGAGGGCTTCAAGTTGCGAGGCTGCTTTTTCGAGTTTCATGGAAATAAGCTATTTCCAGAATCGCTGCACGTCAAGAGAATTTCGACAAAGATCGAAATAAGACGATATCTAGCCGACGCGCTTGCCGCTGGCGTCGATGACCATCTCGCCGTCCTCCTTGGTGAACGGGCCGATATCCGGATTGGGCAGGATATCGAGCACCGCTTCGGATGGTCGGGCGAGCATGGTGCCGAGCGGCGTCACCACGATCGGCCGGTTGATCAGGATCGAATGCGCCAGCATGAAATCGATGATCTCGTCATCGCTCCACTTCGGATCGCCCAGGCCGAGTTCGGCATAGGGCGTGCCCTTTTCGCGCAGCAATTGGCGCGGCGTCATGCCCATCGCTGCGATCAGCTCGACGAGCTTTTCGCGCGACGGCGGATTTTTCAGATATTCGATCACCTCCGGCTCCTCGCCGGACTGCCTGATGATGGCCAGCGCGTTTCGCGAAGTGCCGCAATTGGGGTTGTGGTAGATGGTGATGGTCATTGCGCAGCTTTCATCTGTCCGGCTGGTTTCGGTTGGGCGAGCAGCCACCCTGCCAATGTCATGGCGAGCAATCGCTTTAGACCTAAATTTGAATCAGCCCCTTACTTCACGGGTTTGCGCCGCCCCATGCCTGCTTGCTGGCGTCGTTGTAGACGGAGCGAGGGACGCTGACAATTTCGCAAAGCGCCAACGTTGCAAGCATAGCGCCAGCGTTGCGGCCGGGTCTATCTCCCCGTTTATGGCAGGGCTATCGCAGATGGAAAGCGGAGGCTTTCGCTCTACGCTTTCGCTCTACGAAGGACCCCCACCCCTAACCCCTCCCCACAAGGGGGAGGGAGACCTCCGTCGGCGCCGACCTCGGCAAATTGCCTGCTTTTCGGCGCCAAGGGGAAGTAAAGGCACGCGGCAGCGTTCCCTCCCCCTTGTGGGGAGGGGTTAAGGGTGGGGGTCCCTTCTTCGTAAGAATCCACATGCGATTTGCCCTGCCCCTGCGGGAGATGCCAAGTGGGGCGAAGGAATACGAGTTTGCAATCGTTCTGAGCAGCGACCTCGGACGAGCAGGAATTCGGATTTTCTATCGCCACGGCGTATTTTGTTCTTGCTTTGTGCCGGCAGCTATGCTACTAATTTGGGTATGGTGCTAATTGGCTCCCAACGACCCGCCTCCGAGGCGGGTTTTTCGTTTCAGGCGTTGCAGCGTTCGGTAGGTGGGTCCGTCAAGTCCATATTCGATTGCCCTTCCGTTTACAGGGAGAAACGCCCGGCAGGGCGATGAGGGGCGGCGCCGACTTCGACAACTGGCCGTCTCCAACACCAACCTGGCGCAATCGCCCGTCCAAAGCGATTGCCCGCGCCGGCGACGGCCCACCCGGCTGATCAGCCAGGCACCGTGGCGGCAACGGCATCAGCGCGGCCAAGACCGGCAACCGCTTTCCTGACCCGCTGCAGATGTGCCTGGCGTCCGGCGGCCGAGACGCTGTCCATCCGGTAGAGCGCCAGGAATTTGGTCCGGCACAGCGGATGGCAGACGGAGCGGAAGCCGCGCAGCAGGGTCCGCCGGCCGGGCTGTCCCATGATCCACGACATCAGCGGCGTGGCGCCACATGTGGTCATTGCCATCACCCGGCGTATGTGCCGCAATTTGGGCCGCGGGCCGCGTCGTGCCGTCGGCATCTCGAAAGCGAAGCCCGGCACCAGCACACGCTCCAGCCAGCCTTTCAGCATCGCCGGCAGGCCATACCACCAGGTCGGATAGATGAAGACGACCGCCTCCGCCCAGAGCAGCTCCTGCGCATGTTCGTGCACCGGTTGCAGGTTCGCCGCCTTGTCGTGGTAACCGCGCCATTCCTGCGTGCGCATGACCGGATCGAAGCCGGTCGCATAGAGGTCGAGCAGGTGGACCTGGTGACCGCTTTCGGCAAGCGTCTCCAGCACCGTGTCGCGCACCGCGCCGCTGAAGCTGTCGGCGCAGGGATGGCAATGGACGACGAGGACCTTCATCTGGCGTTCAGACCTGTCGGTCGCGAGAGGATCGCGGGGGTGCATGCAAGCGTCGCATGCAAACAAGCCACCCGCAGACGTAGTCGATCAGCTGTTTTCATGCGAAGCCCCGCAGCCCCCGTATCAAGACGCAACACCTCCGGTCGCGTCAAGGCCCGTTCGTGCGCAGACGTGGGCTTGCTGGGGCCAAAACCCTAACGGTGGATTCGGTTTTTCGATCAGCATTGTTCCAGAATGTCCGCGCCCTAGCTTCACGGCCGGTCCAAAGCGTCAGGAGAAAAAGAATGCAGACAGGAAAACTGAGCGGCAAGATCGCCTTGGTGACTGGCGCCTCTTCCGGCATCGGCGAGGCCACCGCCTTGGCGCTGGCGGCCGAGGGCGCCACGCTGGCGATTGCCGCGCGGCGCGCCGAGCGGCTGGACCATCTGGCGAAGCGGATCCGTGAGACCGGCAGCGCGGCACTGCCGATTGCCGTCGATGTCGCCGACGAAGCGCAAGCCACGGCGATGGTCGAGCGGGTCCAGCAGGAGTACGGCCGGCTCGACATGCTGCTTGCGGTTGCCGGGGTCGGCGTCGCCGCGCCGTTCCGCAACACGACGCCGGAAGAATACCGCCGGATGGTCGACGTCAACATCCTGGGCCTGCTTTATCCGATCCATGCGGCACTGCCGTCGATGCAGCGGCAAGGCGCCGGCCACATCGTCGTAGTCTCGTCCGGCACCGGCCGTTATATCCACCCTTCGGTGGTTTATTCCGGCACCAAGCACGCGGTGAGCGCGATGGCGGAATCGCTGCGCCGCGAGATCGGCAAGGACGGCATCCGCGTCACCTGCATCGAGCCTGGCGCCGTCAAGACCGAGTTCACCCAGAATATGCGCGCCGATGTGCGCCAGGCGGTCGAGCAGAGGCTGGGCGACATGGAGCAGCTGGAAAGCCAGGACATCGCCGCCGCCATCCTTTATGCGGTGAGCCAGCCGCCAAGGGTCAACGTCAACATCCTGACGCTCTATCCGACCGCGCAGGCGTGAGGCCGCAAGGTGGTACCCTGCGCCGCCCCCGCAGCTTCATCCGCCGGTCATCAGCGTGAACACAAGCTGCCGCAGCTTGCCGCCCGGGCCGAATTCAACCCGGTCGAAATCGCGGCTCGCCCGCCGTTGTGCCTGCGAAATTCCGGCGAGCCGTCTCGTCACTTCCGTCCTGATCTTGCTGCAGCCACGGTCATCGGCGACGGTCAGGCCAATGGTGGCCGCCTCGATCTTGTGCACCATGTCGACGATGCTGGCGCCGTGCACCTTTTCGTGGGCGGCGAGGCCGGTTGCGAAAACCTCCCAGTTCTTCTGGATTGCGCCCGGCAGCCGCGCGGCCGGCTTCGGCAAGGTGTAGGTGATGATCAGCTTCGGCTGCGCCGACACCAGCACGCAGGCGTCGCCTTGCGGCTTGTAGTCCCTCACCCAGGTCAGCTTGAAATTGGTATGCGCGATGACGCGGCGTTCGCCGAGCAGCGGTCCGCGCCCGCCGATCGAGGCATAGAGCTCCGGGCCGGATTGCCCTGAGATGGCATAGGTCTCGACCTTTTCGACTGCCTGCCAGCCGGCATGCGCCGGCGATGTCGGCAACAAGGCGAGCAGCAGGCAAAGGCGAATGGCTGTTTTCATGCAAGTCCTCGCAGCCGCTGCGCACGACGCAAACGATATGCAGTTCCCTTCCGTGGACATAGCCGGCGGCCGGCTATAGTGGGATGCTCGTATACAAGAATCCACAGACAACGCCATGTCGCCACGACCGAACCTTGCCCGGCAACACCCTGCCCCCGGGGCCCAGCCTCCCGGCGTCAGCCTCTGTCGCGCGCTGTCGAAGCTTGGCCTGTGCTCGCGCAAGCAGGCCGAGCTTCTGGTTGCCGAGGGGCGCGTGCGGGTCGCCGGCAAGATCGTGCGCAACGGCTCGATGCGCGTCGATCCAGGCCGCGATCGCATCGAGGTCGACGGCCGCCGCGTCGCCGCCGAGCGTAAGGTCTATCTGATGCTCAACAAGCCGCGCGGGCTGGTCACCACCCGTGACGACCCGCAGGACCGCGGCACCGTCTATGATTGCCTGGCAGGCCTCGACCTGCCTTTCGTCTCGCCCGTCGGCCGCCTCGACAAGGCCAGCGAAGGCCTGCTGTTGATGACCAACGACACGCGCTTCGCGCAGCGCCTGCTCGATCCCGCCTCGCATGTCGCCAAGACCTATCACGTGCAGATCGGCGCGCTGCCCGACGAGGCCATGCTGGCGCGGTTGCGCGCCGGCGCGACCGTCGACGGAGAATTGCTGGCGGCCCGCTCGATCGAGTTGCTGCGCGGCGGCACCAGCACCGCCTGGCTGGAAATCGTGCTCGACGAGGGCCGCAACCGCCATATCCGCCGGCTGCTCGCCGCCCATGATATCGAGGTGCTGCGCTTGGTGCGGATCGCGATCGGATCTCTGCAACTCAGCGACCTTGCCAAAGGCAAGGCACGCCATCTGAGCGCGGAAGAGCAGGCGCTGCTTCAGGCCTGAACTGCTGGCGGCGACTCGACAGTCAGGCAGCTGCCCGCCAAAGCTGTTCCCTGTCGGATACAGCATCAATTGCCCGCAAGAGAACTGACACCGCGGTGTCCAGGCTGCTTTCCTCGGCCTCCAACTCGACAAGCCCTGTCCAGGGATCGAGATCAGCAGGATCACGCTCTATGTTCGCGACCAACGTCTCGCGTGATTCAAATCGAAATGTGAGGGGTTCATCAATCTTCATTGTCGGAAGAAGCCTTGGCTTTGCCGCACTGGGCCAGCACCTTGCCGATGGCGGCGGATGAGCCGGCAAGCGGAAAGCTGTTCTCGCCATATTTGCCCGAGGCGACCGTGACCTCGCCCTTGGAGCGCAGCAGGGCCAACAGCGGGTCGGTGCTGCTCAATTCCACGGTGAAGGTGTTGTACATTTCTTCGAGTTGAAGCGTCTTGGTCACCGCCTTGCCGCCGGCCTTGAACGCGAACGAAGCGATGCCGGGTTCCAGTTGCGGACCGCTGTCGCCCAAATCATAGCTCAGCGTCGGCTTGCCGAAACAGGCCAGCGTCAGCTGGGCGCCGCCATTCGATCCGCCGCAGACCGACGCCATCAGCACTTTGCCGCCCTCCTCTTCCTCCAGTTTCGCCGTCCAGCCGCACGGCGCGGCAAACGCCGGCTGCGCCGCTTGCAGGACGACCTGAGCGGCGACGCAACCCGCCACGACGAATTTCGCCAATCCGCTTCGCATGATCTTCCCTTCCCAAGTCATCGAACCATCGTCGGCCACGTGGCATCAAGGACTATACAAAACAAATTGTCCCGTGGCATTACCGGCGACACCAGGGCGCTGTAGCAATTCAGGCGATTGATTTTCGATCGAGTGGAAGCGGCACCAGCACCGCCTGGCTGGAGATCGTGCTCGACGAGGGCCGCAACCGCCACATCCGCCGGCTGCTTGGCGCCTACGATATCGAGGTGCTGCGCCTGGTGCGGGTGGCGATCGGCCAATTGCAGCTCGGCGAGCTTGCCAAAGGCAAGGCACGCCATCTGAGCGCGGAAGAGCTGGCGCTACTTCAGGCCTGAAGTGCTGGCTCCAGGGGCCTTCGCACCGAACGGGTGATTGACATTAACATTCCTGTTTCATATTTTCCTTTTATGAAACCGAAATGCGACAGCGCAATTGAAGGGCTGGTCCGACGCGAAGTGGCTCGGCAGCCGGAGAGAAAAGCATGAGCACGGCGTTGCGGGCGGTCCCCAGGTTCCTGGACGAATTGGGCACGTTTGGCGGTCTCAAGGGAACCGATATTGCAAATATCACCGACGTGTCCAAGGCCACGGTTTCGAGGTGGAAGGCCGGCGACATCAAGCCCCAGCCGCGCAGCGAGCTCATTCTATCAGACCTGCACTATATCGTCGGCCGACTGCAGGAATTCTACGAGCCAAGCGATATCCGCACCTGGCTTTACGCTCGCCACCCGCAATTGAACGGCGAAAGAGCAATCGATCTCATTCACGACGACCGTGCTCTCGACGTGCTCAAAGTCATCGACCGGCTTGAGAACGAGGTCTTTCTCTAGTTGGCGATCGCCGGGCGGAAACGACGCGATAGCCGGCTCATCGACGCTATCGAGGCAATAGTTCCGGTCGAATACTCCGGAACGGTTTGGCGTGTGGTGCGCCAGGGCCGCAGCCCGATCCAGTGCTCGAACTCCGGCGGCCGTTGGGACGATGGGACGTTCGACGTGCTCTACACCTCGCAAGAGCGCGAAGGTGCCTTGAGCGAGATGAGATTCCACTTGACGCGGGGGCAGCCAGTGATCCCTTCGCGCGTCAGATACAATCTCTTCGAGATCGATCTTGCTTTGGACCGGACGCTCAGACTGCTCGACCTGGCAGCCTTGCAGACCCTTGGCCTCGACACCGCGCGCTACGGGCAGCTTTCGTATCAGGAAAAGCACGCCGAATATCCGAGGTCGCAAGACATCGGCGAGGCCGCGCATTTCCTCGATTATGACGGTCTGATCGTGCCCAGCGCGCGATATGACTGCCTGAACGTCGTCGCGTTTTGTGATCGGCTGCCGGCCGGAGCGATGACGATCAGAACCGACCACGGGGAAATTGCCTGGGCTAGCGGCGGCCCCGCTGCCGTCCATCCCCCGCACGGGTGATGCGGCCAGCGGAAGTGGCGCGCTAACATTGCCTCCAAGTGCAGAGGTCTAACGCGCAAGGGAGGATCCATGCGTATGCTCCGACTGATACCGACGCTGCTGGCGCTGCTGGCCGTCATGCCATTGAACGCTGAAGCGACCACGAAGAAGTACCCTAAGGGCCACGGCACGAATTGCGCCGAGAAGGACCAGGCGTGCCAGAAGAAATGCCAGGCTGTGCCGATCGACTACAACAGCGTCAAATCCATCCAGGGGCGCAACGAATGTCTGAATAATTGCACCATCGGCTACGATCAGTGTCTCGGGGCACCCGCCCGAATCCAGGAACAGACAATCCAGGAGGACGCCGCGCAATAGAAGCCCGCCAGAGATGGCTCCAATGCGCAAAACATAGGTGTGATCGAATGACGGCGACAGCCCGCCGGTCGCCTTCATGTGCGGCCGCCGACTTCGTCGACATGTCGTCGGGATCTTCATAGACGCGGAACGTGCCCGATTGGCGGAGCTTCTACGGTGCCGTAGCCGCCGCTGAGCAGGCCGACGCCCAGCAGGACCGTGCGATGCGTCACCCGCCGCGCCGCGTCATGGATTTCGGCAAAATCCAGCCCATATTCCTAGATGTGGAGCTTTGAGCGTGAAACTCGCGCGTGCGGTCCTGCTTGCCGCGGCTTTCGTGGCTGTTGCGGCCGTTTGTCCCTCTTCAGCAACCGGAGAGGCGGACGGCCGGGAGAAAATTGTGTTGCGCGTCGAGATAGACGGCGCCATCGGTCCGGCGAGTGCCAGGCAGCTCGAGGAAGCGCTGGCGGTGGCCGCGGACCGAAATGCCCAGGCTCTCATCCTGCAGATGGATACGCCCGGCGGGCTGGTCACCAGCATGCGCGAGATGATCGCCGGCATTCTCGCCTCGCCGGTTCCCGTCATCGGCTATGTCGCGCCGGCCGGCGGGCATGCGGCGAGCGCCGGAACCTACATCCTCTACGCCGCCCATCTGGCGGCGATGGCGCCCGGCACCAATCTGGGCGCGGCAACGCCGATCGAGATGGGCGGGCCGCTGCCATCGTTTCCCGGCGGCAAGAACGATGGCCCGGAGGCGGACAAGGACAAGAAGAACGCACCCGCGGGCGATGCGATGATCGCCAAGGCGACGAACGATGCCGTTGCCCTGATCCGCAGCCTGGCTGAATTGCGCGGGCGCAATGCCGAATGGGGAGAAAAGGCCGTGCGCGAGGCGGCCAGCCTGTCGGCCGGCGCGGCGCTGCAGCAGCATGTCATCGACTTCGTCGCCCGCGACACCACCGAACTGCTTCAACTGGCCGACGGCCGGACCGTCGAGATCGCCGGCAAAAAAGAGGCATTGGCGACGAAGGGGCTGCCGGTCGAAACGCTCGAGCCAGGCTGGCTCATCCGGCTTCTCGCCGTCATCACGGACCCGAATATTGCCGTCATCCTGATGCTGGTCGGCGTCTATGGCCTCGTCTTCGAATTCACGAGCCCGGGCGCGGTCGCGCCCGGCGTGATCGGCACGATTTGCCTTCTGCTCGGACTCTATGCGCTCAATCTCCTGCCGATCAGCTATGCCGGCCTTGCCTTGATGCTGCTTGGCATCATCTTCCTGGTCGTCGAAGCCTTGAACCCGACTGTGGTCCTTGGGCTGGGAGGCGTGGCTGCGTTTCTGCTGGGCGCAGCCATGCTGCTCAGGATCGAGGGGCCCGGCTTCGAGATGTCGTGGGCCGTTATCGGCACCGCCGCCGTCCTGACGCTCGGCCTGGCGCTGTTGACCGGCAGCTATCTGTGGGCGGCCCGCAAGAACGTTCCGCGTGTTGGCGCACAGGCCATGCATGGGCTGCCGGCGAAGGTTCTCGACTGGCAGGGCAGTGAGGGCCACGTGCTCGCCCGGGGCGAGCGCTGGCGGGCAAAAGCCGACGAACCGCTTGCAGTGGGCGACAGCGTCGAGGTGGCCGATGTCAGGGATCTTGTGCTGACGATACGGCGCCGCAATGTGAGAAGCGATGGAGCAAGGCAATGATCATCGGTTATGTGGCCTATCTGGCAGCAGCGCTCGTCGTGGTCATGTTCCTATCCGCGGCCATTCGCATCCTGCGGGAATATGAGCGCGGCGTGGTCTTCACGCTCGGCCGCTTCACCGGGGTCAAGGGCCCCGGCCTTATCATCCTCATCCCCTTCGTGCAGCAGATGGTGAAGGTCGACTTGCGAGTGGTGGTCCAGGACGTCCCGCCGCAGGACGTGATCTCGCGCGACAACGTCTCGGTGAAGGTCAACGCGGTGCTGTATTTTCGTATCGTCGACGCCGAGCGGGCGGTGATCCAGGTTGAAGACTTCATGACCGCCACCAACCAGCTGGCACAGACCACGTTGCGCTCGGTGCTCGGCAAGCATGAGCTCGATGAAATGCTGGCCGAACGTGACAAGCTCAACAGCGATATCCAGGAGATTCTCGACCAGCGCACCGATGCCTGGGGCATCAAGGTCTCCGATGTCGAGATCAAGCATGTCGACCTCAACGAGAACATGGTCCGCGCCATCGCCAAGCAGGCCGAGGCGGAACGGCTGCGGCGTGCGAAAGTGATCAATGCCGACGGCGAACAGCAGGCGGCGGCAAAGCTCGTCGAGGCCGGCAAGATGCTTGCCGAAGCACCGCAGGCTATGCAGCTACGCTATTTCGAGGCTCTCCATGACATCGCCGGTGAGCGCTCGTCGACGGTCGTGTTTCCGGTGCCGATGGATCTGCTCGGTCATTTCATCAAGCAGGGTGGTGGAGGCGGAGGCGGCTGAGCACGTGATCTCCCCCCTCGAGGGGGAGACGGCCGCGAAGCGGCCAGAGGGGGTCGTCTCACATAGATCGCCGACGCCTTCCTCTACGAGAGACGGCGCTGACGCCTCACGCGCCGCGACCCCCTCTGTCGCCTTCGGCGACATCTCCCCCTCAGGGGGGGGAGATCAGCACCCTCACCTCCGCCACGGCGGGACGGGCGCAAAGCGTTTGCCGATCCAGTCGGCGAAGGCACGTGTCTTGGCGGCTTGCCCCTTGGCCGAAGGCATGACGACATAGACGGCGCCCTCGTCGGCAAGCGTCCAGTCCTCCAGCACTGGCACCAGCCGGCCGTCGGCGAGCTCGCGTCCGACCAGCCAATCCGTGCTCATCATCAGTCCGACGCCTTGCACGGCGGCTTCGACCAGCACCTCGGCGTCGTCGGTGACCAGCGGCCCGGAGACCTCGATACTGACGCGCCGGCCCGAACTGTCGGTCATCTCCCAGGCCGGAAAGGTCTGGAAACCTGAGAAGCCCAGGCAACTGTGTTCCAGCAGTGCTTCAGGTTCAGTCGGCGTGCCCCGGCGGGCGAGGTAGGACGGCGCGGCGCACAGCAGCCGCCGCCGTGTAGCGACCTTGCGCGCCACCAGCCGCGAATCCTCCAGCGCGCCGAGACGCACGGCGACATCGAAATTCTCGGCGACGAGATCTACGAAGCGGTTGGAGAACTCGGCCTCGATACGGACATCGGGAAATTCGGCGAGAAACTGCGGCAGCAGCGGGCCGATCCACATGCGCCCGAACGAGCCGGGCAGCGCCAGCCGCAGCACGCCGCGCGGCCCGCCGCCGGCATGCGCCGACGCGGCAGCCTCGGCCTCGTCGACCGCAGCCAGGATGGCGCGGACCCGGATGAGAAATTCCGAACCCACCTCGGTCAGCGATACGCTTCGTGTCGTCCGGTGCAGCAGGCGCACGCCCAACCGCTCTTCCAGCGAGGCAAGGCGCCGCGACAGGATCGTCGCGTCGCGGCCGATGCGAGCAGCCGCCCTGGTGAAGGAGCGTGCTTCAGCGATTGCCGCGAAGGCGGCCATTTCGACCAATGCTGCAGGTTCGTGCGATTGCTGCATCAGGCGCAGAGCTCAAATGTAAAAGCCAAGGATTATATACCAATAGCGCAGCAGCTAGTTTCACTCAATCCCGGCCCATCAATCGGTCATCAACCGGAGTGAGACATGAAAGCGATCGAACTGACTGCCCCGAGACTGGACGCGTTTCGCGCGGCCACCGTTCCCACGCCTGAACCGCAGCGCGGCGAAGTGCTGATCCGCCTGCGCGCCGCAAGCCTCAATTTTGTCGATGTCGCGATAGCGAGCGGCAACTATCCAGGTCCGAGCTTTCCGCTCATTCCCGTCGTCGACGGCGCCGGCGAGATCGTCGGCATTGGCGAGGGCGTGTCGAGGCTCGCCATCAACGACCGCGTCATCGCCCATGCAAAACCGCGCTGGATCGGCGGCCGTCCGCGGCCTTATGAGACCAGAGAGATGCGCGGGCTGACACTGCCCGGCTCGCTCGCCGAATATGTCGCGCTGCCGGCCAATGCCGTCGTGCCGATGCCGGCGCATCTGTCCTTCGAAGCGGCAGCGACGCTGCCGATCGCCGGCACCACCGCGTGGAACGCGCTTCGCGCCGCCGATGCCGGGCCGGGGTCGGTCGTCGTCCTGCTCGGTACCGGCGGTGTCTCGATCCTGACCCTGCAACTGGCCAAGGCAGCCGGCGCCACGGTCATCATCACCTCGTCGTCTGACGAAAAGCTGGCGCGCGCCAAGGCCTTGGGTGCGGATCATCTCATAAATTATCGTGAGACGCCGGACTGGGACGCCAAGGTGCTCGAGTTGACCGACGGGCTGGGCGCCGACCTGATCGTCGAAACCGGCGGCGCGGCGACCTTCGCCCGCTCCATCAATGCCGCGGCGCTCGGCGGCACGGTGTTCGCCATCGGCTTCGTCACCGGCGCCGAGGCCACCACGAACCTGCTGCCGATCATCATCAAGGCACTCAAGGTGGTGGGCAACAACACCGGTTCGGTATCCGACCTGCGCGACGCGGCGCGGGCCATCGGCGCCGCCCGTATCGATCCGGTCATCGACACGGTCTACAGCCAGCATCAGGCGACCGAGGCCTACGCCCACATGGCGGCCGGCGGCCGGCATTTCGGCAAGCTTGCATTCAGTCTGTCGTGGTGAGCCTGAAAAAGGCAAAGCGTTGAAGCTGCCGATCTCCCCTCTCGTGGGGAGATCGGTCGTCACCTCGGCTTTTGACAATCGCCAATGCGCCGACAGTCCCAACCTCCGCCTAAATCAGCTTCTCCAGCGTGATCGGCAGGTCCCGCACCCTTTTCCCGGTGGCGTGGAATACCGCGTTGGCGATCGCCGGCGCCACGCCGACAATGCCCAGCTCGCCGACCCCCTTGCCGCCAAGCGCCGAGGAATGCGGATCGGGAATACCGACCGAGATCACCTCGATGTCGGGAATGTCGGCATTGGTGGCGATGAGATAGTCGGCGAAATTGTCGTTGACGATGCGCCCATGCCGGCGGTCGACGATGCCCTCCTCGAGCAGCGCCTGGCCGATGCCCATGATGATGCCGCCCTTCCATTGGCTTTCGGCGAGCTTGGGATTGTAGAGCCGGCCCGAATCCAGCGCCGACACCACGCGGGAGACGCGAACCGTGCCAAAGTCCTCGTCGACACGGACTTCGATGAAATGCGCGCACCAGCTGTGGCGGGAATAGTCGCCCTCGGTGTGTGGCAGCGCCATGGCTATGGTGGTGTAGTTCTTGTAGCGGTCCTCGACCGTCGAATTGGCCGGCATGGTGTCGCCCTTCGCCTCGATATGCTCGCGCCCGACGCTGCTGAGCAGTTCGGCGATGGAAACTTCAGGGCCGTTGCCGCGCGGCGAGGCGATGCGGCCATTGGCGACGACGAGCGTGTTGGCCTGCAGCGCATGGAACGGCGAAGCCGGATCGCTGATGGCGAGCCCGATCAGCTGGTCGAGCGCGGCACTCGCCGCCTTGTGGACGGCGCCGGTCATCACCCCGGCCAGCCGCGAACCGCCGGTGACGCCAGCACGGGCATAGCGGGAATCGCCAAGCTTGACGACGACGTTTTCCGCCGGCACGCCCACCACCTCGGCGGCGGTCTGCGCCAGGATCGTGTAGGTGCCCTGCCCCATGTCGATCGATGAGCTTTCGACCTCGACCGAGCCGTCGGCGAGAATGCGCACGACCGCCTCGCCATAGGCGCGCCGCACCGGATAGGTGCCTGCCGCGACACCCCAGCCGATCAGCTGGCTGCCGTCGCGCATCGAACGCGGCCGGGGGTTCCGCTTCGACCAGCCAAAGGCTTCGGCGCCGGCCGCGAAGGCCTCACGCAGCTGCCGTGTCGACCACGGCTTCTTCGCATGCGGATCCTGCTCGGCATAATTCCTGAGCCGGATTTCCAGCGGATCGATACCGACCTCATAGGCGAGCTCGTCGATGGCGCTTTCGATGCCGAAGGCGCTCGGGTTCTCGCCCGGCGCGCGCAATGCCCCCGGCACCACCGTGTTGACCCGCACGACGTTCTGCCGCGACGAGAAATTCGGCGTCGCGTACATGACCGAGGTGACCGAGCCGAGCGGCTCGACCCACATGCCGTCGACCGAGGTCTCGTTGACGCCGCGATGCACGATCGACTGGATCTGGCCCTCCGCGTTGGCGCCGAGCGCCACGGTCTGGCGCGTCGCCGCCCGTCCGCCATAGGCGGTGAAGGTCTGCGGCCTGGTGACCGCCAGCTTCACCGGCCGTCCCAGCATTTTCGCGGCGACTGCCGCTACAGCGCCGTAGCCATAGGCAAACGCCTTGGAGCCGAAGCCGCCGCCAATATAAGGCGAGACCAGTCGTACATTCTCGAACGGCACGCCGAACCATTCGGCATAGGTCCGCGCCATGCCGTCGAGCCATTGGCTCGGCTCCCAGACCGTCAGCTGGTCGCCCTGCCACTTTGCGATCAGGCCATGCGGCTCCATCGGCGCTTGGTATTCGCGCGGCGTGTTGTAGGCGTTGCAGATCCTGACCGGAGCCGAGGCGAACGCTGTCTCCGCCTCGCCCCATTCCTTGGTCATCGCATCGACGGGGATGCCGTCGCCGGCCTTTGGATCGCTGAGGTCGACGATCGCCGGCGCCTCGTCATAGGCGATCTTGACCAGCGCCGCGGCGGCGACCGCCT
This sequence comes from Mesorhizobium sp. M0207, assembly GCF_040321995.1. Taxonomy (NCBI): domain Bacteria; kingdom Pseudomonadati; phylum Pseudomonadota; class Alphaproteobacteria; order Hyphomicrobiales; family Phyllobacteriaceae; genus Mesorhizobium; species Mesorhizobium sp. M0207. The sequence goes on from NZ_JAMYSQ010000015.1 coordinate 90,377, forward strand.
GCTCGAAACTCTCGGCCACCACCGCCGCGACATGCTGGCCGCTGAAGGTGATGTCGCGCGCCAGCGGGCAATAGGCGACGTCCGGCGGCGGCGTGCCCAGCCAGTCCGTTGCGGTTCTCAGCGGCAGGATATTGTCGGGCGTCAGCACCAGCAGCACGCCGGGCGACGCCTTGGCCGCGGCCGTGTCGATCGAACGCACCCGGCCGGCGGCAATGGTGCTCTCGACCAGCACCGCATGGGTAAGCCCCTCGAGCTGCTGCTCGACGGCGTATTTGGCGGCACCGGTGATCTTGGCCGGGCCGTCGACGCGCGACAGCCGACCGCCGACCTGATCGGCGAGGACGGCACCGTCCGAAGCGTCGCCGCGTTTGGCATCGCCGGGTCTTGTTCTCAACTCGTGAACGGTCATGCCGTTTCTCCCATTTTGAGGATGGCGCGGGCGACGACGCGCGGCGCCAGTTCGATCTTGTAGTGGTTGGCGCCACGGTCGACGGCGCCCTCGACGGCGAGCAGGCTGGCTTGCCTGACGACCTCCGGCTCGAGCACTTTGCCTTTCAGCGCCTCTTCGACGGCAAGGGCGCGCCATGGCTTGGTGGCGACGCCGCCAAGCGCGACGCGCAGATCGCGGATCGTCCTTCCGTCGGCCTCGAATTCGATGCCGACCGCGGCACTTGCCGCGGCGAATTCATAGGACTGGCGGTCGCGGACCTTGAGATAGGTCGAGCGGCGGGCGGCCGCCGAAGCGGGAATGCCGATCGCGGTGATCATCTCGCCGGACTCAATCGCATGCTCCCTTTCGGGCGTGCTGCCCGGCAACAGGAAAAAATCATCGACGGCGATCTGACGGTCGCCGAGATGGACAATCGCGTCGAAGGCGACGAGTGCAACCGCCAGGTCGCCGGGATAGGTGGCGACGCAGGCCTCGCTGGTGCCGAGCACGGCATGGCCGCGGGTGACGCCGCCAATCGCCGAGCAGCCGCTGCCGGGCGAGCGCTTGTTGCAGGCGGGGAAATTCGCCGGATCGCGGAAATAGGGGCAGCGTGTACGCTGCATCAGATTGCCGCCGATCGTCGCCATGTTGCGCAGCTGCGCCGATGCCGCCTGCCACAGCGCCTCCGAAACGGCAGGGAACCGGCTCTTGATACCGGCATGGTCGGCGACGGTGCTCATCCTGGCCAGCGCCCCGATCGTGGCGCCCCGGTCATCAACGGCAATCGTGTCCAGTCCCTTGAGATGGGTGATGTCGACCACGGTCTCGGGTTCGGCAACGCCGCATTTCGCGAGATCGACAAGCGTCGTGCCGCCGGCGAGAAGCATGACGCCGGGAAGTGCTGCTGCCTCACGGGCTGCATCGACGGAGCCGGCGCGGAGATACGAAAAGTCTCTCATGACGCGGCCTCCATGGCCGCCTGGCGCACGGCGGCGACGATATGCGGATAGGCGCCGCAGCGGCAGAGATTGCCGGCCATGTATTCGCGGATCTCCTCATTCGAGCCGGCATGGCCTTCGCGAATGCAGGCGACCGCCGACATGATCTGGCCCGGCGTGCAATAGCCGCACTGGAAGGCATCCTGTTCGAGGAAGGCGGCCTGCACCGCATGCAGCGTGCCATCCTCCCCGGCAAGCCCTTCGATGGTGGTGATGTCCCTGCTTTCAGCCTGAGTGGCAAGCGTCAGGCAGGCCAGCACGCGCTGGCCGTCGATATGAACGGTGCAGGCGCCGCACTGGCCCTGGTCGCAGCCCTTCTTGGTGCCGGTCAGCCCGAGATGGTCGCGCAAGGCGTCGAGCAGGGTAACGCGCGGTTCGACCTCCAGCTCATGTCGATGTCCGTTGATTCGAAGTTGGATTGGAGTTCGGGTTTTGCTTGTCATGGGGCGTCTGGCTCCAGTTGCTTGACGCGGGAGGGGATGATCTGGTGCCCGGCCGGCGAGCGGCAAGGTCAGCTTATGGCTAGGTGAAGGCTATCTTCCTCTTGGGGGAAGTGCCCGGCAGGGCAGAGGGGGTCGGTTCGACTTGGCGCGAGCTCCGGGAGGGCTGCGGCTTGGGAGGTCGAAAGACGTGACATACCCGATCCCGTGATTACATGAGAAAGGCGCTCCACAATCGGAGGCGCCTCCGCTTATTACCTAAGGGCCTGCTCCGTCCTGTTCAAGCCCAGGATCGAAAATGATCAAAATTGGAGGAAATTGGCAGGCAGCCGGCCGTCGTGCCTGGAGACAAAAAAGCACCACCGGCCCAAGCCGGTGGTGCTCTCTGAACTGTCTGTAGGGGCAGGACAGTCCAATGATCCTGAGGGGATCGTGCTCAACATGGGCTCATTTTTGCCCCACGGCATCGGCCGAACAGATGACGAGTGCCGGCCGCGAGGAAATATCCTCCGTCGTCATCCTCCGGACGTCATCCACGGGCCGTGCACTGGAGGCGGGCAAGATGCCTCGCCTGCCGGAACGCCGGCCCAGACCCGATCCTGTGATTATATTTACTTGCGATTATATTTGTCGGAGACGTAACGAAGGTGGAAGCGTCTGCGTTCTTGAAACGGGGCCTGCCTATCCGGGTATGCTTCGGATCAGCACTGGAGAAAAAATTGGCCGCGGAGCCGCCCGTCATTTCTGGAGACAAAACCGAAGCCGCCGTTGCAAAGCCGCTGCGCGCCGACGCGCAGCGCAACCGCGATGCGCTGGTCGAGGTCGCGGCAAAAGCCTTTGCCGCGCAAGGCGTCGATGCCTCGCTGGAGGAGATTGCGCGGCAGGCCGGCGTCGGCATCGGCACGCTCTACCGGCATTTCCCAACCCGCGAGCACCTGGTCGAGGTGGTTTATCGGCGCGAAGTGGAAGGACTGTGCCAGGCGGCCGACGAACTCGCCCGCGATCATGCGCCCGACATGGCGCTCGAACAATGGATGCAGCGCTTCGTCGACTACATCGCCACCAAGCGCGGGCTGTCGACAAGCCTGCGCATCCTGCTCACGACCAACTCAACCCTGTTCTCCGACGTTTCCGGCAGGGTGACGCTCGCCTTGCGGCGGCTGATCGATGCTGCGGTCGCCGACGGCTCGATCCGCGGCGATGTCGATGCCTCCGACGTGCTGCATGCGCTGGGCGGCATCTATTCGGCCCCGGACACCAAGGACTGGCGCGACCGCTCGCGCCGATTGGTGTCGCTGCTGATGGATGGGTTGCGGTTTGGAGCGGCCAAATCCGGCCCATCCAAGGAATAACGAATGCAGTGACTGTCCTTATTTCAGCGAGATGCTCATACCGCTGAGATCGGCATTGACTTGCAGGCCTACCTGCCTGCCCGTGAGTTCGAGTTGGGCACCCTTGTCATTGGTCATGACGATCACCTGGGCTCCTTTGCCGAGCGCGCCGCCACCGCCCGCTGCACCGTACACCCCCGTCACATCCCGGGCGCGGCGTATGTGGCGCACGGTACCTTTGAAATAGGTCTTGGAGGCGCCGAAGGCGAGGCCGCCCGAGATGCCGCCGACCGAGATGGGATATCGGCGACCATGGAAGGTCAGTGTGCCCTCGCCTCCGGAGCCGCCGATGAAAAAGGCCGCCTTGTAGACGGCGAAGCGGATCGTACCGCTGTCGGCATGCGCGACGCTGGCAAAGCTAACTGCCGCCGCAGCGATGACGGCAACTGCGACTGAACGAAATCTGGACGAAATCTTCATGATGAGAACTCCTCAAGATCGCCGCATGCCCAGCCGGCCGGGCACGTCGGCGTCGTATCAAAGTCATAGCTGAACAGTCTCGCCGGTCATTGGTTCCAAGCACGCGGCCTGAATCCGGCTGCGAGAAGACCGCCACGAAACGAGGCGGATGGCGAGCGTAGTCCTGGCTGTAAGAACAGTGGCCGAATGGTGGGGATGATCGTAGGTGTTGAGGCGGAATGGTATTAGTCTGCGCTGTCTGGGGTTTCGGGAGCGCGGCAAAGCAATGGACTTCAACTCACGACATGGCTACCTGCTGATCGGTGGCCTGATCCTGGTCGGCGCCGGGCTCCTGGTCGTTTCGCTGATCGTCAATCTTCGCGTGGCGCACAGTGTGCGTGACGACGTACGCCATCGTGAAAAGCTGCTGGAATATTATCGCAATATCTTTTCGCAGCTGGGCGTGATCCTGATCGGGATTGGCGTGTCCCTGTTCATCTTCTTTTTTCAGCAGAATTATCAGGACCAGCGCAAACGCGAAACGGAGCTCCAGCAGGTTCTCGCCAAACTGGCGGCGCGTGTTGCCCGCGGCAGCGCTGTCGTGGAGGCCCTCGGCGAATTCGACGCGCTGCTGGATGATGGCGGTGCCTATGTCAGTCCGGAACACGGCGGAAACAATGCCGCCGTCAGCGCCCACGGAACGGCGCTCGCCAAGCAGGTTTCGCAGATCCTTCTGGTCGAGCGCGACGTCGATGTCCAGGGGTTCGATATCCTGAATCTGTCGCGCGATTTCGAAGCATCGTTCGTCGTCAACGAGCTCAACCCAACGCTATGGTTCAACATCGTCCGGGACGAGAGCGACATCAAATATGCCACCACCCAGATCGCCCTGGATTACAAGGACCTGCAGGATGCAATCGGCGGCGAGCCGATCGAGGTTGCGATCGCCAATCCCGAAAAGGAACGGAAGATCAAGCAGGAGGTGCTCGACGTCTTTTATGATGCCGACCTCCTGCGCCAGCGCAGCAGGCGGTTTCTCGCCCGCGCGTGCTGGCTTTTCAGCACGGGGCGCGGCTTCGTCAAGCTTGCACCGGCCAATGAAATCGAAGCCGATGCCAGATCGCACCAGGAATGGCTCGACCGGTCGAAACCCTTCCTGACGCAGTTGAAGTCGGGAAGCGGCGATTGCTTCAAATTGCTTCAGTTCGGCCCGGCGTCTTTGAGTTGAGAACCAGCCAAACACTCAACGACCAGGTTCGACCCCATTGCGGACGATCAGCCCGGCGCCACAAACGCGTATGACTTCATCAGATCAAGTGTTGTCTCGGCGCGTACAGAAAGGTTGTCTGGCACCTCGATCCGAACGAGTAAAATGTCTGTTCCTTGATCAATTCCGAACAAAGCGGCAATCGGTCGGGGACCATCGAAATGCCACGATGCCCATTGCCGTGGAGATGCATCTGTATCGGTTTCCTTGAGCTCGTCTTCTAGAATCCTACGCAATCCGCCATCAAGGGCCTCGCCAGCCATGTGACCGATTTCATCGATCAGCGGGTTCCAATTAACTAGCCAGACCCAATTCTGCACCCAGGCCACCTGCTGGTCTCCAATTTGGGACGAAAGCCGACTGGTCTCGTTAGTCGGTCTTTGCATGATTTGTCGAATCCGCTATCGGCGATTCCTACCATAATAAGCTTGACTGCTTTTTGACCATCTCGGCTGTTGGCGGCAGCCAGCTGATTGAATTTTGACCTAAAGCGGTTCAGCTTTTGATAGTCGCTGACCCGCTCCAAATATCTGTTTTTACGCAATTATGGACGGAAAGCCGCTCCGGACTTTCCTGGAAGTGCTCTAATCTCCCACGCGTTGCAGCGTGCCGAGATGATTGTCGTCGAGAAATTCGACGGTGATGGCCGACGCCTTGCCGTCGGGGCCGACGGCAAAGCTGACGGCCGAGGGCCTGTCCGGCATCTCGGCATCGGGGAAGGTCACGAAGAGGTCGCGGTCGAAATGCTTCAGCGAATAGGACCGCGCGCCGGCAGGCCCGACCTTGAGGACAAGAGTGTCTCCTTCGCCCGATACAATAGCATCGCCGAAGAAATCGTTGAAGTAACGGCCTGCATAGGCACTGGCCGGCTCGGCCGGACTTGCTGGAGAGGGCGGCGCGGCATAGGTGGCCTTGGCCGCCGCAATCACCGGGCCGAACATGCTCGCATAGATATTATTCCATGCCTTTACCTTATCCTTCCCCAGCGTTCCGTCGAAAACGAGATCGGCGAAGCTGTCGGACAGCCCCTCCGGCACGCCTGTCGGAAAGGCGTTGGCGACGACGACGATGCCAAGCTTCTCCTCGGGGAAGAGCATCACCAGGCTGCGTGCGCCGGTGCTGAAGGCGCCCGCGTGACCCCAGATCAGCCCGTGCCGGCCGAATTCAATATTCCAGCCGAGGCCGTAGAAGGCCTCGCCTCCGGAGACGGGATTCTTGCCGCGAGCCGTCAAGGGAATATGTGTCTGGTCCAGCGCATCGGCGGCAATGAGTCTCTTGCCGGCATGGACCCCGTTGCCGAGCACAAGGCGCATCCATTGCGAGAGGTCGCGTGCGGTGGAACTGACGCCGCCTGCTGGCGCCTGCGCATCCGGATAGCGCTGGACCTTCGCGGTCCAGGCGCCATCGATTTTGGCGTGGAGCTCGGCGCGGTTGGCGTGTTTGATGAAGTCCGAATGACGCGAGCTGGTCGAGGCCATTCCAAGCGGACGGTAGAGCTTCTCTTCGGAGACCTCTTCCCATGATTTACCCGTCGGCTTCGCGGCCGCGACGGCACCCTCGGTCAGTCCGAAATTACTGTAGGAATAGCCCGCACGAAAGCTCGATGACGGCGACACGAACCGCAGCCGGCGCAGGATCTCCGCGCGGTCATAGCCGATATCCTCGAGGTCGTCGCCAGCGGTGCCGGGAAGCCCGCTGCGGTGCGCAAACAGGTCGCGGACCGTGAGTTCGCTGGTCGGATAGGGCTGAGCGAGCCGGAAAGCCGGATCGAGGTCGGCGATCTTGGAATCCCACGAAGCGATCCCGTCGCTGACCAGCGCCGCCACGACGGTGGCGGAGACCGGCTTGGAGAGCGAGGCAATCTGGAAAACCGTGTCAGCATCGACGGTCTCCGGTTTTCCGGCTTCGCGATGCCCGAACCCCTTGAGGAAGATCACCTCGTCGCCATGCACGACGCCGATGGCCAGACCGGGCACGCTACCATCCGCGACGACGCCTTCGGCCAGTAATTCGAGCTTCGCAATGGCCGCGGCGATCCGGTCGGGCGTAATGGTGTCGGCCGACGCCGCTTTCGGCGAAAGCGTAATAAGGGCGATGAAGGCCAATATCCTCCACCGGAGGTGATTCCGGTTTGTGAATAGCCGCATGCTCAGCCCCCTCCGCCTCCCCGGCGTGCACTATCGCAGGCCAACGCAGGGAAGGCCAGCCTCACGCTCGACCCACCATCCATTGACGGATGTCCGCTTCGCACCAGTCGAAATTCAGACAGCTGCGCCTGAGCTAGGATGCAGCGCGCAGGCGAAGGCGCCGCCTGCTGGCGCGGGCCTTCTCCGCCACCGCGGCGGTGATCTCGACCACGCCGTCTTCACGCGGTCTGGCGTTGGTGACCTTGTGGAGCCGCTCATAGGGCAATAGTTCCTTGACCCGGGCTTGAAGCGACGCGACTTCGGCTCGCAGATCCTCGCATTCCTGCCGCTGGACGTCGAACTGTATCTGTTCGGATGCCTGCTGCAGGGAAAGCTGCGAAAAATTCGCGCTGATTGCGGAAAGGTTCATCTTGTCGTTTTCGCTCTCCTTCGTGAGGGCGGACAATTTTTGCTCGACAATTTGCTTTTCCGCCACCGCGTCGCTCGCTTGGGCTTTGAGCCTGGCGATCTCGCTGGCGGCTTCGCTGTTGTGGTTGGAGGCGGCCTCCAGTCGCGATCGAAGATCCTCGATTTCAGAACGCAAGCCGGTCATCTCCGCGACACTGCGTGCAAGTTCGGCTTCCCTGTCACCGTCCCTGATGCGGGCCGCTTCCGTTATTTCCGATAGCTTTGCCTGCGCCATATCGAGCGATTTCTGCAGCCGCATCTCCTCTTTCTCGCTCTTGCCAAGCGCGGCCAGCAGTTCCGAAACCTGCGCGGCATCATTGGCATGGACAGTCGAGAGTTCGTCCAGCCTGTGCCGGGCCTCGGCCTCCCGTTTCAGCGCCTTGTCGAGGTCGATCGACAGGCTGACATGTTTCTCCCGCAGCATCTCGTTCTCGCGCGAGCGTCTGTTGGCCTCGACGGCTCTGGCCGAGAGTGTTTTGACAAGCTCGCCGAACTCGGCCTCGCGTTTTGCGCTCGCATTGCCTGCGACGACGAGTTCCAGCCTTGCCGCAGCCAGCGCGCCGCGAAGTGCTTCCTTGTCCTCGACCAGGCTCGCCTCGTGCTGCTGCAGGGCCTCGATAGCGCTGTCGCGCTCGCGCTGCTTTCTGGTTGCATCGTGGAGCTGTTCGGACAGCACCCTTTGCTGCGCGGTCAGGCCGGTATTTGCCAGTTCCAATTCGTTGGCGCGAAGAATGTCGCCGTGGAGCAGTTTCAGGAATTCGCCCGTCAGATGATGCGAGGTCGCGATCTCCGACAGTTTCGCATTGATCTCCCCCAGATACTCCTGCGCGTCGTGAAAGAGCCCATCGACCGCATTTAAGGCAGCCAGCCGGGTTTGCGTATGGGGGGACAGCCGTCGTGCGGTCTCGAAGGCGTCCGCATTGGCTTCGAGTTGCGAGCTGTCATCCGTTGCCGCGAGATTCTCATCCGATACCGTCTCATCCGGCACAGTGACGTCGTTCAACGGCGACTGATCGTCCACATTGAGACATTCGCTAAACGCATCCGCCAAATCGGTTTCGAGCTCCTTGAACGCTCTCTCCACTGTCTCGGCACGCTTGATCAAACCTTTGAAATTCATGACCGAATATCCCTCTCGTGCAGCGCCGGCAAGGAGCGGATTTTCAACACTTCACCCTCGCCTCCCCCGAATGCGGGTTCATCTCCTGACGTGCGCTCTGGCCGACGCACGCTAGGGACAGGCTTGGCCACTGTCCTCGTGTGTTTGAATGACGCAAAGCCGTGTTCTGCCGCGCTCCATACCCGAGGCGTTGGCACCGCTCGCAAAATGCCTACTCATTTCACCCGAAACGGATATGAAGCGGCGCAAGCCTGAGGATCGCCTGGTGATTGTCTTAAGGACCGGCCGAGCCCTCGGTGTTCTGCAGCAGCTACAAGGTCACGGCCTAAGACGACGCGTGTCACTGCCGGGAGGCCTGACCTAATAAATGCCTGACCTAATAAATGATTGTGTTGAATACGTTTCGCTGATTAGCTGCTGTGCATAGACCAGGGACAAGACCGATAAAATGTTGTCCCGGGAGGACCGCGATGCCGGTGCTTGAGGTTCGCCACGTCTCCAAGAATTTCGGGGCTATCCAGGCCCTGACCGACGTTAGCTTCCAGGTGGAGCGAGGCGAAGTCGTTGGTCTGATGGGGGACAACGGCGCCGGCAAGTCGACGATAGTCAAGACTGTGGCCGGGAATTTTCCTCCGAGCGACGGCGAAATTGTAGTCGAGGGCGAGGTGTGCCACTTCCACCAGCCCGTGCAGGCTCGCGCCAAGGGGATCGAAGTTGTTTATCAGGACCTGGCGCTCGCCGATAATCTGACGGCCGCGCAGAACGTCTTTCTGGGGCGCGAGATCAAGAAGGGCTTCTGGCCGATCAGGATTCTTGACAAGCAGGCGATGATCGATCGCTCGGCAGCGCTGTTCAAGGAACTCAAATCGGAAACCCGGCCGCGCGACCTCGTCAGGAAGATGTCGGGTGGGCAGCGCCAGGCGGTCGCCATCGCGCGGACCCGGCTTTCAAATGCCAAGCTGGTGCTGATGGACGAACCAACGGCCGCCATCTCGGTGCGCCAGGTGGCGGAAGTACTCGAACTGATCCGACGCCTCAAAGCACAAGGAGTCGGCGTCATGCTGATCAGTCACCGAATGCCTGACGTGTTCGCCGTGGCAGATCGCATTATCGTCCTCAGGCGGGGCTCGAAAGTTGCCGACAAGCCAGCCGACAAAACATCGCCCGAGGAAATCACTGGACTGATAACGGGGGCCATCCGTGGCGAATAGTGTTCAGGAGTCAGTTGGCGTTCGGGGGTCAGTCGAAGAACATGGCCGGCCGGCCATGTCGGATTTCGTCCCGACCAAGGAAAAAACAGTTCTCCAACGTGTGATTTCAAGTCAGCCCTTCTGGGTGATGATCGCGCTCATCGCGCTCGTCATGTTGATGACTGCGATGGAGCCGAGCTTCGGCACCTCTGAAAACGTCGCCAATGTGACGCGCAACTTCGCACCTTTCGGCATCATGGCACTTGGCATGACGATCGTCATCATCACCGGCGGTATCGATCTGTCGGTCGGCTCCGTCATGGGTCTCGTGGTCATCGTCGCCGGCCTGTTCCTCACCTGGCATTATCCCTGGTACGTCGCCTTCGCCATGGGCCTTTTCTCCGGTCTGGCCTGTGGCGCGGTCAACGGATTCTTTGTCGCCTATGTCGGGATGCCGTCCTTTGTGGTCACCCTCGGCATGCTGTCCGTCGCGCGCTCGCTGGCGGTCGTATTCTCGGCCAACCAGATGCTCTACCAGTTCGGGCCCGATGCTCCGATTGTGAAGGCAATCGGTCAGTGGAAATGGCCGCGGCATGGTCCGAACGACTGGGCACCGCATTGGATACCAGAACTGTCGTCACAGTTCTGGACCATGGTGATCCTGGCCCTGATTGTCGGCTTCGTATTCAACTTCACAGCCTGGGCCCGGCATCTCTTCGCCATCGGCGGCAATGAGGAGGCGGCACGGCTCACCGGCGTTCCGGTCAACTGGATTAAATTCGAGGCCTATGTCTTCTCGGCTTTCACCGCCGCGCTCGCCTCGCTCCTGCTCCTCGGCTATAACGGTTCGGCTATAAATGCCATGGGCCAGGGCTACGAACTGCGCGTTATCGCCGCGACAGTCATTGGCGGCGCCAGCCTCATGGGCGGCGCCGGCACGGCCTTCGGTGCGATCATCGGTTCGGCCTTCCTCGAGGTGATCAGGAATGCGCTGCTGATGGCCGGCATCGATTCAAACTGGCAGGGTGCCTTCGTCGGCGCCTTCATCGTTCTTGCGGTTCTCTTGGGCATGCAAACGGGCGGCAAATCGATTCTCGCCGCGTCGCTGGCAGTCTTGATGCCCAAAAAACGCCGCTAGAAACCCGCCGGCGGGAGGCTTGCGGGACATCACACCAAGGAGGAGAACGTCACATGAAAAAACATCTGCTGACGGCCGCCGTCGCGCTTGGCGCAATGGTGCTTGCCGTTTCCGGCGCCCAGGCGAAATACACCTTCGCCCTGGTGCCGAAGAACATGAACAATCCTTTCTTCGACCAGGCACGCGACGGCTGCAAGAAAGCCGAGGCCGAATCCAATGGCGCCGTGGAGTGCATGTATATCGGCCCCGGCGAGCATGGTGGTGGCGACGAGCAGGTGCAGATCGTGCAGGATCTCGTGGCCAAGAAGGTGGACGGCATCGCCGTGTCGCCATCGAACGCCGCCGCGATGGCGGTTGCGCTGCAGGCCGCCAAGGAAGCCGGCATCCCGGTCCTCACCTGGGACTCCGATCTCCTGCCCGAAAACAAGGATCTGCGCGTTGCCTATATCGGCACGCACAATTATGAGATCGGCGAGAACCTCGCCAAGCTTGTCATGCAGATCAAGCCCAAAGGCGGCACGATCTGCATCCAGTCCGGCGGCGCCGCGGCGGCCAACCACAACGAGCGCATGCAGGGCATTCGCGATACGCTTTCGGGCACCAAATCGGCGGCCTCGCCCGGGGATCGGCTGATGGGCCAGAACGGCTGGACCGAAATCGAAGGCTGTCCGCTCTACACCAACGATGATTTCCCGCTTTCGGTGCAACAGTTCGAGGATATCATGGCGAAAAACCCGAACCTCGACGCATTCGTCCCAACCGGTGGCTTCCCGCAGTTCATTCCCGACGCCAACCGCGCCGCGGTCGCACCGTACAAGGACAAGATCGCCTCGAAAGCCCTGGCCCTTGTCGTTGCCGACACGCTTCCGGTACAGATCGACCAGATGAAGGAAGGTTTCTCCCTTGGCCAGGTCGGTCAGCGGCCGTTCGAGATGGGCTACAAGACGATGATGGCGCTGAAGGACATGAAGGAGGGCAAGGCTCCGCCGGCCGACCCGACCTACACGGGCCTCGATGTCTGCACTCCGGAGACAGCCGACACCTGCGTCGCCAAATAGCGCTTTTGGGCGGGAGGAAACTCCCGCCCTTTTCATAGGGGATCTCAATGCCGGAATTGTTCTCGCTCAAGGGCCGTGTCGCATTGGTCACGGGTGCCTCGCGTGGTCTTGGTTTTGCCATGGCCAAGGCACTTGCCGAAAACGGTGCGACGGTGATCGTCAATGCCCGCGACGTGGCCGCCCTTTCCGTGGCGGCCGAAAGGATCGGTGCAGAAGCCCTGCCGTTCGATGTCACCGACGCGGCGATCTCAAGGGCGTCGCTCGAAGGAATCGTCGAACGCCACGGCCGCCTCGATATTCTGGTCAACAACGCCGGCATCCAGCATCGGAAACCGCTGGTCGAATGGCAGGACGAGGATTTCAACCATGTGGTTGCCGTCAATCTGTCGGCTTGCTTCCGCATGATGCGCGACGCGGTGCGCCTGATGCTGCCAAACAAGTTCGGGCGCATAATAAACACCGGATCGGTCGCAGCGATCCTTGGCCGCCCCACCATTCACGCCTATGTGGCGGCAAAGGCGGGCCTGCACGGGCTGACACGCTCCACTGCCGCTGAGCTGGGCCGTCACGGCATCACCGTCAACGCCATCGCCCCCGGCTATTTCGCCACCGAGCTCAACACCGCACTTATGCACGACGAGGCCTTCACCAAATGGGTCGAGGCACGAACCCCCGCGGGCCGCTGGGCCCAGCCTGAGGAGCTCGGCGGAGCCGTGGTGTTTCTCGCCTCCGACGCTGCCGCTTACGTCAACGGGCACGTGCTGGCGGTTGACGGCGGGCTATCGGTTTCCCTGTGATTTCAACCGGCGACACCGTGCCGGCAGGGCGTGCCTGCTAGCCGCCTGAAATGACGACTTGATGCATGCGCTGCTGGCCCGGTCCCCTGCGCGGGCGCCGATGCCACACGATTGGATGCCGCGCCGCATTGCAGCCGCCGACTTTCGATTCGCAACAGGTTATTTCGACGTCTGGCGGCATCGATGCTTGATGCCGCCAATATTTCATTCCACACACCGGTCACAATGAGAGACGACATACGGGATCAGCGCCGGGTATTCGGGTGGGCCTTGCCTGCCTCCGCGGTCGTGCATTTGCTCGCCGCCGCGCTTCTTTTGTCCGCACTGCCGCTGTCGCCCCCGCAGCCGCAGAAGGAGCAGCCCATCGCAGTTGATATCGTGCCGCCGCCTAAACCGCCGGAAAAAACCAAACCTCCGTCCCCCGCTGAACCGCCCAAGCCGGAAAAGCAGCCGGAAGCCAAGGTCGAGACGCCGACGAGCCGTGAGGTCACCGCGCAGAGACCTGTCTTCCAATTCGGTGAGAAGGACGCCGGTCCTCGCAAGTCTCTGGACGGCAACAGTGCGGAGGATGGTTCGGAACAACCGCCAGCGCCGCAAGTTCCCAGTAACCAGGATCTTGCACAGCCACCTGCCGTGACAGCGGTCGAGGGGAAAGACCAGGCTCCGTCGCCTGGCGCATCACCGCCGCCGAAGCCCAAGCCAGCGGATGTCGCCAAAGTGCAAAGGCCCTTGAAGCTTCAGGAAGCGAAGAGATTGTTCTCGAAATCAGCAACCGGTGATCCGGTGGCGACAACCGCGATGAAAAATGTGCCGCGCGCCGTGCGGATCGGTCAGCTCTGCAACACGGAACTCGCACAGCAATTGGTGCACGCGTCGCCCCCCTATTTCCCAAACAGCCTGCTTGAGTATCGGCTGAAGGCCGGCACGGTCATGAACGTCGCCAGTGCGCCGTTCCCTGCAAACGGGCAGTGGTACGATCTGAGCTTTCGCTGCGAGGTCGATCCGGACGCGACGAGAGTCGTGTCGTTTGCCTTTCGTGTTGGAAATCCGGTGCCGCGCAGCGAATGGAAGCGCCGCGGGTTGCCCGCCGAATAGGTGGTCGAGGCCACGGAGGCTGGCTGGCCGGCGCCATCAAATCCGGCCGGCGATGTCTTCGCGCGCTCCGGGCTGCCGAACCAACACGCGCCAAAAGTGGCTTTCGTCAGCGGCCGCCGAAGTCTAGCATACGGCTTTGGGAGGAGGCTTCGATGACTTCAAGTTTCAACGTTCATCATGCTGCCGGCTATGAGCAGCTCATGGGCCGCTGGAGCCAAAGACTCGCGCCGCTGTTCATCGACTTCGTGGGGCTTGCCGACGGCGAAAAGATCCTCGACGCCGGTTGCGGTACCGGCAGCCTGACCTTCGCGCTCGTCAAGGCCGCTGACCTCGGCGAGGTCGCGGCGATCGACTTTTCGGCCGTTTTCGTCGAGGAGGCAATCCGACGCAACACCGATCCGCGGATAAAAATCCGTCAGGCGGATGCCTGCGCCCTGCCCTTTGAGGATGGCGCGTTCGACCGTGCCCTGGCCCTGCTCGTGCTCCATTTCGTGCCCGAAGCCGGCAAGGCAGTCGCCGAGATGCGCCGCGTCGTGCGGCCGGGCGGCGTCGTCGCGGCGACGGTATGGGACCATCTCGGCGGCATGCCGGGGATGCGCATGATGATCGACACGGTGGCGGTGCTCAGTGAAGGCGGACGCCAGCTGCGTGCCCGCTATTGCACGCAGCCGATGATGCAGCCGGGTGAAATGAAACGGACCTTTGTCGAACAGGGTCTCCGCGACGTTACGGAAACCGAGTTGATGATCCGCATGGACTACCAAAACTTCGATGATTACTGGGCGCCGATTGCCGCCGGCGAAGGGCCGCTCGGCAAATATGTGGCCGCGCTCGACCCGGAAGAGCGGGCGCGCACCGACGCCGCCATGCGCGACGCCTACGAGGCCGGCCGGCCCGACGGCCCGAGGTCCTTTGCCAATGTCGCCTGGGCCTGCCGCGGCGTCGTTGCCTGACCTTGGCGCTAATGCATGCCGCGCAAAAAGCGCGTCGCATGAGGCCGATCGAACGCGACGCGCTTTAGCCGATCCCATAGACCAGCCCGACGCGGCCGTCCGAAAGCTGTTCGACCTTGCGCAGTTCGAGCCCACGACGATTTCTCGCCGTCCCAAACAGCGGCTTTCCGTCACCGGCGAGCAGCGGATAGACGATCAGCCTGAGTTCATCGACCAGCCCGGCATCGATAAGGCTCGCGGTAATTCGGGCGCCGCCCATAAGGTAGATGTCCTTGCCGGGCTGCTGTTTCAGCGCAGCGATATCCTCGAAATTCCGCACGAAGCGCGTCTTTGGCCAGGCCGCCGAAGTCATTGTGTTCGACAGCACATAATGCGGCGTCTGCGCGGCGAAGCGGGCCCATTCTAGCTCGGCCGGCTTCGGCAATTTGCCGGTCATCGGCAGCGGCTTGTCGGGCTCGTTCTGGATGGCGCTCCAGTAGCGCTCGTAGCCGGCATACATGACGCTGCCAAGCAGGCAGGCATCGATTTGCGGCGTCAGGCCGTATTCGTCCGACCACGCGTCGACCCAATCGGCGTAACCGTCGGGCCCCTCCATCTTGCCATCGACGGAAATCTTCATTCCAGCGATCAATTTGCGCATGACTTCCTCCATCAGGCTTGCGGGATGCAAGCACGTTTCATCGGTTCAGCGTTGCTTCGTGTTGCTGGCGGCGACCTCAGGGATAGCCGCCGCGAGTTACATCAGGCCGGCAGACGGCGGTCGTATTCTTCCCGCAGGTGGCTCCAGCCGTCCCAGAACGAGGTCGGCGTCTTGCCCGCCAGGCGGGCGGCCAGCAGGTCGAGGTGGATGTGCCAGCCGGCGGTGATGTTGAGCTGGATTGCACGTTCCGGCAGGCGGCGATGAACGACGGTGAGCAGCACATCGCTACCCTTCGCCTCCAGCAAGAAGGAGACGCCGCCGGTGTTTCCCCAGGTGATGGAAAGCTTGGACGGCGGATCGAGTTCGGTGATCCGGCCCTCCATCCGATGCTCTTCGGGAAAGCCCGCGGGGCGCTGGCCAGGCGGGTCCGTCAGCTCGTCGTTACGCCAGACCAATTCGAACGAGCTGCCGGCCTTCAGTTCCATCTGGCCCGCGGCCATCCATTGCCGGCGCAAGTCACTCTCGGTGAGATAGGCCCAGACGCGCTCGATGGGGCCGGGCAAGAGGCGCTGGATGGTGAACGTGGCGGGCTCGCTCAGCTCGCCATAGGCGTCGATGCTTCTCATCTGGTTCATTGCTCGTCTCCTTCATTCGGGTTGGGCGATTTCCTGGACTCATCCTGGGCTTTGCGTGCGTCCTCTTCGCGAAGAAGGCGTTCGAGAACATCGAGACGACCGGTCCAGAAGCGCTCGTAGAAGCTGAGCCACTGATGGGCGCTGGCCAGCGGTCCAGGGGCTAGTCGGCACAGATGCGTGCGGCCCCTCACCTCTCGACGAATAAGCCCTGCATTCTCCAGCGCCTTGATGTGCTTGGAGGCCGCCGCGAGCGACATCGCGAAGGGTTCCGCCAGCTGGCTTACCGTTTTCTCGCCATCGGCGAGATCGCGAAGCATGTGCCGCCGGGTGGCGTCGCCAAGGGCGTGAAAAACCGCGTCCATCTGGGGTGTCTCTAATTCAACCATGTAGTTGAATATAGACGCGCGCTTTGAGATAGTCAACCATTTGGTTGAATAATTTATGCGAAGCGCCGCGGGGCCGCTTGCGCCACCGAGCGCGTCGACGTGACGGGAGATAGGGACGCGCCCCGCGACAGTAAGGGCGAGGCCCTTATTTGCCGTCGAAGAAACTGTGGATCGCGGCTTCCAGCTTTTCGATAAGCTGAGGGTTGTGGCAGCTGCCAGCCCAGATCAGGGCGTTTAGCCTCATCTCTTTGTTGATAAAGCTCACTTTCCCAGAATCCAGCAGGTATTCCGCGATCTCGTAGTGCCGCCCCTTGATAGCCTCGTTGAGCGCGTTGTTTCTCCCCGTCTTGTCGGTCAGATTTACTTCCGCGCCATTCTCCACGAGCAACTTGACGACTTCGAGATGCCCGTTCTTCGCCGCCTCGATAAGAGCCGTTCTGCCGTAGTAGTCAGCTCGCGCGTTGATCTCTATTTGGGGGTGTCTCACGAGGACTGAGATACACGCGTAATGTCCCTTGGCCGACGCAAGGCTCAAGGGCGTGCTCTTCCACTTGTTTCTGGCATTCACGTCGATTTCCGGGTCTTCGATCAGCGCCTCCACCACAGCTGTGCGGCCATTGAGGGCTGAAAGGTGAAGTGCAGACCAGCCGCCGTCGTCCGACTGATTGATGTCGGCGCCAGCCGCCAATTCCGATCGAACCGCCTCCGCATCGCCTTGTTCTGCCGCGACCAGCAGGGGCGACCAGTCTCTTGCCCCTTCGGCTTCCAAGCTGTTGGTCAACGCAGTCGCCTCCTCGGATCGTCCACAGAATACCACAGAATCCGCGATAGTGGGGTCGTCCTGTATAGAGTTCCCTGGAGTCCGTGGGTCGCAGAGAGCTGTCGGCCCGAAGCGGAGGATCAGCGCTTCACGTCCGTCTCCTCACATTCTCCTGATATCGACTGGCTTTGGCGGCCATTCAGACTAGATAGAGCCTGCGCCGGGCGGAACGATGCAGAAGGACCTGAACATGCCTGAACAGATTACACTGAATAGACCTGAACAAATCAGATTGAACGACGGCTCCGCCATTCCGCAAATCGGCCTCGGCGTGTGGCAGGTCGATCCAGCCATCACCGCCAAGGTGGTGCGCTGGGGAATCGAGGCCGGCTACAGGCTGATCGACACCGCCGAAGGCTATCAGAACGAGGAAGGTGTCGGGCAGGCGATCCGCTCGGCCGGCGTCCCGGGAAGCGAGTTGTTCATCACCTCGAAACTGCGCAATGGCGCGCATCAGCGCGACGCCGCCTTGCGCGCCTTCGACGAGACGATGAGCAAGCTCGGCATCGAACAGATCGACCTGTTCCTGATCCATTGGCCGGTGCCCAGCCAGGACAGATATGTCGAGGCCTGGAAGACGCTGATCGAACTCAGGCAATCAGGCCGGATCAAGTCGATCGGCGTTTCGAATTTCAACCAGGACCACCTCGAACGGATCATCGGCGAGACCGGCGTCACGCCGACCGTCAACCAGATCGAGCTCCACCCCCGCTTCCAGCAGCGTGACAAACGTGAATTCCACGACAGCCACAACATCCGCATTGAGAGCTGGAGCCCGCTGGGCAGCGGCCGGCTGTTGAGCGATCCGACGCTTGAAAGTATCGCCAGGAAACACGGCAAGTCGGTGGCGCAGACGATCGTCAGGTGGCACCTTCAGGAAGGGCTGATCGTCATTCCAAAGTCGATCCACCAGGACCGCATCGCCGCCAATTTCGATGTCTTCGATTTCGAGTTGGAAGCGAAGGACCTCGAGCTTATCCGGGGCATGGATTCGCCCGACGGCCGCACCGGCCCGAACCCCGCCACGGCCGCATTCCTGTTCTAACGAGGCGGGCCAACCGGGACGTTGGCATTCCTTCACACCCCCTCTGTCCTGCCGGACATCTCCCCTTCAAGGGGGGAGATCGGCAGCTTCAATAGCCGCGCCCTTCTTGCAGCGTCGGAGATTAGCGAAGGCCGCGATGAGGGCCAATCTCCCCCCTTGTGGAGGAGATGTCCGGCAGGCCAGAGGGGGGCGCTGTCCCGCCAGCGATCAAAACTACCCTTCCCGCTCGCTCATATCCCGGAGCCATCCACCAGCGGCACATCTTCGCCCTCCCAGGGGCTAGGCATCGATCCCTTGCTGAGATTGGCCGACGGCAGCGGCATCCAGCACTTCAGTTCGGGTTCGGCATATTCGACGATGCGTCCTGGAGACGAGTCGGAGGCGCGCCAGCCTTCGCTGCCGAACTGATCGGCGCGGGCCCAGTAAGCCATGTCGACCTCGGCCGGACCCTGTTCGGACGGCCGAACCGTGACAAGGATTCTGCTGCCGTCCCTTGGCGCGCTCGACATGTGGCGCCACTGACCGGGCTCGTCCATTGCAGTTCCTCCTGCGATCTTCGCCTCGAACGGATAGTCGCTTCGCGTTCGGAAGCGGTCAACCCGAACTTTTTTGCCTGAGACAAAACCCCTGTCCCGTCGTCGCGGAACAAGTCATGGCACGCCGGGTTTGGGCAAGTTGTTGAAGGAAGCAAAATGAGACCAGCGCCGCGACCGATCCTTACCATTATTGCATGGCAGGCCGCGTCTTTCGTTCGCAACCCGGTCCCGTCGCAATGAGGCAGGCCGGTTCCGATCATTCCATCCCACCGAAGGTGGGCAAAGGCGGCATAGGACGAGCGCTCGGCCTCGGCCTGATAACAGGGGCGGCCGACGACGATTGTTCCGCAATAGGCACCTATGCCAGTGCCGGCGCCCGTTTCGGACCCGACCTGCTCTGGACGGCTCCGGTGACGTTGCCGATGATGTACGCGGTCGTCTACCTGTCGTCGAAGCTCGGCCAGGTGTCGGGTCGCGGATTGTTCCACGTCATCAAGGACTTCTACCCGCGGTGGCTGCTCTGGTCGGTGCTGTTGGGTGTGCTCATCGGAAACACGATCGAGGCAGCGGCCGATCTCGGCGGAATGGCCGCGGCGATCAACATATTCGTGCCGCTTCCCATTCCGCTGATCGTGCTGTTCGTCGCCGCCCTCATCTTCGCCCTCCAGGTTTTCGGCTCCTATACTTTGATCCGTAACATCTTTCGCTGGCTGGCGCTGGCGCTGCTCGCCTATGTCGGTGCCGCCATTCTGGCCAAGCCGGACGCCGCGGCGGTGCTGCGCGGGACGCTGCTCCCCAGGATCGAATTCAATCGCGAGTTCCTGTCGATCCTGGTCGCCATCATCGGCACGACGCTGTCCGCCTATCTCTATACGTGGCAGTCCAATGAGGAGGTGGAGGAGGAGATTGCCCAGGGGCGCACAACGCTCAGCCAAAGGAAGGGCGCTACCGACAGCGAACTCCGCCGCTCGCGCCGGGACATCCTCATCGGCATGATGTTTTCAAATCTCATCATGTATTTCATCATCCTGTCGACGGGGGCGACGCTCTACAAGGCGGGGCATCACGATATCGACACGGCCGCGCAAGCCGCGGAGGCGCTGCGACCGCTCGCCGGCCAGGCCGCAAGCGTTCTGTTCGCCGCAGGTGTGATCGGCGTCGGTTTCCTAGCGGTTCCTGTCATGAGCACCGGCGCTGCCTATGACGTGGCACAAGCCATCGGCTGGAAAAACAGCCTGCACGCCCGGGCTCGAGAGGCGCCCAAATTTTACCTCGCCATCGGATTTTTTACGGCGATCGCCGCTGGCCTGAACTTTCTCGGCTTCAATCCGATGAAGGCGCTGGTCTGGTCCGGCATCGTTCAGGGCTTCTCGACACCGCCCTTGCTGCTGCTCATCATGCTGATGACGAACAGCCGCAGGATCATGGGCGATCAGGTGAACAGCCGCAGCACCAACATACTCGGCTGGGCAACGACCGTCGCCATCTTCTCGGCGACGATCGGCCTGGTGGCAACCTGGTTCATGTGATCAGGCGGAAGCAAAGGGACGCCGCCGGTTGGATTACCCGTTCCCGCTTGCGGATTGCCCCAGCTTTGCCGGCCTTGGAAACTCCACAACATCTCCCACCGGCCGCTTGTATTGCGCTGCGACAATTGCATCGATCAGGATATCCAGTGCCGCACGAGCCGTGCGGCTCGTCTCGTCCTCGCCGCTCAGATAATGGCAGGCTCGTTCGAGATGGAGGTGTGCGGCGGCAAAGTCGCTTGTCATCGGCTTCTCCCTGTTGCCCGCCGGCCGGCAAGATGACCGCCTCGATTTACCCAAAAGCAAATATCCACAGCCGGATTTGAATCAAATTGGCCTGACTCACCGTAGCCCGCGGGACAAGGTGCTGGCAGGCTTTTGCATCGCTGGTCGATGCACTGCGACGGCACAGTACGCCGCATTGAATGAACCAATTGTGGGCGATGTGCCGCAAACTCCGTTCGCCCAATGCGCTACTTTTGAAATTTTCTCACTCTCTTAATTCTACAAACTCTCTAGATTTAACATAGATCGCTAGACCCAAGATCTTAAAATAGAGCGCTTGAGAGGGAGCCAGGAATGTCGAAAAAGCTCGTGGTGGGGCTGTCGGGCAATTTGACCCGGCCCTCGAAGACCAAGGCGTTCGTCAGCCACATCGTCGGGCAGGCCGCCGAAAGCATCGGCGCGGCCTCGGCCGTCTTCGATATCGAGGATCTCGGCGCTTCCCTGCCGCAGGCAAGGCGCCTCGGCGACCTCGACCCGGCGGCGCGCAACATTGTCGAACGGCTGCTGGGCGCCGACATCCTGGTGGCCGGCTCGCCGACTTTCAAAGGCAGCTATACCGGGCTTTTCAAGCATTTCTTCGACCTGCTCGATCCGTCGTCGCTGAGGGGCAAGCCCGTCATTCTCGCCGCGACCGGCGGCGGCGAGCGCCATTCGCTGATCGTCGAGCACCAGTTGCGGCCGCTGTTCGGCTTCTTCGAGGCGCTGACCATGCCGACCGCGATCTACGCCTCCGACAAGGATTTTGCCAATGGCGTGCTGGTGTCGGAAGCCATCCACGCCCGCGCCCGGCAGGCGGTCGCCGAGGCATGCCGTGTAACCGGGGTGCCCTACGGCGTCGGCCTTGCCGCCTGAACGCACCACTGACCCGAGATCCCCTTTCCGATCCGTCCAGGAGCACGCCGCGATGACCAGATCCACCAAATCCGGGCAAATCAAACTGGGCGCTTTCCTGCCCGGCGGCGGACAGCATATCGCCGCCTGGCGCCACCCCGAGGCGCCGGCCGACGGCGCCACCAATTTCGAGTTCCACAAGCAGCTCGCCCTGACCGCCGAGCGCGGCCTGTTCGATGCCTATTTCCTCGCCGACAATCTGACGGTCGGGCTCGGCGCCCGCGAAGGCGGCAATGCCAAGATCGCCGGCTTCGAGCCAGTGACGCTGTTTGCAGCGCTGGCGCCGCTCACCACGCATCTCGGCTTCATCGCTACCGCCTCGACCACCTACGAGGAGCCCTACACGCTCGCCCGCAAATTCGCCTCGCTCGATCATCTGTCGAATGGCCGCGCCGGCTGGAACGTCGTCACCTCGGCCGGCGACGAAACCGCGCGCAACTTCAATCGCGAGACGCAGCCTGCCCACGCCGAGCGCTATGCCCGCGCGCATGAGCACGTCGAGACGGTCAAGGCCCTGTGGGACAGCTGGGAGGACGATGCCTTCATCCGCGACAAGAAATCGGGGCGCTTCTACGACAAGGACAAGCTCCACGACATCGACCACAAGGGAGCGCATTTCAGCGTGAAAGGGCCGCTCAACGTGCCGCGCCCGGTGCAGGGGCACCCGGTCGTGGTGCAGGCGGGGCAATCGGAAGACGGTCGCAAGCTCGCCGCCCACTCGGCGGAAGTCATCTTCACCGCCCATCAGAACTTGGCGTCGGCGCAGGAATTCTATCGCGATATCAAGGCGCGCGTGGCGGCCGTCGGCCGCGATCCCGAGCAGGTGCTGATCATGCCGGGCGTGGCACCCTTCGTCGGCCGCACCGAAGAAGAAGCGCGCGCCAAGTACCAGCAACTGAACGATCTCATCCTGCCCGAAGACGGCGTCGCCCTGCTCAACGGGCTGGCCGGCCAGACGCTCGACATCACCGGCTATCCGCTCGATGGACCGCTGCCGCCGAGCAAGGAGACCGAAGGCATGAAGAGCCGCCAGGCGCTGATCCGCCAGATTGCCGACGAGCACAACTTCACCATCCGACAGCTTTACCAATGGGTGGCAACGGCCCGCGGCCATTATACCGTCATCGGCAGCGCCACGCAGGTCGCCGATCAGCTGGAGGAATGGTTCGGCAACGAAGCCGCCGACGGCTTCAACATCCTGCCGCCCTGGCTGCCCGGCGGGCTCGACGACTTCGTCGAGCTGGTGATCCCCGAACTGCAGCGCCGCGGCCTGTTCCGCACCGCCTATGAAGGCAGGACCCTGCGCGAGAACCTCGGCCTCAGGCGGCCGGAAAACCCCTGGACCGCCGCCCGCTCGGCGGTGCTGGCCGCCGAATAATCCCGAGAAACCCGATACTTTCCAAGCAGGAGGCAACCCGATGACCTTGCAGCACATCGAACAGGCCGCCAGCCTCGGCACGCCTGACAGCACGACAAGCCTCGGCACGGACTTCCTGCGCCTCGGTGGCCGGGCGGGCATCCGCTTCCTGTCGCGCTACGGCGTCCTCATCGCTTTCCTCGCAATCTGGCAAGTGTCGAGCAGGGCGGGCTGGGTCAACGCGGCCGTGCTGCCGCCGATCGACATGATTGTCGCGGCACTTTGGAAGGGGCTGGTCGGCGGCACTCTGCTCGGCGACATCGCCATCAGCCTGCAGCGCGCCGGTCTCGCTTTCGCGGCCGCCGTGCTGGTCGCCATCCCACTTGGCCTGTTCATGGGTCAGGTGCGCACGGTCGAAACCGCGCTCGATCCCATCCTGCAGGTTTTCCGCCAGACCTCGGCGCTGGCGCTCTATCCCGTCTTTATCCTGCTGCTTGGGCTCGGCGAAGCGTCCAAGGTATTCGTCATCTTCTGGGCGACGCTGTTCCCGCTGCTGCTCAACACCATCGGCGGCGTCAAGCAAGTCGATCCGAAACTGCTGGAGATGGCCCGCGTCTATGGTGCCAGGCAGCTCACCGTCTTCCGTCGGGTCGTGCTGCCCGGCGCCGTGCCGTCGATCTTCGTCGGACTGAGGCTCAGCGCCACCACGGCGCTGCTGCTGTTGATCGCTTCCGAAATGATCGGCGCCAACAAGGGCATCGGCTTCCAGGTGATGAACGCGCAATACAATTTCCAGATCCCGCTGATGTTTGCGGCAATCGTCATCCTCGCCGGCCTCGGCCTGATTGCAAACCAGGCGCTGGTCAGCCTGCAGCGCCGGCTCTGCCGCTGGAGCAATTCCGTCGACTGACCACCCGCCCTTACCAATCTCAACCAGGCCAGAACTCAAATCAGGAAAGACCCGGACCATGAAAATCTCCCGCCGTTCCCTGCTTGCCGGCGCGCCCTTCGCCGCCGGCCTTCTCGCCGCGGGCCTGCCGCGCTTCGCCTTTGCCGAAGCGGAACCAGTGAAGTTCCGCTCCCTCGCCAGCCGTGGCAGCATCTCTCCGCATGAGTTGGCCGCCGAGCTCGGCTATTTCAAAGGCCTCGGTATCGAGGTCGAGAATGTCGGCTATTCCGGCGGCGGCCCGGAATCATTGTTTGCGCTGGCCTCCGGCAGCGTCGATATCGGCTCGGCTGCAACCGCAGCCGTGATCAACTCGATCTCCGGCGGCAACGACTTCGTCGCCGCCTATCCGAGCAACGGCATCAACAGCAAGGTGCGTAGCGTCTTCTACGTGCTGGACGACAGCCCGATCAAATCGATCGCCGATATCGCCGGCAAGACCATCGCCGTCAACACGCTCGGCGCCCATCTCGACTACACCGTGCGCGAGGCGCTGCACAGCGTCGGCCTGCCGCCGGATGCCGCCAATCTCGTCGTCGTGCCCGGACCGCAGCTCGAACAGACCTTGCGCTCCCGCCAGGTCGACATCGCGGCGCTCGGCTACTGGCAGGCGACGTTTGCCGGCGCCCTCGTCGACAACGGCGGCGTGCGTGGCGTGTTCAATGACACCGACGTGCTGGGCGAGCTGGCCGGCGGCTTCGTCGTGCTCAGGCGCGACTTCATCGCCGCGCATCCCGACGCCGCCCGCAACTTCGTCGAGCAATCGGCGCGCGCCTCCGACTGGTCGCTGCAGAACCCCGACGAAGCGCGCAAGGTGCTCGCCACAATCCTCGACAAGCGCGGCGAAAACGGCGAGCTGGCGCGTTACTGGACCGGCTTCGGCCTGCGCCAGGGCGCCAAGGCGACGGACCGCGACATCGACTTCTGGGTCAGCGTGCTCGAGCGCGACGGCCGCCTGCCAAAGGGCAAGCTGAAGGCAACAGACATCCTCTACCGGCCGGGCGAAACCAAGACCAACTGACAAAGGCAACCGACCAACCAGTTGGGAGACGAGCGCGATGAGCAGCACAAGCGGCGGTCAGGTCAGCATACGCGACCTGTCCAAATCGTTCAGCATCAGTGGGCGCTCGCTCGCCGTGTTGAGGACCCTCAACCTCGACATCCGCTCGGGCGAATGCCTTGTCATCGTCGGCGCCAGCGGATCGGGCAAGACCACGCTGCTGCGCATCCTTGCCGGGCTGGAGGCTGCCGACAGCGGCGGCGTCGCCATCGACGGCAAGCCGGTGCACGGCGTCGGTGCCGAACGTGCGGTGATCTTCCAGGAACCGCGCCTGCTGCCCTGGTTGACCGTGCTCGGCAATGTCGCCTTCGGTCTCGAAGTGCGCGGCGTGCCAAAGGCCGAGGCCGAGGAACGGGCGCGCTTCTATATCGCGCTCGTCGGCCTCGCCGAATTCAGCGATGCCTTTCCCCGGCAGCTGTCGGGCGGCATGGCGCAGCGCGTCGGCATCGCCCGCGCCTTGACCGTGCAGCCCGAAATCCTGCTGCTCGACGAGCCGCTGGGCGCGCTCGACGCGATGACCAAGATCGGCATGCAGGAGGAACTGGCGCGCATCTGGAGCGAGGAGAACGTCACCATGGTGATGGTGACGCACGACCTCGAGGAAGCAATCTACCTCGCCGACCGGGTGCTGATCCTGCCCAAGGAGAAAGGCGGCGCGGCGCGGCTGATCGACATCGACCTGCCCCGCCCGCGCGAGCGCAGCGAAAGCCGCTTCGTGCGCTACCGCGAAGAATTGCTGCGCGAATTCGGCCTGCACTGAAAGCCGCCTAAGACCCCTGCCCCGCTCTTTCCTGGAACCGGATTCCCCGCCCCCGCATTTCCTTAACCGGGAGGCGAAGGAGCGCGGCATGAAAGCCTTGTTCGCAATCTTTGGCGGCTTCGTGCTGACGCTCGCCGTATTCGCCAGCGGTCTCGCCTTCGCCACCTGGCTTCTAATAGCCAAGCCGGTACGGCCGGCCGCCCCGGTCTCCAGCGTCGCCGAACTGTGGGCCAAGGACCCGCGACCGGTGAACCCGGCCTCGCAGCGCCTCGAACGCCTCCCGGCCCGCCCGGTCCCCGTTCGCACCTCGGAAGTCGGTCGCAGCTCGAAACCCACCGATGCCGCCGCAGCGTCGACAACCGACATTACTGCGACCGGCTCTATCCAGCCACCAGCGGAAGAGCAGCAGACGCTGCCTGCCGCCCACGTGGAATGGTGCGCCAGCCGCTACCGCTCCTACAGGCCGGACGACAACCACTACACATCCTACAGCGGACAACAGCGCCCCTGCATCTCGCCC
Organism: Mesorhizobium sp. M0207; assembly: GCF_040321995.1. Taxonomy (NCBI): domain Bacteria; kingdom Pseudomonadati; phylum Pseudomonadota; class Alphaproteobacteria; order Hyphomicrobiales; family Phyllobacteriaceae; genus Mesorhizobium; species Mesorhizobium sp. M0207. The sequence continues at coordinate 116,654 of NZ_JAMYSQ010000015.1, forward strand.
TATCTCGGCGCCGCCGATGACGGCAGCTATTTCGAGGCGAGCGATACGTCGTCGGTGGAGGGCTACGCGCCATCGGATGAACCCGGCGCCGCCGAGCTCTCATTCGACCACGTGCAATACTGCTTCAGCCGCTACCGGTCATATCGACCGGAGGACAACAGCTATCAGCCGTATTCGGGCGGGCCGCGCAGGCAGTGCGAGTAGGCAGGCCGTGGGGTGGCTGGCGGCCGCAGTGCATGGCGCCTTGTGCGACCCCACCCAACGATCACGCAGATTTCTTGGATCGTTCGGGTTGGCGCGGCGTTCATCCGATACCCAAAGGAGAAATCAACATGGGCGACGACCGGGAAGACAAGATTCGTGAGCGCGCATACCAGATCTGGGAACGCGAAGGCGGGATCCATGGCGATCCCGAGCGGCACTGGCACCGGGCCGAGGCCGAGATCGACAGGGAGGCGGCCCTGCCACTGACGGCAGGCGATGCCCTGCCGGAAACCCGCGAGGTCGCGAGCTCCGACGTTTTGACGGTGGAGGCCCTGGCGGTGCGCACCGGCATATCGGGCGAACAGGCGCAGGAGCTGATCGACAGGCTGGGAAACGACAGGGCGGCTATCGAACAAGCCGCGCGCAACCTTAAGGGGAAGCAGCGGCTCGGGGAGTGACAGATGATCAGAAAACTCAAAGACGGAAAATACCGCCTCTATTCGCGCAAGAAGGACGAAAAGACCGGCAAGCGCCGCAATCTCGGCACCTTCGATACCCGCGAGGCCGCCGAAAAGCACGAACGTGAGGTGCAGTATTTCAAGAGGCATTGAGGCGGCGTGCTGTCGCTTCGGTGCCTCCATTAGTTGATATTGAACAAAACGGGAACAAAAATGTCAAGAGCGAATTGACTCTGCGAGGAATGCCTTCCTATTTGTCAGCAGGCGGGGCGGTTGCTCACAAATCGAGGAGAGCCGCGATGGGCAGACGAAAAAGCCGGTTCGACAGGCTGTCGGCGAGGGATGCGGAGGCGATCATCAGGGACACTTTGAGCCTGCGCAAGACGGTGCTGTCGTCGCAACTGCATCTGAAGGCGCATGGCGAGCTGTTCTGGCAGCTTTGCGGGCTTGTCGAGAAATTGCACGAGGTGCTGGCCAGCGTCGCGGAGAAGGAGCCCGATTACCGGATGGCGGAGCTTGGCCTGCTTCCGCTGCCCGAGGATTACTCGACCCGGAATTGAGCCATGGCCGGGCCGATGGACAGCGTTGGGCGTGCCGCCAAGGCCAACATGCTGCTCATCGTGGAGTGCGGCCATTGCTACCATGTCGGACGCTTCAGGGCGAATGACGTGGCCCAGGTGGTGGGCTGGAGCAAGCCGCTGGAAGCGATCAGGTTCAGGTGCAAACGATGCAGCCGCAAGGACACGACGGTGAAGACGCAGTTCATCGACCAGGACCATCCGCCCAAGGGCTACATCTGGGTGCTGCAGAAATTCAAGCGCTAAAACAACGAGCCTTGCGCCGGCGCCTGCTGCGGAAACTTGATCTGTGTCGCCGGCTTGTCGACGATCACCAGCGCATCATCGGGCGCCGTGCGCTGCAGGTGCCTTGCCTCCGACCATGGCGCCGTCAGCCAGGTCTCGGTTTCTTTCGGCGTGGTCAGGATCACCGGCATTGCCTTTTCGTGGATCGGCGCGATCAGCGCGTTGGGCTGGGTCGTCATGAAGCCATAGACCTGGTGATCGGCGGGGCCGTCCTTGACCTTGCGAAGGCCATGCCAGCGCGTCCACAGGCCGGCAAAGAAGAACAGCGGGCGGTCCTCGCCGAGTGCAAACCAGTAGTTGCGCTGGATGCCGGTCTCGTGGTCCTTGTCGCCGGGCGTCGGGCTGGGCTCGGCGAAGCTGGTGACAGGCACCACGCAGCGGTTCTCGATGCCGAGATATTGCTGCCAGTGGCCGTATTGCGGATTGCGGATATTAGTGGTGCCGTAGTCGGTCTTGCCCTTGACCCGCTCCAGTGGCGTCGGCATGCCCCACAGCAGATTGGCCAATTCGCGTTCGCCGTCCGGCGCGTTGCGCACCACCGGGCCGGGCTGGTTGGGATAGATGTCGATGGAGGGTTCGAGATTGCCGAGGATGTCGCGCAAGGCGCGGGTCCACTGGCGGATGGCCTCCTGGCTGGTCGTGATGTTGTAGAGATTGCACATTTTCAGGCCGTTCCCGGATGCTCAGGCATCTTGTTGGAAACGGCCTGGAATTTCCAGCGCTGTCCGTTGGGTTGCTGACACGGCAGGCCGTGTCAGCAATGGCTTTGTGAGACCTACCGCGCCGATTGTCTCATAGCTTGTGCGGCTACCGCCGCGAGAAAAGCCCTCGCCGCGGCATCGCAGGCCGCTCGAGACGGGCCTTTGGCGAAAAGAAGAAGCTCGGCGGCTCGAATGTTGAGCCCGTGCTTCCTTGCGAATGTGGCTAGATCATAAGGCTTGTTGTCGTAAGGTTCGTCGTCGTAGTCGATCGTCAGATCGTAGTTTTCTTTCATTTTCTTCCTCCCTTTAGCGATCTCCCCCCTCCTGTCGCTAACGCAAAATTAACGTCGATGGCGGCGGGCGAGTCCACCAATCAGAGATTGTGTAAAAAACGTACGAGCTCGCATGCTCGCCCTCGCAACGGGCCTGCGAGCAATCGCCGCCGACCGGACCGGTCGAAAGAGCCGATTATGATGGCAATGTTGGAAAAGGCTGCCACAGCCTGGTGCTACGGGTGTCCGCGACGCCTAGCGTGCCTAAATAGCCGGCATTTTCATCTTCCAGGCCCCGGTCCGCAGCCGGCCTCGTTGGGTCCGGCTAAAGGATAAGTCCGGCTAATAACACCGTAAGGAGCAGCGACAGCGGAACGGCCGCAAGACACCAGATCTCCAACGTGTTGTTTTGCAGCGGGTCCATCATCAGCCTCACTTTTTGGTTTGTCATTGTGACACTAACGGTTGGTCGGAGGTAGCGGTTCCAAGCGACGCCGTTCATAGAGCGCTGCCTGTGCTGCATATTAGCAACAGCTTGACGACCGCTGAGCCGGTACCGCTTGGACAACTTCACTGGCGCCGGTGGATGCGTATTCCGCAGGACTGCAAGCGCCCCTCGGCATCAGTCGTGCGGGGATCGATCGCCGCCCATGATCAGCGCCGAGCCGGTCATGCCCCGGAACCCAATGGCTGCATCTATCTCCGGCCGAAGTTTCGCTACCACCGAGCCGATCCGATGTTCACTCCAGCCAGCGATGCGCGTTTACAGGGACCTAAGTCTGACCTGCCTGCGCAATGGTCTTGTGTACGGCCGGCATCGGGAACAACTGCGCCCGTCTTCAGTTGATGGCGTCACCTCCTCGAGGAGACATCGGCGCAGAATCAGTCCCTTCATGCGCTGATTAGGGTCCGCCTGCCATTGCTGGATTTGGCAGGCGGACCCTTGGTTCTGTACGCTCCAGATGGAAAGCGGGTAAGCTCGGGATCACTCATCATGCCAGAAATCCCGTAGAGACGTAGGCGGAGGTCTTCCTCGCCCCTGAGATGCTTGACCTGGCTTGACATCCGAGACGACCTCCCAGCGCGCACGCAGCGGGGTCGCCCTCAGCCTTCCAGCGCCTCGTGCTGGTAAAGCTCGTCCATGCTGAGCGTCGCAAGCGCGGCGAACGGCGCCTGCTTTTTCACACGGCCGTGGCTCAGGATCACGACGTCGTCGCAGAACGAGATGGTGCTGCGATGATGGCTGATGACGATGGTAGTGCGGCGGCCGGCCCGCGACTTGAGCGTCTCGACGATTGCCGCTTCCGACAGGCCGTCCACCGCATTGGTGGCTTCGTCCAGGATCAGGATATCGGGATCGCGCACCAGCGCTCTGGCCAGCGCGATCCGCTGCCGCTGTCCCGCCGAGAGATTGACGCCGCGGTAGCCGACGACCGTCCAGTAACCCTGCGGCAGTTGCTCGATGAAGCCATGCGCTTCGGCCAGTTTTGCCGCGCGCTCGGCGTCATCGGCCGAGGCCGCGTCCTGGCCGTAGACAATGTTTTCGAAAATTGTGCCGTCGACCAGCTCCAGCTCCTGGCTGGCGAGCGCGATGTGCTTTCGCCACTGGCCGGGGTCTATGCGGTCCAGCGGCGATCCATCGACGAGGATCCTGCCGCTATCCGGTTCGACGAAGCGGCACAAAAGGTTGACGATCGTCGTCTTGCCGGCGCCCGACCGGCCGATCAGCGCGGTCGAGCGGCCGCTACGGATATCGAAGCTCGCCGCATGCAGCACCACCGCGCGCTGCTCCGAGCCGGAATAGGTAAAGGTGACGTCCTCGAACTTGATGCCTTGGCTGAGCCCGGGGAACGCTGCGCTGCCTTGCGGCGGCGCTGGCTTGTCGGATGGGTCCAGCATCCATGTCACCTCTTCCAGCGATCCGCTGAGACCCTGCAGCTGGCTCCAGGCCATTTGCAACGATCGCATGTAGGGCTGCAGCCGGTAGAGCAGGATGACGAAGGCGACGATCAACGGGAAGCTGACATTGGCGAACCAGGCGCCGATCACCACCGCCAGGAACAGCATGGCGTGCAGAACCTCGGTCAGCGGCGGCAACGCTCCCTGGCGGGTTAAAAGCACGAAGGCCGCCCGGCGCACCGCATCCGATGCCTGGTCGAAAGCCGCTTTCTCGCGTTGCTCCTGGCCAAAAATGCGGATCAGCCGCCCGGCATGCACCAGATGCAGCATCTGCGATGCGAGCTGGCTGTTGCGGGAGGCGACGCTGCGGCTCGGCGCCTTCAGATTGGCCGACAGCACGGCGTGCGCGACCTGGACCAGCGCCAGGCCCAGCGTCACCAGCAGCGTCATCTGCCACGACAGGAGCAGCAGGAAGGTCAGGAGGATGATTGCGGCCGACGCGTTGACGATTGCCCCCAGCATGATCTGGATGGCATCCGAGGCCCGCCAGGATTCGTTGGAGATGATGTTGAGCAGCCGTCCGGGGCTTTGCTGCAGGAAAAATGGATAGCCTACCCGCAGCAGCCGCTCCGACAGCGCGCTGCGGATCGAATGGCTTGCCTTGCCATAGATAAAGGTGGTCAGCAGCGTGTTGGCAAAGGCGAACAGGTTCTTCAGCACGATCGAGCCGAGAATCGCGACGGATATGACGATCAGGCGGTCGCGCTCGCTCAAACTCGATCCGACATGCTGGAAGACGGCGGAAAAGCCGGCCATGCCGGTCTGCCCCTGCTGCCCCATGATTATGTTCAGCAACGGGATGATCAGGCCGATGCCGAAGCCTTCAAGCGCGGCGCTGAGCAGCCCGAGCACCACCACGGCAGGAAGCAGGCGCAACTGCTTTCTCCCCAGCGCGCGGCGCAGCATCGGCAAGCTGGGCGGCATCAATCGCATGGTGGCGGATCACCTCGCCTCGGCATTTGCCTGTTGCTCCTGTCGCATTTGCGCCGGCTGCGGCGATTTCGCCAGCAAAAGCACCGCGAACTTGGCCGCGCCGAGCAAATTCATGCCGACGATCGGCCAGTGCGACAGCTTGAGTTCACGGTCGAACAGCGGGCCTTTCCCCAGTTCGCGCAAGGCCGCCCTCATCGACCAGTAGAAATGCCGAAACAGCCACGGCGCGTGGCGGATATGCTTCAGGCAAAGCCCGCCATTGCCCATGCTGTAGTCGCGATGCAGCTTTTCGATGGCCTTGCGGTCGCGCCGGCCGTGATGGTGATAGATGGTCATGTCGGGCACGTATTCGACCGGAATCCCAAGCAGCACCGCCCGCACCAGATAGTCCGTATCCTCCGCCGATCGCAGCGGGCCGCCGGCGCCGAACCGTTCGTCGAACCGCCCGATACGGGCGGCGACATCGCGATGCATCGTCATGTTGCAGCCAAGCACGAAGCCGCCGGGATGGACATCCGGCGTAAGCCGCGCGCGCACCGGCGACCGCTTGATAGTGAACGGCAGGTCGCGGGGGTCGCCGATCTCGACGCGGCCGCCGCGGATGACCCGTTCGCCGGCCGCATAGTGCCGCTGCAGATCGCGCAAATAATCCTTGTGGACCGCGCAATCATCGTCGACGAAGACCAGCACGCGGCCCCGCGCCCGCTCCAGCCCGGCGTTGCGCGCGGCCGCCAATCCGGGTCGCGGCTCGCAAATGGCGGTGAACGGGATGTCCGACAGTTCGGCGATGCTGGCCAGCCGTTTGGCCGTGCTGTCGGTCGAGCCGTTGTCGACAACCACCAGCTCGGCGGCAAAGTCGGCATGGGCACGACACGCGGCCTGGATCGAGCTGATGCAGGGCTCGAGTACGGCGACACGGTCGCGTGTGCAGACAATGAAGCTGACCGCCGGCGCCGGTCCTTGCTGCGGCCGCGGCGACATGGCCGCCGGCACCGTCGAGCGGCCGCGCTGCTGGAGCTGGTGCGATTTGACGAACATGCGTTGCTAGCTCAACTGGTTCGAAGGCAAAACCGCCGCGGCCGGCACGGACTGCAGATACCGCGACAGGGCATCCACCTGCCTGGTGACCGACATCGAGGCGAGACTGAAGCGCGGCGCGAAGGCACCGGTCCGAAACACGTACTGCTCGCGCCGCCTGATGAGGTTCCATTTCGCCGTCCGCGTCAGGAATTCGTGCATCAGCAGCGGCTGCCTTTCCCCCGATATCAGCTGGTAGAGGAAATAGAACAGGTTCAGCGTGCCGGCCTGGTAGCTCGGCCTCGTCTCGGCCGGCAGTGCCGAAATCCTTTCTTCCAGCGCAAGGATCCATTCGGCGGCACGGCGAACCGTGTCCATCGACAGGACCTCACCGATGTCGCGCAGGCCTTGCGTCTCTTGTGCGAGCCCTTCGCGCTCGAGGTTCTCGGCGACGATCTTCAAATGGGTCCTGCGCATTTCGCGCTTGTGCCTGTTGGTCACGCTGTCGTCATGGATACGATAGGCGATCAGGCTTTCGGGGATCATGGCCGCCGGGTAGCGGTCGGTCAGCCGCCTGAACAGGTCGAAATCCTCGGCATGCTTGTATCTGGTATCGTAATATAGAACATCTTCTTCTATGACCTTCCTGTTGTAGACGACCGTGGAATGCATGAAGATCGTGAAGAACATCGACAGTATTCGCAGGATATTGTCCTGGAATATCGGATCGGGCGAACCCCTGACGATGCGGTTGCCGAGCAAGGTATCGAAACCCGCGCCGCATAGAGCCAGGTCAGGCTGCTGGTTGAACAGCGCGACCTGCCGCGACAGGCGCTGGGGATAGGCGATGTCGTCGGCGTCCATCCTGGCGACCAGATCGCCGCGCGCCACGGCCAGGCCTTCGTTCAAAGTTGCGATCAGGCCACGGTTTTCGCGTGAGATGATCGAGATGCGATTGTCGGCCTGGCGGTATTTCTGCAGGATCTGCAGCGAGTTGTCGGTCGAGCCGTCATCGATGGCGATGACCTCCAGACGCTCGTAATCCTGGCGCAGGACGCTGCCCAGCGCAGCGGCGAGATAAGGTCCCGCATTGTAGATCGGCAGCAGAACGGAAACCAAGGGAGCAGCAGCCATGATCAGCTCCGATCGGTTCGGTGCAGCTTGCGCGGCAAGGGTGACGTGCCACCATCAAGCGGCCTGCCCGGATATGCTCCGGCCGCGATCCATCCGGCATTGCCCACGTCCATGCCTGCCGAGATGGCGCCGCGGCCTTTTCCAGCAACATAGGGGAAGTGGCGCTTGAGGCTGTTGAGCGGCTTTTCGAAAAGCAGCCACGAAACCGAAGCCAGCATGAGCGTCGCAGTTCCCGCGACCAGGAACCGCCCCGGCCCTTGCTCCGAGACGTTGAGCGGGATCCAGGGCTGCGACTTGACAACCAGAGCCAGCACTATGGGATGGTAGAGATAGACGCCGTAGCTTATGCGGCCAAGGCCAAGCAGCGGCGGCAGTTCGAGAAGTTTTCCGACGCGACCGCCAATGCCCGTTGAACAGCTTGCAACGATGACCCCCAGAGGCGCGACAGGCAGGATCTGCAACAGCAGCCAGAGACCCCATTCCTGCACCGGATTTGCCGGCGCCGGCGCAAACCACTGCAGAACGAAAAACGCCGCGGCGAGCCCCGGCCAGCCAGCTCGAAGCCATTGCGGCAAGCCGGCTGTTCTTGACCGGTAGGCGGCGAGCAGCGCGCCTGACGCCAATGCATCCATCGACGCCGGCGGCAGCAGGTCGCGCGCCAAACCGGGCGTTCCCGCGATCGGCCAATAAAACCGGTAGGCCAGCGACAGCATGATCACGCCGATGCAGATCGCTTCGAGGCGCTGGCGCGGTGCCAGCAGGACGATCAGTGGCCAGGCGATATAGAACTGCTCCTCGATGCTCAGGCTCCAGAAATGGCAGAGCAGCCAGGGCGTCCATTCATTCTGCGCCGCGTACCAGAAATTCGACAGATAGAGGGCATGCCAGGCCAGCGATCCTCTAGACTGCTCCAGGTCCACCAGCCAGACGAAACCCAGCACGGCGAAATAGGGCGGGAATATCCGCAGCGCCCGCCTGATATAGAAGGATCTCAGCGCCGGTCTGGTTTCGAATTCGGCGGCCGCTCTGGCTTCCAGCAGCAGTCGCGTGATCAGAAAGCCGCTCAGCACGAAGAACAGGCGCACGCCGATATGGCCCCAGAACGAAGACCCACCGGCCGCGAAGAAATGGGAGTACAGCACCATCGTCACGGCGATGGCCCTCAGCGCGTCCAATTGGGTGTCGCGCGCATTTCCCATTAGCGGCATACGCCGGAGGGACGGCGAAACTGCCAATCGGTCAATATAGCGGCGTCGTTCACGGCGCATTCCAATCGGAAGCGCCCCCCTTGCGCAGAATAGGACCACCATTGTGCAACGCAACACAAAAAGTTGACACATTTGAAACAGGAACGTGAGGCGCGACTAATAAAAGCCAAAAAACAGCAGGAAACAGCCTGAATTGTCCATTCTTGACGATTTTTTCGCACTGCCTTGGCCCGCCGATATCGGCGAGAGGGTGCTGCGATGCAGCATGTTCGCCGCCATCACGGGCGCAAGATCTGGGTCTGGACACAGATGCCCGCCACAGGACCGGCCGGCAACCGACGCTCGGCGACCTTTTGCTGCGCTGGCGCGGCTGCTGTTAGCGCGACAACAGTGGGAGCAAGCGCAAGCTTCCCGCCTTCGAGTTACGCCTCCTTGCTGGCATTCGCGAGCGCCACTGCGCGACGCTCCGGGAGCCCCAATCCGACGAGCGCGCCGGCGAGCGAGAGCAGAGCGGAGACGTCGATTGCCGAGGTGAAGCCATCGCTGAACGCGTCGGTGGACGAGAAGCTTCCAGTGCCGGCGAACACCGCACCGGCGATCGCGATCCCGGATACGCCACCGAGGAAGCGGAATGTGTTGAACGTGCCGGCAGCCTTGCCGACCTCCGGCCGGGCGACCGCATTGAGAACCGCGTTCTGCGCGGCAGGCATGGCCATCGACACGCTGGCACCGGTAATGATCAGCGGGGCGACTAGCTGGATATAGGGCAGATCAGGTGCTGCGATCTGCGCCAGCCAGGCCATTCCAGCCGCTTGCAGGATCAATCCGGCCACGACAAGCCAGCGCTCGCCAACGCGGTTGATCAGGCTGCCGGCGATCGGTGCGACCACGAAAAGCGTGGCGGTCCAGGGCAGCAATCCCATGCCGGCGCCGAACGGCCCACGGCTCTGGGCAAACTGCAGAAACTGCGGCAACAGGAATACGAGGCCGTACATGGCGGCGCAAAGCAGGAAGTTCGCCCCTACGCCCGAGGAGAATGCGCGCGCCCGAAAGAACCGCAAAGGCAGCATGGGCTCACGGGTACGCAGCTGCCAAAGGACGAACGCGATGGCGAAAAGCAGCCCGGCCGTCAGCGCCGTCAGCACTTCAGAGCTGCTCCAGCCCACGATGTTGCCGCGCATGAGGCCCCAGACCACTCCGAACGCCGCCGCGGTTACCAGCACGACGCCGAGGACATCGATTGCCGTGCCCGGCCCGTGACTCTCCGGAATCCGACGCATCACCAGCGGGATGAGAACGATGCCGACCGGGACATTGAGCCAGAAGATCCAGTGCCAGGAGAGGCCTTCGGAAATCGCACCGCCCGCCATCGGGCCGATGATCAGGGCCAGGCCGGTGATGCTGCTGAAGATACCCAGCGCCTTGCCTCGTTCCTCCGGAGGAAAAGCGACGCTCAGCAGCGCCATGGCCAGTGGCATGACCATTGCGGCACCTGCGCCCTGGACCGCACGGGCCGCAATCAGCAATCCGGCATTTCCAGCGAGCGCGCAGGCAACCGACGCTGCGACGAACAGCGCCAATCCGGCAACGAGCGTACGGCGGCGGCCGAACCTGTCACCGAGCGCAGCCCCGGTCATGAGCAGGACGGCAAAACTCAAATTATAGGCGTTCATCGTCCATTGCAGCGTCTCCAGCGAGGCGTCGAGCTCGACGCGCATCGTGCTCAATGCCGTCGCCACGACCATCGCATCGAGAACGACCATCAAGGAGCCTATCGACGTGAGGGCGAGAACCCAGACCTTCGTTGATCCCGCACTTTGCTTGCTCATGACTATGGCGCCTCCGGCTTGAACAAAGGGCCCGCCAGGTTACGGGCCCGTGATCCAGAGACGCGTAGGAACCATCAAAGGATTCCAGCCAAAGAAAGTTTTTTCGACCGAATCCTTTTGCCCTCGTCGAGCGTCTATAGGACGCTGCGCCTGATGACGGGCGCCTGCCTGGGAGATACGCATGAAATCGATCCTTGTGCGATGACCGGATCCGCAACCGGCACGCCAGAAGGACGGGAGCCATTTGATCGGCTGCTCGGCGAATTGCGGCCGAAACTGCACCGCTATTGTGCCCGCATGACCGGTTCGGTGATCGATGCCGAGGATGTCGTCCAGGAAGCTACGGTCAAGGCGCTCGAGGCGTTCCCCGGGACCGGACCGATAGCCAATGTCGAGGGCTGGCTGTTCCGCATCGCGCACAATGCCGCGCTCGACCACCTGCGCCGTCGCGCCAGGGTGGATGCCGCGCATGCCGTCGAGGATATCGACACGATACCTGACCCCGGTATATCGGCCGAGGGTCGGCACACTGCAGCCGCAAGCCTGCAGACCTTCATGCGCCTGCCCGCGGCGCAGCGTGGCAGCGTCATCCTCATGGATGTGCTCGGCTATACGATCGAAGAAATCGGCAACATTATCGACTGCAGCGTTCCGGCGGTGAAAGCCGCACTGTATCGCGGCCGTCTGCGCCTGCGCCAGGTCGCCGGCGAGCCTGACGATCGGCCAGTGCCGGTTTTGGCCGAGCCCGAACGGGCGCGTCTGGCAGCCTATGTAGAGCGGTTCAACGCCCGCGACTTCGATACGATCCGCGACATGCTGGCCGAGGACGTGCGGCTTGACCTCGTCAACCGGCTCCGGGCGAGCGGCCGCACGAAAGTGGGCCGGTACTTCCACAATTACGCGGGTATCCACGATTGGCGGCTGCTTCCAGGCCTGGTGGATCGGCGCCCAGCCATTCTGGTGATCGACCCGGATGACTCGGCCGGAGGGCCAAAATATCTCATCCTGCTGGAATGGGCCGGCGACAGACTGTCGAGAATTCGCGATTTCCGCTATGCGCGCTACACGCTTGATGGCGCCAAGGTGGTACCTCTGCTTGCATAGCAATTCGCGTTTCATAATGCCGAACACTGCCAGCTATTTTGGATCGCGGCCGCTTGCCATCCAAGCGGCCGCCCTTTTCCGCCGATCCTGCTTTAAGCCGGTTGCAACTCCCTGCGCGGCAGCGGCGGGAAGGCGATCGCAATCGCCATCGCGCCAAGCCCGACAAGAGCCGAGCCGATGAACAGCCAAGAATAGCTGGCGTAGGCATCGAACACCATGCCGCCGGCGAGCGGGCCGAAAGCCATGCCGAGGCTGGACAGCATGGTTACTGCACCGAACACCGTGCCGAGGATGCGCTGGCCGAAATATTCGCGCGCCAACACCGCATAGAGCGGCATGACGCCGCCATAGGTGGCGCCGAAGATGACGGCGAGCGTGTAGAATTGACCAAGCTCGCTGACCGCCAGATAGGCGGCGATAACCACGGCCTGTATGGCCAGCCCGGTGATCAGCACCGGCTTGACGCCCAGCCGATCGGCAAGCACGCCGTAAAGCAGCCGGCCACCCAGCCCTGCCAGGCCCTCGATGCTGTAGATGCTGACCGCCGCCATCGGCGCTATGCCACACAGCATGGCATAGCTCACCATGTGGAAGATCGGCCCGGAATGCGCCGCGCAGCAGGCAAAGAAGGTCAGTCCCAACACGATGAATTGCGGCGAGCGCAGCGCCTGCGGAACCGTCATGCCGGCACCCTCGGCGGCAATGCTTGGGGCAGCGCTGTCGGCAGCGGGTTGGGGCGGCTGGCGCACCAGAAGCGCGGCCGGCAGGAGCAGCACCCACGCGGTTATGCCGATGTCGAACATTGCGGTGCGCCAGTCGTAGGCCGAAATCAGCCAGCGGGCGAAGGGCGAGATGGTCATTGGCGCCACGCCCATGCCGGCCGAGACCACCGAGACGGCGAGGCTGCGGTTCGTGTCGAACCAGGCGGAGGTGAGCGCGATCATCGGCGCGAAGAAGGCGCTTGCCGCGAGGCCGACGAGCACGCCGTAGGCCAACTGGAAAACGAGCAGCGAACCGGTGCGGCTGGCCAGGACCAGCGCCAGGCCGAGCAGCACGGCGCCGGTCATGACGACGATGCGGGCGCCGAAGCGGTCGTAAATGGCACCCCAGGCGAAGCCGCCGAGGCCCATTACCAGGAAGTTCAGCGTCATCGCACTCGATATGCCGGCGCGCGACCATTGTGTGTCGAGCGCCATCGGTTCGAGGAAAATCGCCAGCGAGAACATCGCCCCGAGGGCAACACAGGTCATCAGCGCGCCAGCCGCGACGATAACCCAACGATAGGGAAGGCTCATTTCAATTTTCTCCCTTGCCGGAAGCGTTGATACGGCACGACCGTTTCGAGCTTCGCCGAGCCGCTTGCGTCCGAAGGACGTTGGACATGTCTTGAATCCGACAATCCGGTTGCATTTTTTATCCAGTCGGCGCGATGGCGCCATTCCACGGCTTTCTGGATTGACCGCGCACCATTCGAAGCTAGATTTCCGACCGGCGATCAGGAGCTGTCAAGCATGGCAAATCAGGAATTTCATCGCGGCCGTCTCATCGACCACCTCCAGTTGGTGGTCAGGGATCTTGCGGCCAGCCGTCGCTTCTACGAGGCGGTTCTCAACGTGCTCGGCATACCGATCGGTGGTGCCGGCAGTGATTATTTCTGGGCCGACGAGCTGTTCATTTCCAGCCCCGACAGCCCGGCGGCCCTGGGAAAACTGACCGGCCGCCATCACCTGGCCTTCCAGGCAAATGACCGCGCCATGGTCGACGCATTCCATGGGGCCGGGCTTGAGGCCGGCGGCACCGACAATGGCGCGCCCGGCGAACGATCCTACCATCCCGGCTACTACGCCGCCTTCCTGCTCGACCCCGACGGCAACAACATTGAGGCCGTCCACCACGGCGCGGCCAACCGCAGCGCCGATTCAGTGAAGATCACGTTCTAGCTTCGGGTAAGGTGGTTCGCTTGCGCAAGCGGCCGGCACGGTTGGTTTCTGCCAAAAGCTGGGTGTTTGCGTCATAGACCATGCGTCTGCCCTATCGCGTCAGCGCAGCCATTTGGCCTGCAAGGAAATCGACGAACAGCCGCGCCCGGACCGGCAGCTGTCGCCCGTACGCATGGACAATGTGCACCGGCATGGTTGGCATCGCCACTTCGGGCAGGATGCGGACCAGGCGGCCCGCGTCGAGATCGTTCTGCACGGCAAACCGCATCAGATGCGCGATGCCGATGCCGGCAAGTGCGGCATTGCGGATGGCGCCGCCGTCATCGGTATCGAGCCGCCCATCCGGCACGATCATCGTACCGTCGGCAAATGTGACCGGATAAGGCCGGCCAGCCATCTGGTGGCGGACGAATTCATGGTCCCGTAAATCCTCGACCGATGCCGGACGGCCGCGCCGCTCGACATAGGCCGGTGAGGCCACCAGCATGATCGGCAGGTTGGCGATCTTGCGCGCGACGAGCCCGGTGTCTGAGAGCGGCCCCATGCGCACCGCAACGTCATAGCCTTCGCGGATCAGATCGGCGTGACGGTCGGTGACGCTGAGCTCCAGTTTGACTGCGCCGTGCTGCGCAAGGAACGCTTGCGCCCATGCCGCGATCAGGCCACGCCCAAGCTCGACCGGCGCTGTAACGCGCAGCAGGCCGCGCGCCGTATCGGCCATCTGAACTATGTCTTCGGCATCGTCCAGCGCCCTGAGCAGCGGCGCCACGCGCTCGTAATAGGCGATGCCTTCGCTGGTGAGCCCGAGCCGGCGCGTCGAGCGCTGGATCAGCCTGACGCCGAGCCGACGCTCGAGCCGCGCCACGCTTTTCGACACTGCCGACGGGCTGGAGCCGACCAGCCGGCTGGCGGCATCAAACGAGCCGGCATCGACCGTGCGGACGAAGGCGACGAGACCGGCGGTCTTTTCGAGGATGGTGGTCATTCCGGAATTCCAGGCACGAAAGAACGGATTGCGGGCACCATAATACGCGTTTCGATCATGATTAAATACCGCTCATCGTCAACAAAGGAGAGATTTGATGAGCAAGCTGAACGGCAAGGTCGCCATCGTCACCGGCGCCTCCAACGGTATCGGCGCCGCCATCGCCAAGAGTCTTGCCACGGCCGGCGCCGCAGTGGTCGTCAACTACGCCTCGTCACGGGAAGGCGCCGACCGCGTCGTCGCCGAGATCGAGGACCGTGGCGGCCGCGCCGTCGCCGTCCAGGGCGACGTGTCGCAAGCGGCTGATGTGCGCCGCCTGTTCGAGGCGGCGAAATTGGAGTTTGGCGGGCTCGACATACTGGTCAACAATGCCGGAGTCTTCGCATTCGAGCCGCTGGAAGCGGTTACCGAGGCCGAGTTTCACCGCGAGTTCGACACCAATGTGTTGGGCATCATTCTGACCACGCAAGCAGCAGTGAACCATTTTGGCGCGGGCGGCGGCAGCATCATCAACATAAGCTCGGTCGCCAGCCGCAATCCGCAACCGAACTCGCTCGTCTACGCCGCGACCAAAGGTGCGGTGGACACGATCACGCTGTCGATGTCGCGGGAGCTCGGCGCACGCAACATCCGCGTCAACGCCATCGCGCCCGGCGGCATCGATACCGAGGGCCTCGCGCGCATCGGCATCGTCGGCAGCGAATTCGAGAAGCAGATTATAGCCATGACGCCGCTCGGTCGCTTCGGCCTGCCCGACGACGTCGCCCGCGTCGCGGTGTTCCTCGCCTCCGACGAAGCGTCCTGGCTGACCGGCGAGCGCATCACCGCCTCCGGTGGCTGGCGATAGGCATGGAGGGCGCGAACCTGCCGGCTCGCTGACCGTGCTACCCGCGGCGCGACGCACTGCAATCGATGACGAGAGCGATCTAAGCCCTATGTAGCAGCGAGGAAGGAGCGCCGTGCGCCATCGATGACGGCGAGATGCCAGGGAGGTAACGGATGACGGGCGACGAAACAGCAATCCGAAAGCTGGTCGAGACGTGGATGGATGCGAGCAAGCGTGGAGACATCGCGACCGTCCTCAGCTTAATGACGGACGACGCGATCTTCATGGTTCCCGGCCGGGAACCCTTCGACAAGGAGATCTTCGCGGCAGCCGCGCGGGAGACGGCCGGCGTTCATATCGACGGCACGAGCGATATCGTGGAACTACAGCTTCTCGGCACTTGGGCCTTCATCCGCAGCCGCATCAATATGACCGCGACCCCGCCGAATGGCGAGCCGGTCCATCGATCGGGATATGCGCTGACGCTCCTGCGCAAGGAGGCGGATGGTGAGTGGCGGCTCGCACGCGACGCAAACCTGCTGACCCAGCAAGGCTAGAGCCGGTCTCCGGCATCGCTGCACCTGAAGGCGCGCCAGGGGGGAGCGATTAGATGGCGAAGATGCGATGCAGGTCGCCCTGAACAGCGTTCCCCTCCTCTACCCGATCACACCGGCAAAAGGGCGTTCGGCTTGACATCGGCGATGGAGGCGAACGTGTGCGTTTCGCGCACGCCGGGCAGCGGCAGGATGACCCGCTGCAGGAAATCCTGGAACACCGCCATATCGGCGATCCGCGCCTTGACCAGATAATCGAAACCGCCAACCACCATATGGCACTCCAGAACCTCCGGAGCTTTCGCCACCGCTTCGGCGAAGCGGTCAAAGACATGAGGCGCCGTGTGGTCAAGCCGGACCTCGATGAACACCAGCGTTCCCCGGTCGACCTTGCGCGGATCGAGCATGGCCCTGACCGCGGTGATGAACCCGTCGCGGAACAGGCGCTTAACCCGCTGGCTGGTTCCGGTCGGAGACAGCCCGACACGCCCGGCAAGATCAAGCGTCGTCCGGCGTCCGTCTTCCTGCAGCAACCGGAGCAGGCTGCGGTCTATCTGGTCGAGGTCGCTCATTTCACAATCCACGCTATCTAAGGGATTTGCGTGTTGATTTCACGCAGAGACACCGAAATCAACGTATTTCACAACATAAAACCTCGCAATAGCCTGCGCTTCCCTCACCGCTGAAAGCAAACGTGGTGAGCCGATTTCGAACACAGGAGTGCAGGATGACCAAGGAAGCGTTCAGCCCAGCCGGCAAGAGTGCGGCAGAAATCAGCAAGGGAGCGACCGAGATCCTGGTGCTGAGCGAAACCGATGTGATGGAATGCATCGACCTCAGTCAGCTTCTCGATGTTCTGGAAGACGGCTTCAAGGCGCTGTCACAAGGCAGGGTCGTCAATCCACCCCGACCACAGCTCGACATCCCCGAGGCCGGCTACAGCCTCGCCATGCCGGCCTGGATGGAGGGCATGAACCTGACCGTCAAGATCGTCAACGTCTTCGAAGGCAACCTGGCCAAGAACCTGCCCAGCCACCTCGCCACCATCACCCTGTTTGATCCGCTGTCCGGCCTGCCGGTGTGTATCATGGACGGCACCTTCATAACCGCGGTGCGGACCTCCGGCTCCGCCGTGCTGTCGGTGCGCACGCTTGCCCGCAGGGACGCCAGGATAGCGACCGTGGTCGGCGCCGGCGTGCAGGCCAACCAGCACCTGCATCTGTTGCCCTTGGTGCGCGACTTTGCCGAAATCCGTGTCGCTTCGAAGAGCTTCGACGATGCGGCAGCGCTTGCCCGGCTGCATCCATCGGTGGTGGCGGTCGCCGATCTCGAGACGGCAGTGCGCAGTTCCGACGTGGTGTGCCTGGCGACCCACTCCTACCAGCCGGTGATCGACGCAGGCTGGGTCCAGCCGGGCACGCATGTCTCCTCGGTCGGGGTGGCGCCGCCCGGCGGTGAAATGCCGATCGAGCTCATCGGCAGATCCAGTCTTTTTGTCGAAACCAAGGATGCATTCAAACCGACCCCGGTCGGATCTTGCGAGCTTGCCGGCTTCGACCCGGATTTCGGCACCGAGCTTGGCGCCATGCTGCTCGACCGCGCGCCGGGCCGCGTTTCGGATCAACAGATCACCACCTACAAGGCGATGGGCATTGCGATGGAAGACATGGTCGCTGCCGACCTCGTCTATCGTTGCGCCCGGCGTCTGCGCAAGGGAAAGCTCATCGTGCTGTAGGGGCGCGCCGCACGCCAGGCGGGATCGACGGTGCTGACAATGGCGCTTTCGCGCAAGCGGCCGGGCTAAAGGCCGGCCCCTCAGGCCGGCTCGCGCTTCAGCGCCTGCGCCATGCAGTGAATGCCGCCGCCGGTCTTCGAGATCTCGCTCATGTCGATGGCCGCCACCTCGAAGCCGCGCGCCTTGAGCTGGCCGATCAGCGTCTGGCTCGAGGTCGGGGCGATTACCCTGTCCTTGCCCAGCGACATGAAGTTGCAGCCGAGCGCCATAGTATCCTGGAACGGCACGTCGATGATCTCGTGGCCCTTGCCCTTCAGCCAGTCGACGATGCCGGGCTCTGTACAGGCAAGGCAGACGGCGGTCAGCTTTTCGGCGATCGGCACCACCATCAGGTCGATATGGACGTAATACTCGTCGATGAAGGCGATGCGGGTCTCCCAGCCCTCCTTGTCGAACCAGGCCTGGACCTGGCGCGCGCCCTCCTCCTGCGTGCGGGCGCCACCGCAGCCGATCAGCACGATGCCGTCCTCGATGACGTTGAAGTCGCCGCCCTCGAACGTGCCGGCGGTGACCATATCATAGATCGGGATGCCGAGCTTCTCATAGGTGCGGATCGCCGCGTAGTTCTCGCCACGCCGCCACCATTGCGACATGGCGGTGATGATGGCGCCGTACGGCGTCATGACGCTGGAATCGCGCGAGTAGACCTGCATCGGCAGTTCCGGCGTCGGCTCGTGCCAGTGGATATTGACACCGAAATGCTCATAGGCGGCGACCAGGTCCTTGTGCTGCGCCTGCGCGATCTGGACGTTGCATGGCGCTTCGCGCAGGTGCTTGCGCGACAGCGAGCTGGTCGAGAGATGGCGCAGGAAATTCGGCGAGCCGAGCAGCACGTCGGTCAGCACGTTGGTCTCGTTGGCGAAGCCCCAGGCGGTCAGCGGCTTGGTTCCGCCGGCCGGGTTGCGGTGCTGCAGCGAAAACGCCTCGGCGACGATGCGGTCATGGACGGTCATGGGGTTTCTCCTCGTGAAGGGCGGCTTGGTTGATCATGCGGCTTGGTTGCCTGGTATCCACCAATCCCGTCCGCGCGGGGTGGTGATGTATTCCGGCCAGCGAAATCCGATTGGCGGATCGTAGTCGCAGAGCGGCGCGACCCAGTTCGAGCCGCCGATGCCGCCGCCGGTGCGGGTGACGAATTCATCCATCGCCGCGTCGCGCGCAGCCTCGTCTTCCAACAGGCGAAGTGCTGCCAGCGCGACCGTCTTTGCGGCGCAGATGACCATCGGGTCGATGGTGGCAGAAATGCCGCCCAGCGCATTCATAGCCCAGGACGGAAACGCGTGGCCGTTCTCGGATCGCAGCGCCGGCCGGGCGACGTAGAATCGTGCCGTCGGTGTATGCCACGACATGTCGGTGTAATCGTCAGAGGTGGAATTGAGCTGCCAAGGCGGCAGGTCGCGGCGCAGGAGCGCCTCGGCCGCCTGTGGTGCAATCAGCCGGTCCAGTTCGTCGATGAATGGTTCCTCGGTCGCCTCGCCCCCGGCATTGAGCTGGACTTCGCGGGCGATCGCCTTGGCCGTCTCGTCCCAGCACGGCGGCCCGACCGCCGCCAGCGCGTCGAAGGCAATACCGGCCATGACGTGATTGGCCAGCCCCGGCCGCGACTTCGACACCCAGTGCCGCTCATGGCGGCAGCCGCTCATCCTGGCTGCGGCTTCCGCATTGCGGTCGAGCACGGCGGTGACCTGCTCGGCCATCGCCAGCGTCGGCACGCGGATCATGTACTGGATCTCGGCCAGCCCGGCCGGCAGATTGTCGGCGGTCGCCTGGCCCGCCGTCAGGATCGCCTCGCTGATCGACCAGCCGCCCTGATGCGGCAACATGGAATCGCGTAGCGCCTTGGAGGCCATGTACATCATCATCAGCGCGTCGTTAGCGCCGGGCGCCCTGACCGCCGAATGCGCCTGCGGGATGGGCGCTGCATCGCTTGCGCGAACCCAATTTTCGGGTTCGTCGCACACAAAGCGGTAGATCATCGCATAGGCCGCGCCGCAATGCGTGTCCCAGCGCGCCGTGTTGCACAGCGGCAGCATGTAGAAGGGATGGAAGGAGATCATGCCGACGAGGCCATCGTAATAGCCCTTCGCGGCATGGATCGGCTTCGACCCGCGCACCTTCTCCGCCGGCTCGCCGGTGAAGCGCAGCGTGCCTGATATGCCGTGGCGCTGCATCGCCGCCTTGGTCGCCAGCAGCCCGCCGAGGCTGGCAATGCCGAGGCCGGAATGCGGATCGGTGTGGCCGCCAGCCTGTTCGCCGAGGCCCGGGCGCGGTCGCTTCACCGTCGCCGCATCCTGGCAATTGCCGGGCACTGCATCATACTCGGCATACAGGCCGATGGTCGGCCCCGCGCCATTGGTCCAGTGGGCGCAGAAGGCGGTCGGCATGCCGCCAGAACCTTCCTCGACGGAAAAGCCTTCGTGCTTCAGATGCTCGACATACCAGGCGGCCGACTGGTATTCGCGCCAGGCGGTCTCGCCGAAATCGAAGATCGCCCGAGTCCACGCCGATAGCGACGGCTGGATGTCGTCCAGAAAGGCAAGTGCGGTCGCTTGCGCGGAGGTCACCGGTTTCTCCATGGCGGAAAGAAAGCAGTGAAGCGCCCCGCCAAAAAGTGATATGTTTTCCCGGCTCATGCAAATTCGGTTCACCTCTTGAGAATTCCCTCAACGCAGGCGCTGCGCGCCCTCGACAGTTTTGCCCGCCACGGCAGCGTCTGGCGCGCCGCCGACGAACTGCATCTGACCCGCAGCGCAGTCAGCCATCAGCTTCGCCTGCTCGAACGCGATCTCGGCTTCGACCTGCTCGAGCGCATTGGCAAGGGCGTGGCGCTGACGCCGCGCGGCCAGCGCTATGCCAGCGACGTGCGCAAGGCGCTGACGGTGCTGGGCGACGCGGTGACACGCCATGCCGGCACCGGCATCGGCGGCTCGTTCAGCGTCAGTTGTACGCCGGGTTTCGCCTCACTGTTCCTGTGCACCCATATCGGCGAGTTCCGGCAGATGTACCCCGATGTCGCGCTGCGCATCCTGACGCCGCGCCGTCTCGACGACGTGAGCAATGCCGAGGCCGATGCCTTCATCGCCTTCGGCGTCGGCAATTGGCCGAACCGCGCGGTCGAGCTGTTGTGCGGGATCTCCTTTACGCCGCTGTGCAGCCCGACGCTGCTCAACAAGATCGGCGGCTTCTCCAAGCCGGCCGACGTGCTGCGCGCCAATCTCCTGCATCTCGGCGATACCGAGGACTGGGCGCGCTGGCTGGCGCTGTCCAAGGTCGAGAACTCCGACCCGGAAGGCGGCATCTTCTTTTCCGACATGAACCTGGTCTTTTCGGCGGCGATCGCCGGCCAGGGCATCGCCATGGGCGACGAGCTGACCAGCGGCCGGGCACTGAGCGAAGGCCGGCTGGTCCGCCCCTTCGACATAGCGATCAATTCACCGCGCTCGTATTTTCTGGTTTCCGAGCACGCCAAGGCGGCGCATCCGGTGCTGGAGGCGTTTGGGCGGTGGCTGCGGTCGAAGCTGTCGGAGAACCAGCGTTAATCTCCCCCCTCGAGGGGGAGATTGGCGCATAGATGAATCAAATTTGCCGATCAGGCGAAAACTATTCGGTTGCGGTGAGCCGCCGCCCTGCCTACGATTTCGCCTACGCTAAGGAAAGGGCAGGATGCAGCAACCCGGCCGGGCCGCAGAGATCAAGGCAATCGGGATCGGCAAGAGCTTCGGCTCGTTCCGTGCGCTGGACGATCTGACGCTCGATATCGGCCGTGGCGAGTTCCTCACCTTGCTCGGCCCCTCCGGTTCCGGCAAGACCACCTTCCTGATGATCCTTGCCGGCTTCATTCAGCCGACCGACGGCCGCCTTTACAGCGACGGCGTCGACATCACCGAGCGGCCGGCCGAGCAGCGTGCCGCCGGCATGGTGTTCCAGGGCTATGCGCTGTTCCCGCATATGAGCGTCGAGGCCAACATCGCCTTCCCGCTCAAGGTGCGCAAGAAACCGGCGGCCGAGATCAAACGCCGCGTCGGCGAAATGATCGAGCGCGTCGGGCTCAAGGGCCACGAGAAGAAACTGCCGTCGCAATTGTCCGGCGGCCAGCAGCAACGCGTGGCGCTGGCGCGGGCGCTGGTGTTCGAGCCGGGCGTACTTTTGCTCGATGAGCCGTTTTCGGCACTCGACAAGGGCCTGCGCGGCCAGATGCAGGCCGAGATGAAGCGGTTGCACCAGGAGACTGGCACCACCTTCGTCTTCGTCACCCATGACCAGAGCGAGGCGCTGGCATTGTCGTCGCGCGTCGCCATCTTCAACCATGGCAAATTGCTGCAGGTCGGCGCGCCGGACGAGGTCTACGACCGGCCGGACAACCGCTTCGTCGCCGAGTTCCTGGGCGAGATCAACATGCTGCCGCTGAAGGGCGTGCGCCCGGCCGACAATGGCTCGACGGGCCTCTGCGAAGACCGCGCGATCAGCATGCGCTGCAAGGCCGAGAAGGTCCGGGGCGACGCCATCCTGGCGATCCGGCCCGAATACATGTCGATCGCTCGCGAAGCCGCGGCAGGCGAGAACGGCATTGCCGCGACTGCCGTCGCCTCGACCTATCTCGGCGCTGCAACGCGGCTCGATCTGACGACGCGGCAAGGCGCCAAGGTGACGGTCTCGGTGCCGAACGAGGTCGCCGCCTCTGCCCTCAGCAAGGGCAATTCCGTCTGGCTGACCTGGCCCGCGGAGAAAGGCTTCCTCCTTCCGGATGGAGAGCAATGACGATCGGCGTGGCGAATTCGCCAAGCTGACATTCAGGAAATACCAACGACAAAAAAGGGGAACTGACATGACAAACCAAACCAAGAAAAATTCCATCGAGGCGCTATCCGCCAGGGCAGTGCGCGGCGAGATCTCGCGCCGGCAGTTCACGCAGCTGGCCGCATTGGTGCTGGCCGGCACGCCGATGCTGCTGCGCTCGACCGGCGCCGTTGCCGCGGCGAAGGAACTGGTGCTGGTCAACTGGGGCGGCGACGCCATCACCGCCTACGATGCGGCTTATGGCCAGGCCTTCACCAAGGAGACCGGCATCACCGTCAAGATGGACGGCTCCGGCCCGACCGAAGGCGCGATCGCGGCGCAGTTCAAGAGCGGCGCGCCGACCTGGGATCTGGTCGACGTCGATCCGTTCTCGGCCATCACTCTCGGCGCCCAAGGCATGCTGGAGCCGATCGACTATGCGGTCGTCGACAAGAAGAAGATGCGGCCGGGATTCGGCTGGGAGTACGCTGCCTCGACCTATTTCTTCTCCTACGTCATCGCCTACGATGCCGAGAAATACGGCAGCCAGGCACCGACCGGCATGGCCGACTTCTTCGACGTGGCAAAATTCCCCGGCAAGCGCTCGCTCTACAAATGGGGCGTGTCGAGCTGGGAAGCGGCACTGCTCGCCGACGGCATCGCGCCGGCCTCGCTCTACCCGCTCGACCTCAAGCGCGCGCATGACAAGATCGCCGCCTTCAAGGAAAACGTCGTCGCCTATTGGGGTGGCGGCGCCGAAAGCCAGAGCGTGCTGCTCAATGGCGAGGCCTCGATGGCGATCGTCTGGTCGACGCGGGCTTCGCTCATCGAGCAGGACAGCGGCGGCAAGATCAAGTTCATCTGGGACCAGGGCCTGATCTCGCCCGGCGCGCTCGCCGTGCTCAAGGGCAATCCCGGCGGCAAGGACGCGGCGATGAAGTTCATCGCCAGCACCCAGGACCCGGAGAAGGAACTCATCATGTTCGACAAGCTCGGCCAGGGTCCGGCCAACCCGGCCACCGATGCGCTGATCCCCGCCGACAAGAAGCGCATCAACCCGGTCGATCCGGAGAACATGAAGAAGCAGATCCCGCTCGACATGGATTGGTATGCCAAGAACTACGGGGCAGCACTCGACGAATACACGAAGATCATCTCCGCCTGACAAGCCGGGATAACCGGATGAGAGCATACCTCTCCGACAAGATGGGCGCGGCGCTGTTGATGGCGCCGCTGCTCCTCTTTCTTGTGCTGGCTTACGCCTGGCCATTCCTTGGCGTGGTTAAATGGAGTTTTACGCTGCCCACGCCGGGGCTGGGGCAGTACAATGCGCTACTCACGGATCAATTGGTGCAGTCGGTCTTCGTCCGCACGCTGCGTATCGCCGCGATCGTGACGATCGTTTCGGTTGCCGCCGCCTACGCCATCACCGTTGTCTGGGTACGCGGCACGCCGGTGCAGCGCGTCGTGGCCGAGTTCTGCATCCTGGTGCCGTTCTGGATCTCGGTGCTGACGCGCGCCTTCGGCTGGGTGGCGCTTTTGTCCAATCGCGGCCTGATCAACACCTGGCTGCAGGCGGTCGGCTTCATCTCGGAGCCGCTGGCGCTGGTGCGCAACGAGTTCGGCGTTATCGTCGGCATGACGCATTTCCTCATCCCCTTCGCGGTGTTTCCACTGGCCTCTTCGATGCGAAGCCTCGACGACCGTGTGCTGCTGGCGGCGCGCGGCCTCGGCTCCAGCCGCATGCGCACCTTCTGGTCGGTGTTCGTGCCGATGACCCGCTCCGGCATCATCGGCTCGGCGCTGATCGTCTTCGTCTTTTCGCTCGGCTTCTTCGTCACGCCGGCGATTCTCGGCGGCGGCCGCAGCGTGATGATCGCTGAGCTGATCTATCTCCGCATCTTCCAGAGCCCAGACTGGGGCCTGGGCGCGGCGATCAGCGTGGTGCTGGTGTTATTCGTCGGCGCGCTGATGGCGCTGCTTTTCCGCTATATCAGGCCGAAGCAGTTGGTGTAGCGCGATGCCGACCTACCGCCCCGGTCCCGTCTCGCTGATCCTCGCCGCCCTGGTCGCGCTATTCCTGCTGTTGCCGCTGGTCGCCGTCATCCCGGTATCGCTGACGCCGAGCCGCATGCTGGCGATGCCGTCGGGCGAACTGTCGCTGCGCCATTACCAGGCGCTGATCGAGGATCCGCGCTGGATCAATTCGATCCTGCTCTCGATCAGGATCGGCATAGTCAGCAGCGCCTTTTCCACGGTGCTGGCACTGTGCTTCAGCCTCGGCGTCTGGATGTTCCAGCCGCGCTTCACCGCCGCTCTCGTCGGCTTCGTGCTGCTGCCAATGGTGGTGCCGCCGGTGGTCTCGGCAATCACGCTCTATTTCCTGCTGACCTCGATCTCGGGGTTCTCGTCGTTCTTCGGCTATGACACCTGGCTGGGTGTCGCCATGGCGCATGCGGTGATGACGGTGCCCTTCGCCACGGTGCTGATCCTGGTGTCGCTTAGCCAGCTCGACCGCCGCATCGACCTCGCAGCCCGCGGCCTCGGCGCGACCGTGTGGGAGCGCGCCACCCGCATCATCATGCCCAACATCAAGTTCGGCATCGTCACCGCAGCACTGCTGTCCTTCGTGCTGTCCTGGGAAGAGATCGGCGTCACCCTGTTCATCACCTCGGTCAACGCCATCACGCTGCCGCGGCTAATGTGGATGGGCCTGCGCGACAACATCGACCCGGCGATCGCAGCGCTCTCGGTGATCCTGATCGTCATCACCGTGCTGGTGCTTGTGGCGCGAAGCGTCGTGGTCAGGCTGCGCGCGGCGCGGTAGACGCCGCCTCACGCCGTGGTGACTGGCGCGAATGAAACCTTGGGCTACGATTTTCGTTATAGATGGTTCAACAGGTCGAAGGCCCCGCCATGAACCAAGGATGGTTTGCCAAGCCGGTTGCGGTTGCGGTCGGCATCGTGGGAGATATCCGCAACATTTCCAACGCACGGCAGGCTGTCGCGTTGCTGGAAGCCCACTGGCGTGACACCGGCAGCGCCAAACACGGGGTGGCACTGCGCACATGCCGCCGCGCCATGAGCGACGACCGCTGGACCGAAGCCGCCCGGAACGCATTCGTCGAGGCCGCGCGGGAGGCGCATGTCCTGGTCGAGCGCGCCGTCGAACCGGAGAACCGGTCCAGGCAGGCAGGACCGTGATCGATTTTTGAGAGCTCGGTGGTCCGGCGGATTTATTGCATCTCAGCAGCATGCAACCTTGGAACGGCGCTGACGTCGACCTCGCGCTCCGCATGCCAGGCATCATAGGCAGCCTGCATCCTGAGCCAGATCGCGGCGCCGTCGCCGAACATCTTTCCAAGACGGGCAGCGACAGCCGGCGACACCGGCTTCTTTTCGCGGATGATGTCATAAAGCTGCTGGCGCGAGATTCCGAGCAGATTGGCGATTTCCACCTTGGTCTTTCCGGTTGCCGGGATAATGTCGTCGAGCAGCGCCCCAGGGTGGGATGGGCAGCGCTCCATCGGACGCATCGGCTCATACACGCTCATAATCGATTCTCCAATCTAAGCCGTCTCAATGGTACTGTTCGAAATCGACGCGGGCAGCATCATTGGCGTCGAATTCGAATGTGATGCACCACGGCCCGTTGACATGCACCGTGTAGCGGGTCGGGTTAAAGTCCTCCAAAGCGTGGAAGTCGAAGCCGGGCAGGTCCATGTCATCAGGCCTTTCCGAGACTTCCAAGCGGTCAAGACGGACAAGGATGCGCTTATGCATCTTGGCGTCGATCTTTCCGGTCTTTCCGGTTTGAAAGAGGTCCGCCAGCGCCTTGTGCTTGAACGACTTGATCATGCAACATGTAAGCATATTGCTGACGCGGGTCAAGCAGGTGTAAGCAAATGATTTACAGAATGGTCCAGCCAATCGGAGGCAATAGCTACGCCCGCTGGATGCTGGGCCGGGCCAGCCGAATACCTGGCGGACCTATGTCACGGCATTATCCGCTATCCCATGGCGTGGCGAATAGTCTTGGACAGGCGGCTCAAAAATGCCGGCCTCGACGATGCGTCGAGCTTCCACGACAGCACTGCCGTCGCCATTTTCCGCGGCAACAGCCCGACCGACAGGAACCAGGCGGCAAGGATGGCGCGCCGCCGCAAGGATGCGGTCATTTCGAGGCTGGCGACGGCGCCGGCCGCCCCGAGCGCCAGCCGGGAATCATCGGCCACGGGGTGTCGGCCGCTGTCGGCGCAGAGCGACGCCAGCCGCTCTTCCAGGTGGACCGGATCGTGGCGGACAGCATCCGACGGCACGATGGTCAGGCCGATCCCCGAGGCCTGGTCCGACAGCGCCTGCATGCGGCGGAAATCGTGGGTTACCCGCCAGCGTGCCCGCTCGGCGAGCTTTTCACCGAAGACTGAATGGTTGGCGCCGTGGATCCGGTAGGCGCCGAGGCATTCGTCGATCGATTGGACATGCCCGTACATCGGCGCCAGCGTTGCCAGATAGCCGTCGGCGCCCTGGCGGAATTCCGGCTCCGGTATCGGCATGATCGATTCGAGCGTTGCGCGGTCAAAGGCCAGCCCGCTGGTCACTGTCGTCTGATAGCGGCCCTTGTGCAGGAGTTTCGGCATGACGTCACCGCTGTCGAAAGGCAATTCGGGCGGCGGAAAGACATCCTTGATGCGTTGCCCCTCGTCGACGATATGCAGTCTGGACTGGACCTGGGCGGTTGCATCATCCCAGGTTTCGACAATGGTGGAGACGGCGGTTGGATAAAGGTAATCGTCGGCGTCGAGGAACAGGACGATCTTGCCCGAGCTCGCCGCAAAGCCGGTGTTGAACGCCGCCGCGTGTCCGCCATTTTGCGCCCGCGGGCATGCAAGGATCTCGTCGCGATAGGATTCCATGATTGTCGTGGAATTGTCCTGCGATGCATCGTCGACGACGATGACTTCGACATCCGCGTAGTCCTGCTCGAGGGCACTGTCGATGCTGCGTTTGAGGAAACGCGCGTAGTTGTAATTCGGGATGATGATGGATACCGGAATTCTCGGGACAGGCTGCATCGCGTTTGACCTCGCATCTTGCTTTGGTTCGGCAAAGGCCCTCATGGGCCTGCCCCCCTCTTCAAGCGCCCTCTTGGCGCGCAACGAGTTCCCTGGGAGAAAGCCTGCGCTTTCCATCAGGAGACGGGTCACGTTTCGCTTTGCGACTTCGTATTGAGGCCGCCATTGCCTTCGAGGCTGCTGCCATGGTCAGGGTTGGCGGCAGCAAAAGCTCCGACGGTTCGGCCAAGGTGAGTCGCAACCGAGCCCGACGAAATGTCTCGCCTCGCGATCAGGTCGGGACCGAAGCGGACGGTGCCATGAAGGCATGGCGGATACTGGCCTTCAAATGCGGCTGGAACAAGCCCCGCGTCGAAAACAGGGTCACTTCAGGTTGCGTTTCAGGCGGCATACTGCGACCGCCGGCGCTTTTGCCCCGGAGCCGGCGAACCGCCTCCGGGCCTTATAGTCGTGTGGCCTAAACAGTCAGGCGGCCTGCAAACCCGGCTGCGACAGGTCGACTTCCTCCGGCAAGTCACCGGCCATAGCGGCGGCAAACTTCGTCTGGTCGAGTTCTCCCTCCCAGCGCGCCACCACCACTGTCGCCACCGCGTTGCCGATGAAGTTGGTCAGCGCTCGGCATTCCGACATGAAGCGGTCGACACCGAGGATCAGCGCCATGCCGGCGACCGGCACGGTGGGGACGACTGAAAGCGTTGCCGCCAGGGTGATGAAGCCGGCGCCGGTGATGCCGGCGGCACCCTTGGAGCTCAGCATGGCGACGGCGAGCAGCAGGATCTGGTCGCCATAGGTGAGCGGCGTGTCGGTCGCCTGCGCGATGAACAGCGCGGCAAGCGTCATATAGATGTTGGTGCCGTCGAGGTTGAAGGAATAGCCGGTCGGGATGACCAGGCCGACCACCGAGCGGTTGCAGCCGGCGCGCTCCATCTTGGCCATGAGGCCCGGCAATGCCGCTTCCGAGGACGAGGTGCCGAGCACCAGCAGCAGCTCTTCCTTGATGTAGCGGATCAGCGCCAGGATCGAGAAGCCGTTGTAGCGGGCAACCGCGCCGAGCACCACCAGCACGAACAGCAGCGCGGTCAAGTAGAACGTGCCGATCAGCATGGCGAGATTGGCGATCGAGCCGATGCCGTATTTGCCGATCGTGAAGGCCATGGCGCCAAACGCGCCGATCGGCGCGGCCTTCATCAGGATGGCGACGAGGCGGAAGATCGGCGTGGTCAGCGCTTGCAGGAAATCGACGACGGGACGGCCGCGATCGCCGACCAGCGCCAGGGCGACACCGAACAGCACCGAGAAGAACAGCACCTGCAAAATGTCGCCCTGCGCGAAGGCGCCGGTGATGGTGTCAGGGATGATGTTCATCAGGAAGCCGACGATGGTTGTGTCGTGCGCCTTCTCGGCATACGCCGCCACCTTGGCGGTATCGAGCGTCGCTGGATTGATGTGCATGCCGGCGCCGGGCTGGACGACATTGGAGACGACCAGGCCGACGACCAGCGCCAGTGTCGAGAACACCAGGAAAT
Organism: Mesorhizobium sp. M0207; assembly: GCF_040321995.1. Taxonomy (NCBI): domain Bacteria; kingdom Pseudomonadati; phylum Pseudomonadota; class Alphaproteobacteria; order Hyphomicrobiales; family Phyllobacteriaceae; genus Mesorhizobium; species Mesorhizobium sp. M0207. The sequence continues at coordinate 145,813 of NZ_JAMYSQ010000015.1, forward strand.
AGATCATCGCCTTGCCGGCGACGCGGCCGACCTTCTGCAGGTCGGAAACGCCGGCGATGCCGGTCGCCACCGTCAGGAAGATCACCGGCGCGATCACCATCTTGACCAGCTTGATGAAGGCGTCGCCGAACGGCTTCATCGCCTCGCCGGTTTCGGGATAGAAATGGCCGAGCAGCACGCCGGCGGCGATCGCCGCCAGCACCTGCACATAAAGATGCCGGTATAAGGGAAGTTTGCCGCGCGGCTCGGCGGCAGCGATTGCTGTCTGCATGACGTCCTCCATGGCGCCCCGATCGAAAGCTCGACTCCCCGGGGCAGTTGTTTTGAGACCAGCAGCCTCGCGACTGCTGAATTCGTGTTTGCAACAGCCGTGCCAGATACGCAGAAGAGTGCTTCAGCATTGATTTTATTGAGCATTCGCAAACGTCCGTACTGCCGGACGCATGGTCAAGTGCGACTCTCCGCATAGGTCGAATTGTGTTTTGTGCGAATTCATGCACAAATGGGCGATGCTGCAACGCCCCGCTGGTGCCTTGTCTTCGACGCCCGAGCAACTCGCCAGGCGGGCGCGCCGAGCCTGGCTGCTGTTTGCGGCCATCGCGCTTTTGATCGTCACGGCAGCGCTCTACGGCGCCGGCCTCTATGGCCGCACCGCCGAGGTCGGGACCCTGGCGGCGCAGGGGCGTACCGACGCCAACCTGAAGGTCGCGCTGCTGCGCGCGGTGCTCGAAAGCCCGCGCGCCCTGCCGCTGCTTTTGTCCGCAGACCAGCAAGTGCGTGACGCGCTGTCGCAGAAGAATGCCGCGGCAATCGATGTGCTGAACCGCAAGCTCGAGGGGCTGGTCTCCGGCACCAAGGCGTCGGTACTCTATGTCGTCGGCACCGATGGACTGGCGATCGCCTCCAGCAACTGGCGCGAGCCGATCAGTTTCGTCGGCAATGACTACCGTTTCCGCGATTATTTCTCCGGTGCGATGCGGGCCGGAACCGCCGAGTATTTTGCGCTCGGCAATGTCAGCAAGCGCCCCGGCCTCTACATTTCGCGGCGCGTCGGCGATGCAGCCGCACCGCTCGGCGTCGTCGTCGTCAAGATGGAGTTCGACCAGCTCGAAGCCGACTGGCGCGAGGCGAACCGCCCGGCTTATGTCAGCGACGAGAATGGCGTGGTGCTGATCACCAGCGTGCCGTCCTGGCGTTTCATGACAACCGCACCGCTGGCCGCACCTAAGCATGCCGCGATCCGCGACAGCCAACAGTTCGGCGATGCGCCGCTTGTGCCGTTGCCGATCATGCACGCGCAGGCACTCAGCCCGGATGTGTCGATTGTCCACGCGGTGACGCCCGGCGGCAGCGACGCGGAGTATCTCAGCCTTTCCACGACGGTTCCTTCGACCCCCTGGCGGCTCGACTATCTGATCCCGGCTGAAGCGCCGATCGCTGCCGCGGTCCGCGAAATGCGGCTTCTTGCGCTCGGCGTCGTCGTCCCGCTCCTCGGCCTTGCCGCGTATCTGTTGTGGCGCCGGCAGTCGGCGCAGATGCGGATTGCCGCTGAACAGGCAGCCCGCACCGAACTCGAACGCCGCGTCGTCGAACGGACCGAGGATTTGAGCCGCGCCCGCGACCGGCTGCAGGCCGAGATAACAGGCCACCGCAGCACGGAAGCCAAGCTCCAAATCGTGCAGCAGGATCTGGTCCAGGCCAACCGCCTCGCCATCCTCGGCCAGGTCGCGGCCGGCGTCGCCCATGAGATCAACCAGCCGGTCGCCACCATACGCGCCTATGCCGACAATGCCCGCACCTTCCTCGACCGCAAGCAGACCGGGCCGGCCGAGGAAAACCTCGGCGCTATCGCAGCCCTTACCGAACGCATCGGCTCAATCACCGAGGAGTTGAAGGCATTTGCCCGCAAGGGCCGCACCGCCGCCGAGCCTGTCGAATTACGTGGTGTTATCGAAGGCGCCGTCATGCTGTTGAGAAGCCGCTTTGCCGGCCGGCTCGACGCATTGGCCATCGACCTGCCGCCGCCGAGCCTCAAGGTCATGGGCAATCGGGTGCGGCTCGAACAGGTGCTGATCAACCTCTTCCAGAACGCGCTCGAAGCACTCGACGGCCGCGACGACGCTCATGTGCAGGTGTCGGTCGAGGAGACCGCGGACGGCGTGACGGTCGGCGTGTCCGATAACGGACCAGGCATTCCGCCAGGGATCCTCAAATCGCTGTTCACGCCGTTCAACACCTCCAAGGAAAAAGGCCTTGGCCTTGGCCTCGTCATCTCGAAGGACATTGTCGCCGATTATGGCGGCCGCATCGAGGTTTCAAGCGACGACAGCGGCACCCGCTTCACCATTCATCTCCAGACAGCAGCGTAAGCCATCATGACGAACGACAATGCCGCGCCGGTGATCCTGATCGACGACGACCGCGATCTCCTCAAGGCCACCGTGCAGACGCTGGAGCTTGCCGGCTTCTCGGTCTCCGCCTTTGCGGTGGCGGCTGAGGCGCTGGCCGGGCTCGACGCCGGTTTTACCGGCGTCGTGGTGTCGGATATCCGCATGCCTCAGATCGACGGCTTGCAGCTTTTCAATCGCATCCTGCGGCTGGATGCCGACATTCCCGTCATCCTCGTCACCGGCCACGGCGACATCGCCATGGCCGTCAAGGCGATCAAGGACGGCGCCTACGACTTCATCACCAAGCCCTTCGCCGCCGACCGGCTGGTACAGAGCGTGCGCCGCGCAGCGGAAAAGCGCCGCCTGGTGATGGAGAACCGCGCCTTGCGCGAGGCGGCCGGAGAGGCGCAGGACGGCCTGCCGCTGATCGGCCAGACGCCGGCGATGGACAGGCTGCGCCGCACACTACGCCAGATCGCCGACACCGACGTCGATGTGCTGGTGACCGGCGAGACCGGCTCTGGCAAGGAGGTGGTGGCAAGCCTTCTGCATCGCTGGAGCCGCCGCGCCAAGGGCAATTTCGTCGCGCTGAATTGCGGCACGCTGCCGGAGACCGTCATCGAGAGCGAGTTGTTCGGCCATGAGGCCGGCGCCTTCACCGGCGCGCAGAAGAAACGGATCGGCCGCATCGAGCACGCCAGCGGCGGCACACTGTTCCTCGACGAGATCGAAAGCATGCCGGTCTCGACACAGGTGCAGATGCTGCGCGTGCTGGAGATGCGCGAGGTCACGCCGCTCGGCACCAACGAGGTGCGCCCGGTCGACCTGCGCGTCGTCGCCGCCGCCAAGGTCGATCTCGGCGATCCGCGCCAGCGCGGCGCCTTCCGCGAGGACCTCTACTACCGGCTCAACGTGGTGACGATCTCGATCCCGCCACTGCGCGAACGCCGCGACGACGTCGCCCTGCTGTTCTTCTACTTCGCCGAGCGCGCCGCCGCCCGTTTCCACCGCCAGGTGCCGGCAGTGCCGGCTTCGGTGCATCGCCATCTGAGCGACCATGACTGGCCGGGCAATGTGCGCGAACTGGCGCATTTCGCCGAGCGGTTCGTGCTTGGGTTGGAGGAAGGCGCCGAAGCACAACCCCCTGCCCCGGCTCAATCGAACGCCGCCATGAAGCTGCCGGAGCGGCTGGAGCGCTACGAGGCCGACATCATCCGCGAGACGCTTGGCCGCAACGACGGCGACGTCAGGCGCACGATCGAAGCGCTGGGGATTCCGCGCAAGACCTTCTACGACAAGCTCCAGCGCCACGGTATCGTGCGCAGCGATTTTTCCAGGTAACCGCCGCCGGGCCTCGACCGGGCGACTCGGTTACTTGGCGTCGTGGAAGATGATACCGACAGTGTGGCGCATGCCGGAGCGAAGCCGGCTGACGCCGTGCCTGAGATTGACCCGGTAATTGCCCTTGCTGCCCTGGACCGGTCGATTGTGGACCGCGAAGGCGACCGCGTCGCCCCGGCGCAGCGGCACCACCTCGGCGCGGCTCTGCATGCGCGGACGCCGCTCGGTCAGCACGAACTCGCCGCCGGTGAAATCCTTGCCTGGTTCCGACAACAGGATCGCCACCTGCAGCGGGAAGGCCAGATCGCCGTAGAGATCCTGGTGCAGGCAGTTGAAGTCGCCGGGAACATATTGCAGCAGGAGCGGCGTCGGCCGCGTCTGGCCCTGCTCGTGGCATTGCTCGAGGAACGCGGCGTGTTCGTCGGGATAGCGCTGCGCGATACCCATGCGCTCGTTCCAGTCATTGGCGACCGCGGCCAGGCGCGGATAGAGCGCGGTGCGCAAGCCGCCGATCAAGTCGGGCAAGGGATAGCGGAAATAGCGGTACTCGCCCTTGCCGAAGCCATGCCGCGCCATATGGACATGGCTGCGGAAATGGCTCTCGTCCGAATAAAGTCCGGCGATATGCCGGCACTCCTGCGGCGTCAGCAGCTTTTCCATCACCGCGCAACCATAGCCGCTCAGCTCATCGGCCAGCGTCCGCCAGTCATATCCGGCAACGCGCACCTCCGCCGATTTCACCGCCGCTTTCGCGCCTATCGAATGGATGGTCATGGCTTCGCCTCCTGTGGCTTCTCTGTCATTGAGATGGGTGAAACGGCGCGCGCGGACCACCCGTTTCTTGCCGGGTGAACTCGTTAGCGATTGTCTCGGGGATTTCGTTGAATACAATGCAGCGGGGCTTGCCGCGATGGGGGGCGATTTGATCGGACGGGTTCGACAAGGGGACGGGGCAGTCCGGCAATTCCTCGTTTGCCTCGTTGTCATGCTGGTCTCGGCGCTCCCGGCCTTGTCCGCCAGCAGCGACTGCGTCAGCGATGACGAGGTCGATCCGGCAGTGCGGATTCCCGCCTGTACGCGCATGATCGAGGACCCCACGGAGCCTGTGGCCAACCGCGCGACTGCCTACTACAAGCGCGGCGAGGCACGGGCATCACAAGGCGACTACGACCGTGCGATTGCCGATTTGGGCCAGGCGATCGACCTCGATTCGAAATTCGCCGGTGCTTACTATGTCAGAGGCACCACAATGGTCGAAGTGGGCGAAAATGATCGCGCCATCGCCGATTTTGGCCAGGTGATCAGCCTCGACCCGACAAACCCGGAGCCGTACAACGGCCGAGGTCTCGCCTGGGAGCACAAGGGCGACTACGACCGCGCCATTGCAGACTATGATCAGGCCATCAGCCTCGATCCGAAGCATTCCGATGCCCACAGCAACCGGGGCAACGCCTGGGCAGACAAGGGCGACTACGATCGTGCCATCGCCGACTACGACCAGGCAATCAGCCTCGATCCTAAAAATGCGAGGGCCTACAACAACCGTGGTGTTGCCCGGAAACAAAAGGGCGAATACGACCGAGCCATCGCCGACTATGAACAGGCGATCAGTCTGGATGCGAAAGACGCCAGACCCTACAGCAACCGTGGTGCTGTCTGGGTACACAAGGGCGACTATGACCGCGCCATTGCAGACTATGATCGGGCGATCGACCTCGACCCGAAACATGCCGACACGTATGGAGATCGTGGCATCGCCTGGGCACGCAAGGGCGATAATGATCGCGCCCTTGCCGACTACGATCAGGCAATCGGCCTGGGTCTGAAAGAGGCCAGCATCTACTACGACAGAGGCCTGGCCTGGTCGCACAAGGGTGACTACGATCGCGCCATCGCGGACTACGATCAGGCGATCAGCCTCGATCCTCGCGATGCCGATGCCTATCAAGGTCGAGGCATCGCCTGGGCACGCAAGGGCGATAGTGATCGCGCCCTTGCCGACTACGATCAGGCAATCGGCCTAGGTCTGAAAGACGCCAGCACCTACAACAACAGAGGCCTGGCTTGGTCGCACAAGGGCGACTACGACCGTGCCATCGCCGATTATGACCAAGCGATCGGCCTCAATCCTCAGGACGCTAGTGCTTACAACAATCGAGGCGTTGCCTGGAAACACAAGGGCGATTACGACCGCGCTATCGCGGATTATGACCAAGCGATCGGCCTCGATTCCCAGGATGCGACGGCTTACAACAACCGTGGCATTGCCTGGAAGAAGAAGGGTGACGACGACCACGCTATCGCCGACTACACCCAGGCAATCAGCCTCGATCCAAAAAACGTTGATGCCTGGTACAACCGAGGGCTCGTCTGGTCTGACAAGGGCGACTATGATGGCGCCATTGCCGACTTCAGCCAGGCAATCACGCTCGATCCTAAAGACCCAACTGCCTACGACAACAGAGGCAATGCCTGGGCACACAAGGGCGACGATGACCGCGCCATTGCCGACTATAGCCAGGCGATCATGCTCGATCCAGTACATGCCAAAGCCTTCAGGTACCGAGGCCGTATCTGGCACAAGAAGGGCCATGATGACCGCGCCATTGCCGACTACGACAAGGCGATCAGCCTCGATCCGAAAGACGCCCGTGCTTACAATGGCCGGGGCGTTGTCTGGTCGGCAAAGGGCGACTACGCCCGCGCGACCGCCGACTACGATCAGGCAATCAGCCTCGATCCGAAATATGCCTATGCCTATTTTGGCCGCGGCATTCTCGCGTTCTATTCGAGCGCGCTGGCCAAGGCGCAAGCCGATTTCGGACAGGCGGCCACGCTCAAGCCCGACAATGCCTATTTTGCGATCTGGCTGGAGATGACGGAGCGGCGCAGCGGTGCGGTGGGCCACTTGCAGGAAGCGACTGAGAAGCTCGATATGACCAAATGGCCGGCGCCAGCGGTTCGCATGCTGCTTGGAGAACTGACGCCGGCCGAGGTATCGGCGGCAGCCGACGACGCCGACCCGGCCAAGAAGCGTGGCAATTTGTGCGAGGCGAACCTGTTCATCGCCGAACTCGATCGGCTGCAACGCCATGACGACGAAGCCTTGCGGCTCTACCGGGTCGCTGCCAGCGATTGCCCTGGGGACTATTACGAATACGTTGCGGCCAAGGCCGCTCTGCACGAGCTGGGCGCGGTTCCGTGAAGATAACTTCCGAGACATTGATGATGCGAGGAGCGAATTGACCGGACCGGTTCGAGTGTGGCTCAAGCCTTCATGGTGGGCACTGGCCGCTGCAATCGTCCTGACGGTTTCGGCCCTGCCGGTGTCCGCGGCCAGCAGCGACTGCGTCAGCGACGATGAGGTCGATCCGGCGGTGCGGATTCCCGCCTGTACGCGCATGATCGAGGATGCGACAGAGCCCCTCGAAAACCGCGGTATTGCCTATTTCAAGCGCGGCAATGCCCTGACGGAACGAGGCGACTATGACCGCGCGATCGCCGACTACAGCGCGTTCATCGGCATCGCACCGACCGTCGCCAGCGGCTACTACAACCGGGGCATCAGCTGGGTCTTCAAGGGCGACTACGACAAGGGCATCGCCGATCTGGACAAGGCGATCAGCCTGGACCCGAAATATGGCGATGCCTACTACAACCGCGGCGTCGCCTGGACCTTCAAGGGCGAGAACGACCGGGCTTTGGCCGACTATGACAGGGCAATCAGCCTCAATCCGGGAGACGGCAGAAATTACCACAATCGCGGGCTGATCTGGTCACGCAAAGGCGACGACGACCGCGCGATAGCCGACTTCGACCGGGCCATCAGGCTCAACCCGAACGACGCCGGTTCCCTGAACGATCGAGCCGATGCGTTGACCAGCAAGGGCGATGAGGAGCGCGCGCTGGCCGACTATGACAAGGTGATCAGCCTCGATCCGAAAAACGCGCATGCCTACTACCGGCGCGGCAACGCCCGGCTGACGGCCGGCGATTTTGACGGCGCCATCGCCGACTACAGCCAAGTGATCAGCCTCGATCCGAACGATGAGAGCATCTGGTACAACAGAGGGGTGGCCTGGTCAGGCAAGAGCGACAATGACCGCGCCATCGCCGACTACGACAAGGCAATCAGCCTCGATCCGAAAGACCCCAACGCGTACTTCAATCGAGGTATCGCCTGGACTAGCAAGGGAGGCAATGATCGCGCCATCGCCGACTACGACCAGGTAATCAAGCTCGACCCGAAACAAGCCCTCGCATATAATAATCGTGGCTTGGCCTGGGTGGCAAAGGGGAACGATATTCGCGCCTTCGCGGACTACAGTCGCGCAATCGATATCGACCCAACACTTGCCATCGCCTACAGCAACCGAGGCTTTCTCTGGAACAAGCGAGGTGAGTACGATCAGGCCATCGCCGAATACGACCGGGCGATTGGTCTCGATCCGAAAAATCCAAGAATTTACCACAACCGCGGCATTGCCTGGATGGGAAAGGCCGGCGACGGTCGAGCCATTGCTGACTTCGACCAGGCGATCCTGCTCGATCCGAATTATCCGTACAGCTACTCAAACAGGGGTGTTCTTTATTTCTATTCCGGCTCGCTGGCGAAGGCGCAGGCTGACTTTGAAAAGGCGGCCGCTCTCGAGCCCGACTACGCCTATTTTGCCATATGGCTGGATATTGTTGAGCGACGCAACGGCGCGGCGAGCCATTTGCGGGAGGCAGCTTCCAAACTCGACATGACGAAGTGGCCGGCGCCCGTGGTTCGAATGCTGCTTGGCGAAAAGACGCCCACCGCGACATTGAACGACGCCGATGACTCGGATCCAACCAAGAAACACGGCAAGTTTTGCGAGATCGGTTTCTACAACGCGGAACTCAGCCGGCTCAAAGGGCAACGCGATCAGGCACTATCGCTTTACAGGCATACCATCAGCCATTGTCCAAAGAATTTTATCGAATACCGTGCCGCCAACGCTGCATTACGCGAGTTGGGTGTTTCGCCGTAACTCTGCCCGACGGATGTTCGTTTGCTAAGAAGACTGATCCGAACACGATAGAGGTGCATTCTGCCAGACTGATCCAAGCCGGCCGGCGTCCATATGTCAGGAGCCTTCGCCAGCGCGATTCCGGTTTTCACTGGCCCGCGCTAGACTGGCAGCAACCGCAACCGGACTGCCCCCGGCATGATCGTCCAGACCTGCATCAATGGCGCGCGCAGCGCCGATTTTCACCCGCGACTGCCGCTTGATCCCGAAGCCATGGCGCGCGACGGTGCGACCTGCGTCGCCGCCGGTGCGGCCGAACTGCATGTCCATGCCCGCGGGCTGGACGGTCGCGAAAGCCTGGCTCCGGCGGCGATGGACCAGACTGTGCTAGCGCTTCGTCGCGCCTGCCCTGGAACGCTGATCGGCGTGTCGACCGGCGCCTGGATCGAGAATGACGACGAGCGGACGCTGGCCGCGATCGCCGCTTGGAGCGAGCTGCCCGACTATGCCTCGGTCAATCTCAGCGAAGACGCCGCGCCCGCTATCATGGAGCGTCTGCGCCAGCGCGGCATTGGCATCGAGGCGGGGCTTGCCTCCGTCGCCGACGCCGAACGCCTGGTGAGCCTCGACCATGGCAAACGCGTGCTGCGGATCCTGATCGAAATCTCCGAGCAGGAGCCGGATGCTGCGCTGGAGATCAGCGACGATATCGCCGCCGTGCTCGACGGCGCCGGAATGCGCCGGGCAATCCTGCTGCACGGCGCCGACGCCACGGTCTGGCCTTTCGTGCACTGGGCGGCGGAACGCCGTTGGTCGACGCGCGTCGGACTGGAAGACGGCAAGGAGCTCCCTGATGGAACAGTAGCATCTAGTAACGCTGCGCTGACAGCGGCAGCCGTCGCTATCTTCGAGTCCAGCCGTTAACGCGGGAACGGCCAATCTCCTCTTCACTGGGGAGATGCCAAGTTTGGCAACGAGGCAGGCCAAAGTCGGCCGAGCATAAGTGTCGCGGCACGCTATATCAATAAAACGTATCTAAAACTTTACGTGTTAATTAAACCAACAATTAATCGGCACATCAACGATCACGTATGTTAATGCTCTCCTGCACCGGGGACCATTTTTTGATGAACATCATTCCACAGAATGATCACGCTCCGCCGCGTCGGATTCAACAGTATACATCGATACAGGTACTGCGGGGGCTAGCAGCTCTCATGGTTGTTATCTATCATCTTCCGGCCGCGCTGGGCATGCTCGATCTGCGTATTCCCGTTCTAAACAGCGGCGTCGACCTGTTTTTCGTCATTAGTGGTTTTGTAATGGTTCTCTCGACAGAGAACAGACGCGCCGACCACCGTGCTTTTTTGATGCAGCGCTTCACGCGCGTCGTTCCCTTCTATTGGGTTATGACCTTCCTCATGGTCACCGCACTTTGGTTGTTTGCCGGTCGTGCAGTGTTTCTTGAGCAGATCACCAATAGCCTGCTTTTCATAGCCTATCTCGATACGGTCACAGGCTATGTCCAACCGGTGCTTGGCGTGGGTTGGACGCTCAATCTGGAAATCCTGTTTTACATTCTGTTCGCAGCGACTATGCGTTTCGGCACGCTGACGCAAATGGCCATGGTCGGCGTTGTCTTTGCAATCGCCGTAGCGGCGCGCATCGTCTTCAAACCCGCCGCCGACACTGTGCTGTTTTTCTATACCACGCCAATCCTGTTTGAGTTCCTTGCCGGCATGGCGCTCGGCCACCTGGTCGGCAGACTGGCGCGTTTGCCTACCGTCCTGGGTGTCTCGGCGCTCGTGTTCGCCATCGTGTCCATGCTGGTGATGGTACTTGGCTTCAACTTGCCGCGAACCCTTGCTCAGGGAATCCCGGCCTTGATCCTTGTCGCCGGTTGCATCAGCCTGGAAAGCTATTTCCGGCTTTTTGCTCCTCGCCTGCTGGCAAGGTTGGGCGATGCCTCCTACTCTCTCTATCTGACGCATCCTATCGTGCTGCTTGCGACCGCTCCTGTCGTTGCAAGCGTCAGCGTATCACCATGGCTTGCTGGCATGGTTATTGTCACCGCCTGCATTGCCGTCTCCCTGGCCAGCTACAGTTTTGTTGAAAAGCCGATTTTGGCCATTTCGCGGATGAGCCTTTCCGCCCGTCACGTGAAGGCATGAGTTGCGGCTGCGCTCCGCGGAACCACGCTGTCCCGCCAATCTTAGACCGGCGGCGCTGAACCTTCAAAAGATCCGGAAACAAAAACCCGCCTCGGGAGGACGGGTCGTTGGAGCCAAATTGGCACCATACCCAAATTAGTAGCATAGCTGCCGGCACAAAGCAAGAACAAAATGTGGCGACATCGACGAAACTGCCGATAGGCGCAGCGGCACGGCGGATGACATGGCTCTTGCCGTTGTTAAAAATCTCTCATAAGGTATTTTCATATCAGAAAGAAAATACGATCATTTCTTTCCCTTTATGAAAGCCTGAGCGTTTGCGGGAACATCTCGATCAGACCGACCGGCGACTGGTCAAGCTGCTGTCGCAAGATGCGCAGCTTGGCGTCAACCGCCTCGCTGAGAAGATGGCGATCTCGGTGCCGACGGTGCGCATGCGGCTGCGCAACCTGCTCGACCGCAACCTGCTCAAGATCGTCGGGCTGCTCAACCTGACCGAACGCCCTGAGCTGATCTCGGCCATCGTCGGCATCAATGCGCAAGGGCGCGGCCGGGCGCGAGAACTGGCGCAGCGCATCTCCGAACTGCCTTTCGTGAACTCGGCCGCCGTCGTCACCGGGCGCTTCGACATCATCGTCGACGTAACCGTGGCCGGCGATGTCGCCGATCTCTACCGCGTCACCAGCGAGCTGATCCCCGGCGCCGGCGAGCCGGGCGAGGTGGTGCGCAGCGAAACCTTCGTCGTCATGGCGTCCTGCAACAAATGGGTCAGCCTGCCGGAAGGCTGCTGGTCGGACGAGACGCGGAAGGAAATGGCATGAAGATCGCGGTTCTCGGCGGCCTCGGCCTGCAAGGCCGGGCGGCGATCGCCGACCTCGTTGCCAGCGACGGTGTCGAGCAAGTGGTCTGTGTCGACACCGCAACCGACGGCGCTGCGCGGCTTGGCGGCCTGACCGACCTTGCCAGGGTGCGTTTTGTCGTGCCGGAGGGCGCGATCGGTCCGGTGCTGGCCGAGGTGATGAAGGACGTCGATGCGGTCATCGACCTGTTGCCGCAGCCGCTGATGCGCGACGCGGTGCAGGCGGCGATCGCGACGCGCACGCCGCTGGTCACCACCAATTACGGCAAGGCCATCGCCGATCTCGCTCCCGAGGCCGAAAAGGCCGGCGTGTCGATCGTCACCGAATGCGGGCTCGACCCCGGCATCGACCTGGTGCTCTACGCGCGCGCCGCCAGCCAGTTCGACACCATCACCGCGATCGATTCCTACTGCGGCGGCATTCCCGAGCCGAAGGCGGTGGTCGAGCCGCTGCGCTACAAGGTGAGCTGGAATTTCGACATGGTTCTGGTCAGCCAGAACCGCGACAGCGTGCTGGTCGAGGACGGTAAACGGGTCGATGTGCCGGCCGCCCGCCAGCACGACAATCGTTTCATCCACGAGATCGAGGTGGCGGGACTGGGCAGGCTCGAAGCCTTCCCCAATGGCGACGCGCCGCATTATGCCGGCATGCTCGCCGCCGCCAAGGGGCTGCAGCGCTCCGGCCGCTATTCGCTTCGCTGGCCCGGCTGGTCGGCGTTCTGGGCGCCGCTGAAGCAGCTCGGCTTCCTGTCCGAGGACAAGGTGCAAAGCACCGGTGCCAGCCCACGCGAATTCCTCGGCCGGCTGCTTGGCCCGCAACTGCAATATGGCGCCGACGAAAAGGACCTTTGCGTGATGCGCAACGTCTTTGTCGGCAGCGAAGGCGGCCGCCGCAAGACGGTGACCTCGGAGCTGGTCATCGAACGCGACCTCGCCTCGGGCCTATTCGGCATGAGCCTCGGCGTCGGCTATCCCGCCAGCATTGTGGCGCAGATGCTGGCACGGCGCGAGATCGCCGCGCCCGGCCTGCTCAATCCGCTGCTGCATGTTCCCGATGGCCGCTTCCTCGATGAGCTGGCCAGGCGCGGCATCAAGGTTGCCGAAACGGTGAGCTGGGACTGAAGGATTTTCGAACGGTGGTCGCCGCCGGCAACGGCGCTGCCGCTCAAAAAGCACCTCGATGGGGTGAAACAACAAGTGGAACAACAAACGAAACAAGGAGGAATGCCCAAATGAAGATTGCCAAGCTTTTCATCGCCGGCCTTGCGCTCGCTGGCCTTACCGCTGCCGCCAGTGCGGGAACGCTCGACGAGATCACCAAGCGCGGAGAGTTGCGCGTCGCCGTGCAGACGCAAGGACCGCCCTTCTCGCTGGTGGGTGCTGCCGGCGAACGCACCGGCAGTTCGGTCGAACTCGCCGAACTGATGGCCAAGGAAATGGGCGTCAAGATCACCTTCCTCGACTTCGACTGGGACGGCCTGATCCCGGCGCTGCTGTCGGGCAAGGCCGATCTTCTGGTCGCCGACATGACCCCGACACTGGCGCGTGGCATGAAGGTCGCCTTCACCAAGCCTTACATGTACACCGGCAGCACAGTCTTCACCAAGGCTGGGACCGCCTTCAAGTCCACCGAGGACTGCAAGGCCAAGGGCACCAAGATCGCCGTGCTGCTCGGCGCCACCGGCGAGAAGGAAGCCAAGGCCGCCTTCCCCGACGCCGATATCAAGAGCTACAAGGGCGGCGGCCCGCTGCTGCTCGACGCCGTCAACAACGGCCAGGCCGATTGCGGCGTCAACGACGTCTCGGCGGTCAAGGGCCAGTCGACCGCTTACCCCGCCGACAGCTTCATCATCATGCCGGACATGCTGTCGAAGGAGCCGCTGGCCTTCGCCACACGCTATGACGAGCAGGACCTGCTGGTCTGGATGAACCTGTTCCTCGACCAGGTCAGCCTCGACGGCCGCCTGCAGAAGAACCTCGATTACTGGGTCAATTCCGACGCCTGGAAGAAGGATCACTAAGTAGAGTGAATGGTGAATGGTGAATAGTAAGTAGTAAGTAGTAAGTAGTAAGTAGTAAGTAGGGAGTATGGGAGTAGGGAGCAGGGGAGTAGGGAGCAGGGAGTAGAGAAGAGCTACTCGCTACTCGCTACTCGCTACTCGCTACTCGCTACTCGCTACTCGCTACTCGCTGCTCCCATTCCAAATTCCCTATTCACTATTCCCTACTCACTACTCACTACTCACTATTCACCATTCACTATTCACCATTCACCGTCCAAAATGCTCGAAAACTTCAGCTTCCGCACCATCGTCGAATATCTGCCCCTGTTCGGGCAGGGCCTCGTCACGACCGTGTGGCTGTCTGTCCTCTCCTTTGCCGGCGCGCTCGCCGTCGGCATCGTGCTCGCCGCCATGAACCTGCAGCGCGGCCGGCTGTTCCGCGTCCCGGCCAAGGCCTATATCGACGCGGTGCGCGCCACGCCGCTGCTGGCGCAGCTTTATTTCCTCTATTTCGGCCTGCCGCGGCTCGGCTTCGTCCTGCCCGAGCTCGTCGTCGGCATCTTGGCCCTGTCGCTGAACAGCGGCGCCTATGTCGCCGAGATCATCCGCGCCGGCATCCTGTCGATCCCGCGCGGCCAAGTGGAGGCCGGCGTTGCTTCGGGCATGACCTATGTCCAGCGCATGCGCCTCGTCATCCTGCCGCAGGCGTTCAAGGTGACGATCCCGCCGCTGCTCGGCCAGGCAATCGTGCTGGTCAAGGATTCCGCCCTGTTGTCGCTGATCTCGGTCGCCGAACTGACGCGCGCCGGACAATTGCTCGCCTCCGACCGCTTCATGCCGGCCGAAGGCTTCATCACCATCGCCGCCTTCTACCTCCTGCTCTATTACGGGCTGAAGGGGCTGGCGGCGCTCTCCGGGCGCTGGCTCGGCCTGGCGGGGGCACGGACATGATCTGGCAGCAGCTGCAAAGCATCGCCGGCAGCTATCCCCTCGCCTTGCGCGGCCTCGGCATGACCGTGGTGCTGTCGCTGATCAGCCTGGTGCTGGGCACGCTGCTCGGCTTCGGCCTCGGCATCCTGCGCACCGGCGGCAACCGGCTGATCAGCGGCGCGATCGGCGCCTGGGTCGACCTGATCCGCGGCACGCCGTTCCTGGTGCAGATCTTCCTGATCTTCTTCATCCTGCCGGAACTCGGCATCGAGCTCGACGCCTTCACCGCCGGCATCATCGCGCTGACCAACCTGGCCGCCTGCTTCATCTGCGAGATCGTCGTCGCCGGCATCCGCTCGGTGCCGACCGGCCAGGTCGAGGCAGCGCTTGCGTCCGGCCTGTCGCGCTGGCAGCGCATGCGCCAGGTAGTGCTGCCGCAGGCGATGCGCATCGTGCTGCCGCCGCTGGTCGGGCAATATGTGCTGCTGATCAAGGATTCCTCGGTCGTCTCGGCCATCGGCCTCACCGACCTCACCCGCGTCGGCTGGCTGGTGGTGCAGCGTGTACCCAATGGGCTGCTGGTCTTCTTCCTGGTCGGGCTCGGTTACTTCATCGTCTGTTACCCCCTGATCATGCTGGCCCGCCGGCTGGAGCAACGCATGGGCGCGGCGCATGGCGAGGTGCAGTTGTGACATCGAACCTCAAGGGTCCGGCAATATGACCAAAACCGGCATGATCGAATTTCGCGGCGTCAACAAATGGTTCGGCACGCTCAACGTGCTGAAGGACATCAAGCTCAGCGTCGAGCCGCGCGAAGTGGTCGTCGTCTGCGGCCCGAGCGGCTCGGGCAAGAGCACCCTGATCCGCTGCATCAATGGGCTGGAGACGATCCGCGACGGCGACCTGACGGTCGACGGCCAGCGCCTCGGCGACCCCGCCACCAACATGACGCGGCTGCGCACCGAGATCGGCTTCGTCTTCCAGTCGTTCAACCTCTACCCGCACAAGACGGCGCTCGAGAACGTCACCCTGGCGCCGATCCATGTCCGCAAGATCCCGCGCGCTGAAGCCGAGAAGGCCGGGCGCGAATTGCTCGCCAAGGTCGGCCTCGCCGACAAGGTGAACGCCTATCCGGCGCAGCTGTCTGGTGGCCAGCAGCAGCGCGTGGCGATCGCGCGCTGCCTCGGCATGCGCCCCAAGATCATGCTGTTCGACGAGCCGACCTCGGCGCTCGACCCCGAGATGATCTCGGAAGTGCTCGACGTCATGGTCGCGGTGGCCGAGGAAGGCATGACCATGATGGTGGTGACGCACGAGATGGGCTTTGCCCGCAAGGTCGCTCAGCGCGTCGTGTTCATGGACGCCGGCGCCATCGTCGAGAGCGGCACGCCGGATGAGTTCTTCTCCAACCCGAAGACCGACCGCAGCCGCGCTTTTCTGAGCAAGATCCTGCGGCATTGACAGCAGCGACAATACGCACCGAACCTGCCGTCGCCTTTGCGCCGAGGTTGCGCTCGAGCCTACAATGAATCATCCGCAGCGGCGCACTATGGCGACACACCGAGCGCGCGCAGTGCATTGCCTGCTGCGACATATTCGATGAAGTCGTGGGGGCAGTCGCGTACCGCAAGCCGGTACCGCCGCAAGGCTTCATCGTCACGGCCGTCGAGCCGGTAAAACTCCGCGACATAGAGATTGGCCTCGCATAGATTTCCGCGTTTCTTGGCCGGGACCGGGACGGGATCGTCGGCTGCGGCCAACGCTGCTTCGGGCGTCTGTTCGCAAAGAAACATGCGAACCAGCGGCGCCGGCCAACTTCACGGCCGCGGCCAAGACACTTCGGGTCTCGCCGTCGGCGATCAGCAAGATGATCAGGCAACTGCAAGCGCGGCTTAGCGCGACCCTTCTGACGCGGACCACGAGGGCGACGAGCCTGACTGAAGCCGGCGAGAGGTTTTGAGCCAGGCAGGACCGGCGCTGGAGCTCATCCTTGCCGCAATGAGGGATGCGGGAAGCTTTGCCGAAAAGCCTGCCGGCCGGTTGCGGTTGAATGTCCCGCAGATGATCTATCCGAACTTCCTCAAAGTACCAGAAACTTAGGTAATTATACTTTCCAAATCCCTGCCCCGGAGCGCCGATCTGGTTCCTTTCGTGGCTCCTGCGGACGTGGCCGCGCTGTTCGCGACCAAATCTTGCGCAGGGTTAACGTCCGCTCTGGGCCTAAGATCTGCCGAAGCGTTCAGCCGACCAAGCGGCAGCAATGGGTGGCGAGCCGACGCTCCACGCGAACGCATGGAATGGCCGGCTTGCTGGGCTAGCCGGACGTTGAATGTGGATCAATTCGGGCTGAAAAGAAGCACAGTTCTGGCTCCATGACGCCGGCAGAGCCGATGGTGCCGCCAGCGCAATTCCTTTCTCTGCCCGTTTCGGACCGACGCTTCTCAGAACGCGAAATCCGCGGACTGAACGACATCGGCTGGGAGCCAGGTTTCATGAACTTGCAAGATCTCGGGCCCCCGGCTGTAGCCGCGATCGCGGATCACCATCGTCGTGACCCGGCCATTGTTCGGTTGATCAGAGTCCTTCGCGTCGCGTTGCCATTCGTGGTAGTTCACGACCGCCAGGTCGGCGCTTTGATGGCTGATCCGGATGTCGCGTATTTTGATACGGAAGGCCGGATTCGATCCGTAGATGCTCTTCATGTAACCTGCGAAATCATTTTTCCCGAACGCCCTGCCGCCCGGCATGATGGCGACCAGATCGTCGCTGATCCGGTCGAGCGCGTTCTTCTTGAACGTCGCATCGTCGCCAGGGCATCGGCCCGCCACCCAGTCGGTGAAGAATCCGTGGATGTCGTGGATCGTCGCCTCGATTTCCTTCGTTTGAAGGGACATTTTTTCCTCCTGTCTCAAGATGATGCTGGATCAGGCGCTTTACGCCGTGGCTTGCCCCGACCGGACGCTGCTTGAGGACAGCCCGTACCACGCGAGCCACAGGCACATGAGAAGCGAGGAAATCAGCCAGATCGGACCCCCGATGCCGATCCCGAGCTGCTCACCGAGTGTCCACCCGGTTGCCGAAAGGATACCGAACGCCGAGCCGACGATCGCGGCCCATCGGGGCAGTATCCCAACGTTGTCGCGGGCATCGTGATACGCGACAAGCGCTGTCGCCAAGGCTAGCGCCCAGAATCCGTTACCCATGCCGCCGGAAAACGCCCACCAGGTCATGAAGGCGTTGGTGTCACCCCGGTCGGCCGCGACCGCGACCACCGATGCCTCGGCGACCGCGGTGGAGAACGTGGTCAGGGCGCCGAGAGCCATCACCATCCAGGCGGAACTCAGCATCGGCGAATGCCGGACCCGGGGGTTGAGCGCCAGGTTCAGGAACGAAGCGCCGGCGATCAGGAACAGCGCCGCTGCCGCCGTCCAATGGACCGTAGCCCATCGCCCATGGCCCTCGGCGATATTCTGCATCTGAACAGACAAATCCGCGTCCGGTGGCCCGTGAAAGACGAGCGCAGCCGCCAGCAGCAGCGTTCCGGTGGCGAGCCAGACACCGCCCGGCCCGCTCATGCTGTTATTATTCGTTTGCATCGGGAAAACCTCCTGTGGCCTTTACCACGCCATGAAGTTTAGACCCGCGCCACGGTTGCCCGCTTCGGCGTAAATACCCACGCAGCGAGAAATTTTGGCTTGGGTAAGATTACCCAGATACGCCCATGCCGATCAGGCCGTGCTCGACCGCCAAGGCGGTGGCTGCCGCGCGCGTGCGCACGTTCAGCCGCGTCAGGATATCGCTAACGTGACGGTCTACCGTCCGCTGGCTCAAACCGAGCTCGCCGGCAATTTGAGGAGGTGGCGGCAGGTTACCGATGTGACAGAAGTTCGTTTCGGGCTCAATCGAGCCGTTCATCGCGTCCGCCGCCGAGGACCGGGGGAAGGGTGGATGCTGCCATTCGTCTCGTCGATGGGAACGAGTAGGTAGCGCCAATATCGCGACATTCATGGCGCTTCTCAAAAGCGGCCCTTCGCGCAACGGCTCGAATCGACCGATAGTGTTGAAAAAGTCCGGGTTGCAGCAGTCCTGAAGCACTGATTCAATCTTCGTCGTAAGAGGAGATTGAGTCGATGATGGGCGAGCAAAGTGTGATGCAGGAGGAGCTGTTCTACGGCTTCAGCCTGGAGCGGCATGTGCCGGCGGATCACCTG
>NZ_JAMYSQ010000016.1:0-164491 GCF_040321995.1 Mesorhizobium sp. M0207
CGGCGGTCGCAGTCGAACTGCCATCGCTTGCGATGAGGTGCGAAGGCGCCGTCGCGGTCGAGCTGCCATCGCTGGTGCTATCGCCGGTGGCGGCATGGGAAGGGGCGGCAGTCGAGCTGCTATCGCTCGTGGTGGCGCCGGCGGCGGTCGCAGTCGAACTGCCATCGCTTGCGATGAGGTGCGAAGGCGCCGTCGCGGTCGAGCTGCCATCGCTGGTGCTATCGCCGGTGGCGGCATGGGAAGGCGCGGTCGCAGTCGAGCTGCTATCGCCGGTTGCGGCATGGGAAGGCGCAGTCACAGTCGAGCTGCTATCGCTGGTGGCGGCGTCGGACGCGGGCGCAGCAGCACTGCTGTCGCTGCTGGTGATGTCTGAGGCCGCAGCGGTAGTGGTGTTGTGTTCCCGGAAAACGGCTTGCAGTTCCGAGGAGCTTTCAAGCGCGGTATCGCCGTTCTGCGTTCCCCACTTGTAGGTATAGTCGAAGGCGGGTGACGGAACCAGCTTGGCCCAATGATCCATCATGGTTTGCATCTGTTCGGCGGTGGGCATGACCTGTCTGCCGCCATCGGAAGTCTCCCAATTGCCGCCGCCAAAGGCCTGATAGACCGGAACGATGTTGCTGATCGGGATGCCGGATTTCACCGCTGCAGCCACGGCTCGGTCGATCATGTCGTAGTCGACCGTGTCCGTTCCCGTGCGCACCGGATAGGGGTCTATTCCAAAATAGTCGATATGCGTGTTGGCCGGATTGTAGGTGTTGGTAAAATCCGGATTGGTAGGGGATCCCATATTCATCATGGTGACGAAGGTCTTGGCGCCTGGAAAATGCTCATGGATCCAGTCGGATTCCGCCTTCAGGTTCTCGGCGGTTGCATAGGTGCCCCACCTGCCCGTGGGATCGGGCTCGTCAACCAGATAGAATCCAAACACATTCGGATTGCCGAGGAAGGGGGTCATTTTCTCGATGAAGGATGAAGTTACGCCCTCGTGCTCGTTGAGGTACACCAGACCCTTCATGCCGTCCGGCAACGCGTCGACTTGCGAAGCGTACTGAACGTCAGCCAGATTGAAGCCGGCAGTTGCGATTTCGGTGGCGGATCCACCCGACGTATAATGCAGAGTTGCCATCCAATATTCCTTTTTCTGATTTCGATAGCGCCCGGCGTCTACCTACAGACGGCGTATATTAGCGCCAAATCACATACAGACACCCGTCGATAGAATCATTGACCGTTTGTAGGAATGCTGCACGGATTGTGACTTATTTTGACAGCAGCGACTTAGGACAAGATGCTTATTGTCTTCTGATGTCAGAATGATGCCAGAATTGCGACTTTATTTTGAAGGCGCTGTAGTTTTTGAAGTTCCTCGATATTTTTATAATGGCTATACATTTATAGATTTTAATGCGTTAGACGTCAACTTTCGTACGGAAATTCAAAATGACGTTAACCTCTGACTCCGGGCCCCTCCACAGTTTCACTGCCCAACCAATTAGCTGTGGACAATTCGTAGGCATCTGCGCGCTCGTCACCTGGTATCGGTCGGCAGATCTCCGTGATCGAGATCAAATCAATTTAGGAAACCGCCCAAAAGGTGAGAGTAGGGCGGTTCCCAGCTGGAGAGCCTGAGGGCCTTGGCCGCCTGAGCACCGTCATGTGTCCGCCGCTCCGCTAAACACGGGGGCTGCGCGGCGGACACGCCGACGTCACCGCAATGCCACGCCATTTTGCTGAACTTGACGCACACAACTCGAACCCGCTGGGTGACGAAGGTTGAGCATCAGCCAGAAATGGGCATCCCGCTTTGGAAAAATCCGGTGCTTGAACAAAGATAAAGCGGCGGACCGTCTCGAATTGAAGGTCCGCCGTTCCGGGTCGTTCAGATCACAAGGAACGAACCTGCCGTAAGCGACAGACCTGGAGAGAGAGTGGCGAACTGTATTTGAGCTGCGCCGCCGATGCCGTCGCTGTCGAAAGAGAGCGCTCCGGTTGAGCTGTTGTAGATTATATGGTCGGAGCTGTCATGCGCAGCCGTGCCAGCAAAGAAAGCATCGGATGAAAGGCCACCCAGCTTAAGCCCGGCAAAAACGGCGTCGTCGAGCTGGATCTTGTCCTGGAGCTTGTTGAAGTCGGTGACCTTGTCGATATTGCCGGGTCCAAGGGCGCTGTTGAACACGAATGCATCATTGCCTCCGTTACCGGTCAAGATGTCAGCACCGCCGCCACCATTGATGATGTTCGCGCCGGCGTTGCCCTGGATGGTCTGGGCAAAGGCGTTGCCGGTCAGGTTGATTGCAGACGTACTGGACGGATTGGTGGTGGCGAGGAGCTCGATCTGCGAGCCGGCCAAAAGGGCATGGCTCACCGAGGCGAGCACTTTGTCGCTGCCGCCGCCCACTGCCTCGTAGACTTTGTCGCCGGCGTTGTCGACATAGAAGGTGTCGTTGCCGCCATAGCCGACCATCTTGTCGGCGCCGCCGCCGCCATTGATGATGTTGGCGCCGGCGTTGCCCTGGATGGTCTGGCCGAATTCGTTGCCGCTGAGGTTCATTGCCGTCGTCCCGGACGGGTTGTTGGTGGCAAGAATCTCAATCTCCGAGCCTGCTGAAAGCGTATGGCTCACCGAAGTGACCACCCTGTCGGCGCCGCCACCCACCGCCTCAATTACCCTGTCGCCGGCATTGTCGACATAGTAGGTATCGGGGCCGCCATAGCCAGCCATCGTGTCGGCGCCACCGCCGCCATTGATGATATTGAATCCGGCATTGCCCTGGATGATTTGGCCGAATTCGTTGCCCGCGAGGTGGATTGCCGTCGTGCCGGACGGATTGCTGGTGGCGAGAAGCTCGATTTCCGATCCGGCCGCAAGCGCATGACTTACGGAGGCGAATGCTTTGTCGGTACCGCCGCCCGCAGCCTCGATCTCCTTGTCGCGGATGTCATCGACATAATAGGTGTCATTGCCGCCATAGCCGATCATCGTGTGGCCGCCGGCGCCGTGGAACACATCGTCGCCGCTGGTGCCATACAAGGTGTCGCTTGTGTCGACTGGAGGCGGTTCGGTCCCAGTCGTTGCGAGGTTGTGCTCCCGGAAAACGGCTTGTAATTCCGGAGAACTCTCTAATGCGGTGTCGCCGTTCTGCGTTCCCCATTTGTAGGTGTAGTCGAAGGCAGGTGACGGAACCAGCTTGGCCCAATGATCGATCATGATTTGCATCTGTTCGGCGGTGGGCATGACCTGTCTGCCGCCGTCGGAAGTCTCCCAATTGCCGCCACCGAAGGCCTGATAGACCGGAACGATGTTGCTGATCGGGATGCCGGATTTCACCGCTGCAGCCACGGCTCGGTCGATCATGTCGTAGTCGACCGTGTCCGTTCCCGTGCGCACCGGATAGGGGTCTATTCCAAAATAGTCGATATGCGTGTTGGCGGGATTGTAGGTGTTGGTAAAATCCGGATTGGTCGGGGATCCCATGTTCATCATGGTGATGAAGGTCTTGGCGCCTGGAAAATGCTCATGGATCCAGTCGGATTCCGCCTTCAGGTTCTCGGCGGTTGCATAGGTGCCCCACCTGCCCGTGGGATCGGGCTCGTCAACCAGATAGAATCCAAACACATTCGGATTGCCGAGGAAGGGGGTCATTTTCTCGATGAAGGATGAAGTTACGCCCTCATGCTCATTGAGATAGACCAGGCCTTTCATGCCATCCGGCAATGCGTCGACCAGCGAAACATACTGAACGTCAGCTAGATTGAAGCCGGCGGTTGCGATTTCGGTGGCAGAACCACCCGATGCATAGTGCAGAGTTGCCATCCATAATCCCTCATTTTGATTCGATAGCGCCCCGCGGATGTCTGCCTACTAGAGGGTGTATATTAGCGCCAAATCACATACATGCAGGCTCTGATAGAATGGTTGATCGCCAATAGGAATGCTGCACGGAAGGAGTAACCTCCATGGACATAATAAATAAAGGACAAGGAATATTACCTCGCTAGGGGCCGTAGTTTTATCCGGACTATCTGGCTTAATTGAAAGACATATAGTTTAATATCTAAATTATACCTTGCATTTCTCTGAAATAAACTTTTGAATTATGTTTGTATCTAACTGTTCACCCGCGCATTGAGTGATCAGACAGACGTTCACCTAAGAGCCAGACCCCTCCACAGTCTCACTCCCGCAACCAATTAGTTGTGGATAATTCGTAGGCGTCCCCGCGTTCGTCGCGTGAAATCGGTCGGCAGATCAGGTTGCCGGCATCGGTACGGTCGAATCGGCTTATCCGCTGATCGCAAGGAGGCAGGTTGCGCCAGGAGTTGTGGCTGAGGGGGCCGACTATCATGCCTGGTAGCACAAGCGGGACAAACTGAGGCGCGAACCCGGACCGGGAGCTTAGGAATCCGATGCGCCCAGCGTAGAGCAGCCGTACAACGCACGACTGTGGGAAGCGCTTTCTTCGGTTGCCTTATCAGTTGCAAGTCCGGCTTGGCCGAACCCCTAGAGTTCGAGGCGCAATTCATCCGCGTACCCGTTCCTATGCACCACTAGATGCCGTCGAGGCGGTTCGCGATTCCCGTAAGGGCGTGATCCCTATGCAGTTTGCCTCATTCAAACAGACGAGGACAGTATGCAAGCCTCCTCCTACCGTATCCTTTCACGCGCACAGAAGTAACGAAGCAAACCCATGAAAGCAGATGCGAAAGGCAGTTACTTCACGCGACCGGAACACGGCGCACGGACGGGAGCTTCGAGATGAATCCGCATCTCGTTTGTGTGGGAGGCGAAGATCACGCCCTGAGAATTCCGTTCCTAATGTCGCTGCGCGAAAGCGGCTTCCGGGTCACGGCAGTTTCAACCGGCGATGAGGCTGCGTTTTTGCGGCATGGCATTCCGCATCGCCGCTACGGTTTCGACCGATTTGCCAGCGGCACTGGCGAGTGGACCGCTGTAAGAGCGATTCGGAAATTGCTTGCGGAACTCCGGCCTGACATCGTCCAAAGCTTCGACACCAAGCCTAACCTGCTGACACCCATTTCGGTGCGCGGAACGGTCCCGGTCGTGCGCACGATCAACGGCCTGGGCTGGACATTTTCATCGTTGGAACCGCGGGCTCTGGCCTTACGTCCAATTTTTTGCGGACTACAATGGCTTGCCTCCTTCTGGACGGCAGCGACGGTATTTCAGAATCGGGACGATGAGGCTTTCTTCAAGCGCTTTCGATTGATTGAACCTGGCAGCGGAAGAGTGATCCGCAGTTCTGGCATTGATGTCGATGCGTTCGCTATGGCGAGGCATCTTGCTCCGCCGGCGGCGAAAATGCGCCAGGAACTCGGGCTCCAGTCAGCAGAGATCGTAATTTTTGTGGGCCGGCTAACCCGCCAGAAGGGCATCCCGACGCTGCTCCAAGCAGTCCCCCGCGTCCTTTCTAAAAGGCCTAATGCGCGTTTCGTGCTTGTCGGCCCTTGGGAGTCCGAAGGTCCATTTGCAGTCGACAAGTCGGAAATCGATAGACACGCTCCTCATATCATCGCGCTAGGCCCACGACGCGATGTTCCAGCCCTTCTTGGCATGGCCGACGTGTTCGCCTTCCCCACACAATATCGAGAAGGAATCCCGCGCGTCCTGCTCGAGGCAGGGCTGGCGGGATTGCCCATGGTCGCCTCAAAGATGCCCGGCTGCAATGAGGTGGTCGAGGATGGATGGAACGGCTACCTAGTCCAACCTTACGACGCCGATGGCCTTGCATCTCGGATAGTCGACATCCTGTCCGACCGCAGTCACGGAAAAATCATGGGCGGTCGTTCTGTCGAACTCGTCCGTGAGCAGTTCGCGCTGCCGCGGGTGGTCGCTCAGTATTGCGATCTGTACGAAAATATCCTTGGCGCCAAATCCCACGGTGGCCTCGCCCGACCGGCGTATCCGATCTTAATTAGAGACGATGCTGTCAGCGGTAGATTGGATGTGCGCCGATGATCCGGGACGCGATCCTGGCCTGCGGGCTCGCAACGACCTATGCGGAGCAACTCGACATTCCCGGGTCGCCCTTGGGGATTGGCGAACTGTTCCTCGTGCTTTGGATCATGCTGTCGATCGCGCGCGTCCTTGCCGGCGGTCGCCTGGAGACCAGGCCGGCGCTGACACTCCTTGCAAGTTACTGGACGATCATGGCGCTGGCTCTGGGGGTCGGCACCGTTGTCGGCTATCTGACCACAGTTCTATACCTGACGGGCCTGATGCACGATACGATGGCCTACCTGCTGTTGGTCAGCGTCACCTGCCTTGCCGCTGCAGAACCCGACGCCGACCGCCATCTCCGTCGTACTGGCTGGTGGGTCGTGGGTATCGCGAATATGGCCCTTGCCATTCAGCTGGGACAGGGCTGGGGCTGGATCCCCCGAGCTGGCGTCGATCCCTGGTACTGGGACCGCTTTCGCGGCTGGTCGCACAATCCAAATCAGCTCGCGCTCTACTGCGCAATCTTTGGCCCGCTAGCCTTGCATCTTGCGACCACCACCAGCAATCGATGGGGCAGGTTTCTTGGGATCGCCAGCTTGTTCCTAACCTTCTATGTCGGGAGGCTGACAAAGAGCGATACCTATTTGTATACCAGTATCCTGACCTGCCTGACGTTCCTCGGGCTGCGGATCAGGACATGGCTCAAGACCGGTGGCAACAGGGGCAGCTTTTCACGGCAAGCCGTCCTCCTGTTGCTCGTCGGTATCCTTCCGTTGGCGATCGCGATAACCCCCTACGCCGTGACGGAGGCGAGCGTCCTCGAAAACTTCGCCAAGGGCCTGACCAAGGACAAGGGCGGCGAGGCCACTGCCGAAACCGCCGCACTCCGCGTGCATCTCTGGGACGAAGCAATAGAGAAGGGCGCGGAATCCGGGTCGTTGGGCCTTGGTCCAGGTCCGCATCTCGAGCGCCCATCAGTGTTCGAATCGCAATTTCTGGAACGACCCTTCGAGGCTCACAACACGATCCTCGACCTGTACACTCAAGGTGGACTTATTGCGGTTCTGGCGCTGGTCTGGATCGTCAGCGCCGCCATCGTGTCGGTATGGCGTGCGAAGCTCGACGCGCTGTTAGCGCTCGTGGTGTCAATCGCTATTTTCGGAATGCCGCACCTGATCATCCGTCACCCGATCGTGTGGTTTGCGCTGACCATCTGCCTTGTCGCCGGTGCTCCGAAAGCAGTTTCTGCAATCTCCAACAATCCGGGTTAATGGCATGTGTGGTATTGCCGGAATTCTTCTTGCTCCCGATTCAGCCGACACGAAGCCGCTCAAGGCAATAGAGCAAATGACGGCCGCGCTTCGTCACCGCGGACCGGATGGCGAGGCATTCTGGATACGTAGCGAAGCCGGGCTTGCCTTCGGTCACAGGCGTTTGGCCATTGTTGATCTGTCGGAGGCGGGCTGCCAGCCAATGCATTCCGAAAGCGGCAGATACGTCATTACGTTTAACGGCGAAATATACAATTTCCGCGATCTGCGCTGCGAACTGGAAAGTACAGGTCGTCATTTCAGGGGCACCAGCGATACCGAGGTCATGCTTGCCGCTATTGAGAATTGGGGCCTCGAAAAAGCACTCACACGCTTCGCCGGCATGTTCGCGCTAGGACTATGGGATCTGAAGACGAGGACGCTCCATCTCGCCCGCGACCGAATGGGCAAAAAGCCGCTTTATGTCGCCTCAACACGTGATGCGCTTGTTTTTGCCTCTGAGTTGAAGGCGATCACCCGTTTTCCAGGTTTTTGTCAGGAGCTCGATATCAATGCGGCCGCGGCGATGCTTTCGAACGGATGGGTACCGGATGACAGCTGCATCTGGCGAGGCGTGTTCAAATTACCGCCGGGTTCGGTCCTGTCGGTGACGGCAGCTGACTTCGCCGCGTCGCGAAGTGCCGCCTCGCTAGCGCATCGTATTCGATACTGGTGGTCGCTAGCCGAAACCGCCGCCAAAGGGCGGGCGGAGCAGGTCGTCGGCAGTGACGAAGAACTTACCACTGAACTGGATGGCCTGCTTCGACTTGCCGTTCGGGAGCGCATGATCGCTGACGTTCCGCTCGGGGCCTTCCTGTCGGGCGGAATAGACAGCTCGACGGTTGTAGCCCTGATGCAGGCTCAATCGGACAAGCCGGTGCGCACGTTCACGATCGCTTTCGGAGAGGGCGGGTTCGATGAGGCTCCCCACGCGGCGGAAGTCGCGCGGCATCTGGGCACCGACCATACCGAACTCCACCTTTCGGCTGCCGTAGCGCGCGAAGTCATTCCAGAATTGCCGCAGATCTGGGACGAGCCTTTCGCTGACGAATCGCAGATACCAACTCTGCTGGTGGCGCGGCTCGCCCGCCGGCACGTTACGGTGGCTCTGTCGGGTGACGGTGGCGACGAATGCTTCGCCGGCTACGCCCGCCACTTCATGGCTGCCCGCCTGCGACGACAGCATACTCTGCCGTCGGCACTGCGTCGGGCGCTCGCGGCAGGCACTGGGTTACTGGCCCGTGCAGCCCGTCACGATCTCGTCGGGAAGCTGCCGCTTTCGGAGGGTGCACGGCATGCGCTGCGGGGCGACCGGCTGGATCGCCTCGCTCAGCTACTCGCTGCAGCCGATGAGGACGAGTTGTTTCGGCGACTGACGAGATCGTCGACCGAGAACCTCAGCCTGCACCAGCCCCCCTCATCAATCCACGTCGAGCACCGGCTTGATGGGCTGCTGTCCCGTCTTTTGTATGACGATATGGACGGCTACCTGCCCGGCGATATATTGGTGAAGCTGGACCGCGCCAGCATGGCCAACAGCCTCGAGGGGCGGTGCCCGCTACTCGATCATCGGGTTGTCGAATTCGCCTGGCGCCTGCCGACGAATACCAAGGTTCGTAATGGCAAAGGTAAGTGGATCCTTCGTCAGCTGTTGCGCCGGTACGTTCCGCAGCGACTGATCGAGCGGCCAAAGCAAGGTTTCGATGTTCCTATAGCAGTCTGGCTGAGGGGCCCGCTGCTCAGTTGGGCAAACGATCTTGTCGCCGATATGCGCATCTCCGGAGACGGAATTTTCGACCTTGCGAAGGTGGATGCGTGCTGGCGCGGTCACGTCGATGGCAGGCACGACCATTCTCGCGAATTGTGGCCGGCTTTGATGTTCCAGGCCTGGCACAACGAGGCAAGGCGGCCATCGCCGCCAGCAACGGGTTCTCGCGTGCCCGAACTTACAGGAGATTAAGATGGAAGGGTCCATAGTTAGCCGCATCCACCTTCCGCACGTTACCGAAATGCACTTGCCTGCGCGCGAAATCACTCCGCGCATGAAACGGCCGTTACGTGAGCAGATGGACACGCAAACCCCGCTCCATCAGCTCCTCGTTACCCTCTCAAGAAAAAAGTGGTTCCTCCTGGCCATGGTCGTCGCAGGCGGTGTCTTGGCCGCGCTTGGAGGGCTTGCACGGCCTGCCCTATACGAGGCCACCACGCAGGTAATCGTCGACGCACCTAGTAGAGCAGCCCCTGCCGGCGGCTTGATCTCTGCTCAGGATCAGCTGGATTCCAGCATTGACGACCATATCACCATGCTCTCATCGCAAAGCCACCTGCGAAGCGTAGTGGCAGCGCTGCGCAAAACGGATGCTGCCAATGGTGCTAAACAGGCTGGTGCTCGAACCGGAAACCATCCTCCGAAGCCTGTTGGCGTCGAGCCGCTGAATTTGCGCTCGGTTCCAGCCGATTTGCTGGCCAAAATTTGGCCGCGAAGCACGCCGGCGGCGCCAGATGCGGCTGAACTCAAGGTGCTGCGTGAAGGTATGAGGATCGGCCAGGAGCTGCGATCGAGAGTTATCAGTGTCGGCTTCACCGATCACGATCCGGCGCGAGCCGCTCTGATCGCCAACACGTTCGTCGAAGTGTATATTGGCGATCTGGCAAGGAAAAGCCAAGCGTCGGACAGGCTGGAACTCGACTCGATAGTCTCCGGGCTGCCGACTATACAAAGCAGTCTGGCAGAAGCGACCGATCGTCTGGAGAGATATCGGTTGAGCCATGGCGCGGTCGATCAAGGTGCGGCGGACAATGCTGCCAAGGAGACAGCCGAACTCACTCAGCAAATTTCCTTGTCGAAAGCGGACCTCTCCGCAACGGAATCCCGACTCCAACACATTCAGGACTTGCGAAAGGGGGGCGCGCCCGTTGCCTCGGTAGCCGAAGCCATCGGATCACCCTTGCTGGCCGATCTCTTGGCAGGCCAGGCCAACGGCACGGCAGATGAGAATGTCACAAATGCGATCGATCGTGAGATCGAACAAGAAATCGCCCGCGTCGCCGCTGAGGCAAACATCTATCGCTCCCAGATTGCGGCGCTGCAAAAGCGTAAGGATGTCCTAGATGCGGTTGTGGCCGATACAGCCGGCCGGCTTTCCGGACTGCGTGCTCTCGAGCCGCAGGTCAGCATCCTGACGCAGCGCTACAACGACCTTTTGACCCGGCAACAGGACTTGATGCGGCGTATTGCAAGTCCATCCCCCGGAGTCAGGCTTCTCTCAGCGGCGTGGCCCCCTACCAATCCAACGACTCTTTCGCCAATTTTTCTTATTCCGCCTGGCATGGTCGTGTTTGGCCTGATTGGAGGGATTTTCATACTTGTCCGCCAACGCTTCGATCGCACTTTGCGCGGAGAGGCCGAAGCTGAAGCAGCGCTCAAGGTTCCGTGCCTCGGGCTAATACCCCAGGCTCCCACAACGCACGCGAAGCGACTGCAGCAGCTGGTTTCAGGCCAGCAGGGGTGCAGATACAGCCGCGCCGTGACGTCCCTGCTTGTCGCCGCGGCGCCCCAACAGGCAAGGGATTACTCGAACATAATCTTGATAACATCCTGCGGTGAGGATGATGGCAAGACCGAGCTCGCATGGAGCATGGCCTTGGCGGCCACCAGACTTGGAGGGCGAGTACTCTTCATTGATCTGGACCGCACGGACCACCGCCTTACGGGCGAGTTTGTGAAGGAATTCAGCGCACGTAAGCCGCACAATTTTTTCGGAGACTATGTGAGTGACCGTTGTGCACTGCACGATGCGATAGCAGGAATGTCGGCGATCGGGATCGACTTCATGGCGCTCGCACCGTCGGAGGATCTGCTGCCCTTGCTGTCCAGTGTCGACGGCTCCCCTTTCAAAGATGAACTGCACTCGATCTATCGGGTCGTCATCATAAATGGACCGCTGGGGCTTGAGGGACCAGAGGCCAGGCTCCTGACAGGCTGGGGTGACGTGGTTCTTTTCGCCGTTCGCTGGGCGAAAACGCGACGCAGCATCGCGCGAGGCGTTTTGGACCTGCTTGCGGGCGATGCACCAGCTTCGGTCCCCGTCGCAAGCGTTCTCACGAAGGTTAATCTCAGGAAGCACGCTGGTTACCGGTTCGGGGACAGCGCTGACCTCTTGCTGGAGAGGACATGACGAGCGCGGCTCTTGTTGTTGCGCACTTCCCGCTTGGTTGAAAATCACCGCGCTAGGCGCTGCGCCGATCGGCTGCTGGGCGCGGGCCATCCGGCAGTAGCTGGGGTTGTCGCGGAGAGATCCATCCGGAGCGTGGGTCCGAAGTGTCACAACGGAACCTACGGCCAGGAGCCGCCGGACGGGCATTCATGAATTCCGGACCCCATCTGAGGCAACGCGCCTGACGCCGTCCTTCGTCTGCTTGGCATTCACCGCGCGCCTAGTGGTGTCGAAATCACCCTTCACGCGGACCCGCTCATCGCTGCTTGGCTTGGCGATGAAGCCGTAGCGCAGGTGACGAGACTTTGTCGATCTTTGCCCAGAGTGCGCTCCCCCCCATCGTCGATGCATTCCTGACCGCGTATGCCCATGCCGGCAACCGCGATGGTGAAATCGCAAGGGCAGTCAAACCTTGCGCAATCCGTTGCGCTTTGCTTCGCGGCAGGGCGCGCACGAACTCACTCACGCTACCTGGTTTCTCTCCCTTTCGGAAAAAGCTGTGGACGATGTCTTGTTTCAGGAATTTGGCGAGATTGAACGGCTCCCGCTCGCACTTGCTCAATTGCAAGCCGTGCCGCTGACATATGGCATCGAAGGCTTCTTTCGTCCATCGGCCGATGTGGTTTGGTGGCATGTCTATGAGCGAGCCATGGGACTCCATGTAGTAAGTTCTGTTTTCATTTGGCACGGCGATAAAGGCAGATCCTTGCGCCTTCAAAAGATATTTCAATCGAGCAAAAACGTCGTCCACTTGGTCCATATGCTCGAAGACTTGAAACATGAAAATAAAGTCGAAGGACTCTTTCATAGAATCGAAGCTGTCCATCCGAAAATCGCCTGAATAGGTCTTAAAGCCTTTCGACGCCAGTACAGACCTCGCCGTTTCGTTGTAGTCGACCGCAGAGATGTCGGAAACATGGAAGAATTTATTCTTGATGCGATCGAGAAAATATCCGAACCCAGACCCCACTTCGAGGGCAGTTTTTCCGCCAGTCTTCAGGCCCGCGAGCTCTTCGATAGTCCTTGAATATTCCCATTTCATGGTCGGATAGGAAGGGTACGCCCAGGCTAAGTTATAAAATTCAACGCCGCCAGCGACGAAGGGATCTGCAAAACCGAATCCGCAATCTGCGCATTTGCGGATATCGCATGTGTTGCTGCCCCAGAGATCCGACAGGTGGCTTGTTAATTTTCGAGAGCGATCGGGGTCCTGACGCGGATTGATGAAATGTCGAGAGGCCTCATCTGCTGTCACTTCGAACAATTTCGCGGTTGATACACTGGCACACGCCGGACAAATGGTCATCTCGCTTACCCCTAAAGGCCAGACCGAAGGAAAGCCGCCTTCGACGGTATATGATGCGCCCCAGCCCGCCCGCCGTCGCGCTCGACGATGCCGCCATGCTCAGAAGCTAAATCGTCTCAGGCTACGCAATCGACCCAGTCTCGGGCGGATCGCGAACACGTAAGTAAGAATGTGCTGGCTCGCTATTTTCATAACTGACGGGCGAAGAATTTGCATCGCATCTCGGATCGTCGCCCGCCAGGGTTGCTGGTGGAATCTGCTGGGAAGACGAGCAACCCGCAGCGCCCGTAACAGAGTCTCAGGGCAGGGAAGATGTTTACGATCCTCGATGAGGTTCCAGTTAAGCTCTTTGACGGCAAGCGTTACCTGATCGACCTCATCGAAACTCTTGGTTGTAGTGATGCTCGGGTGGTTCGTCGCGTCGTAGAAGATCAAGCCATCGTTTATCGCGACCATGTCTCCGTGGCAGGCCAGATCGACAAAGAACAGCTGGTCGACTCCAGCTGGGATTGAATTATGGGCGCGCATCAGGCAACCCGCGTGAATGACGTCGCGGTTGATCAAAAGCGTCGATGGGATGATCCCAAGGCTCCGCGTCGTGCGGACCAGATAGAGGTCCGTCAGGCATTGCTGGCTTGAGTAGACGGAAATTCGTTGCCGCCCCTGCGGTGGCAATCGGAATTTCATCCGATCGTCCTCAATTATATTGGCTGCACAGGTCATGAATGCAGCTGAGGGATGCTTGGTGGAAACCTCGGCAAAGGTCTTGAGTGCGCCCGGGGCGAGCCAGTCATCGTCATGGAGCAGCTTGATCCATTTTCCGGCGCAAGCGAGCATGGCATTGTTGGTATTCTCTACCTGACCGCGGCCCCGGCAGTTTTCGACAATTCGGATGCGAGGCTCGGTCCGCGCATACTCGGCCACGATTGCCCAGGTCGGTCCGTCCCGGCCCTCGTCGTCGCTGACGACCAACTCCCAACTGGAAAAATTCTGACTCAGAATGCTATCCATTGCCCGGCGGATCGTGTCCGGTCGGCGAAAGGTTGGGATTGCAACTGAAATGAAAGGGCGCAGTCGCGAAGCATCAGCGCGATGATGTTGGTCAACCACAGCGGTCGTTTGGAGCTGATCAAGCTGCGATTGTTTCATGGTGCTTTTCCCTCGAGATGATGACCTTGTTTTGGTATGGCAGCTCCCGCTGGTTTAATGGCATGGCTCAAAATATACAGAGAGGCCGCCGTTTTCAGTGCAAACCCGACGCCGCCGCCGGCCGCCATCAGATAAATGACCTTGAGTGGTTCCCAACCTGCCTCAGCACCGGCAAGAAGCGGACCAAACACCAGCGCCGTCCGCGCGCCGTCGACGAGAAGCCGTAGCTCCTGCCGGCGCAGGAGAGCTGGGACATCTTGAAGCGGCGTCGCCAACGCCTGCGCAGCCCCCATGAACGCCAGCGCGGTCATAATGTCTGCGGCGGGAACCCAGGGCGGGCCCAGCAGGGGGACGACAATATATGGCGCAGCCAGGCCAAGCGCCAATATTGGCAATGCAGTGAGGCAGGCTGAAAGCATCAAGAGGCCGCGTGCGGTGCCGAGCAGATGTCTGCGATCACTGTTTTTGTTCGCCTCGGAGACAAAAACATTGCTGAGCGGGGTGGCGATCAGCGTGACCGGCGCAGTCACCAGCCGCGCTGCCACTCCCAGGTAACCCGCAAAAGCGGCGCCAAACAGCGAACCAACAAGTATTGCGGGAAGATTGATAATGGCGAAACTCGCGAGAGCTGAGGGAATGTCAAATAACGGAAACTTGTATTCTCGCCTGGCGACGGCAAAGACGGTACGCCACGGCGCTCGGGCGACGCCGTGTAAGTCCTTCCAGCTCAGAATCCGAGAGCCGAGGAGTCCGATAAAAATGAATTGGCTCAGGATATGGGCATGTACCATCGACTCACCTCCGAAATGGGCGAGCCCAAAAATCAATTGCAGCAGGGCCATGGTCGCCGGCAAGATCAGCCGGCCGAGGGCGAAGTCTCGTAGCAGGCCTGCGCGCAGGCTCCAGCAGTTCATGGCTTCGACGAGACCTGCGCCCGCCATCCCAAGTGGAACGAGCCAGGCGAGGTGGCCGACCCGCGCTGGAGCGATGCTCGCCCACAGCAGTCCTGCCGCAAAGGCGAGGACACTCGTCACCGACACAGCCAGGAGAATGAGCTTAACAGTCACATACGCCCGCGCATTGTCCTTGACACCATAGAGAGAGGCCTCGAAACGCAGTGCTGCGATCGCGCCGAGGATGTTTACGATCGAAAGATAAATCGTGAAGATCCCGAAATCTGCCGGGGAATAGAGCCGGGCCAAAACGGGAACAGCGGCGACGAGAGTCAACTGACCGGCAATCGCCATGGCCGAAACGCCTCCTGCCGCGCGCAGAATACTGCCGATCGGGCTTGGAGGAACACGGGTGATTATTTTCTCGACCGTAGGAACCGTCCTGGATCTCAGAAAGTAGCTTTGGGACATGAGCTCGCGATTCCGAGGAGGCAAAATGCGGTTGACCGGAGCTTACGATGGGGCCTGAACGTCACCATCATCCATCTGAATGACATCGTTCGGCGGAGCGGCGATGTAGCGAATTCTTTGTGCTCCGGGCGGGGCACAACTGCAGCTCTGAAATTGAGACCGCTCGTTGGACTTGCCCGCGATGAACTGATTTCTGCGGGGATCGCGCGGGCATCGATGCTCGGGAATGTCGTCGTCACGTTATGCGGTACCAACTGGATCTTTTGACCAGACCAGCAGCCGCGACAAGGATGGCCGACGCGTGGATTCGTCGCTCCGACAAGGCGCGGATTACACGGTGGGCTTACACATGCATTAACGTTTGTTGCTGTGTGCTGGCTGCGATGTTCGTTCCATGAAAGTCCCGGTACCATTCGACAAAGCGTTGCACTCCGTCCTCGAGCGTTGTCGCCGGGGCGAAGCCGACAGCGTTACGAAGATCACTCACGTCGGCGCGAGTCTCCAGAACGTCGCCCGGTGGTAGAGGCACTTCCACGCGAATCGCCCGGCAGCCAAGGGCGGTCTCGATGAGCGAAATCAGCCGGTTAATCTCCTCCGGCCGGTCGTTGCCAATATTATAGACGCGGTACGGTGCAGAACTTGTGGCGGGATCTGCGGTAAGAAAATCCCAACCCGGGTCGGGTCGCGGCGGTGCAGCGAGTGCTCGAACCACCCCCTCAGCGACGTCGTCGATATAGGTGAAGTCTCGCCACACGCGGCCGGCATTGGCTACTTCGATTGGTTTCCCCTCGATAATCAAACGCGTGAACATGTAGACTGCCATGTCGGGCCTGCCCCAGGGGCCATAAACGGTGAAGAAGCGCAGTCCGGTCACGGGCAAGCAGAATAAATGACTGTATGAATGCGCCATGAATTCGTTTGAACGCTTGGTTGCGGCGTACAGACTGACAGGATGGTCTGCGCCGTGATGCTCAGAAAACGGTGTGGTTCGATTTGAGCCGTAGACGGAGCTCGACGAAGCGTAGACGAGATGACTAACGCCGAAGTGCCGGCAGCCCTCAAGGACGTTGAGAAACGCCACTATGTTCGATTGCACATAGCAATGCGGGTCAGCAAGTGAATGACGCACGCCGGCCTGAGCCGCGAGATGGACAAAGTGTGAGGGGCGAAATTCTGAGAACAGCAACTGAACGCGGGCGGCATCCGCCAGATCAATTCGCATCGAAGTGAAGCCCGGCTCGGCACAGAGACGTGCAAACCGCGCTTCCTTGAGTCGTGGATCGTAGTAGGGGGTGAAATTGTCGACGCCGATGACTTCGACACCCAGACGCAAAAGCCGCAAGGCGACGTGAAAACCAATGAAGCCTGCAGCACCGGTGACGACGATCGGTCCTATCGGGACGAGTTCCTTCACGGCGCGGTCTGACCGGGATCGGGCGGTTTCCATATTTTCCGCAGAAAGAACGGAACCACCGTTTAAATCATGATCCAATTTTTTGCCCCTTCGACGTCACTCGACAGTGTCGAATTGCCTATTCCGAGATCCCGGCCAATTGTGCCGGGATGTTATGTGCCGGGGCGTCGGCGTCGGCACAGGTGAGCAGGCGCCGGCCACGCGCTGCGCAACGTGACCTGCCAAGCTAGGTTGGAACGGCCTCCAGCACCGGTCGACCAAGCCCCGTCGCATGTGGATGCCGCCAACTAGACCCCAACAACTGCGCGGCCCTTACGGCAGGACCGAAATACGCCCAAGAAGGGCCACCAGTTCCGCCTGGCGTTTTGTTTCGGTCTTGGCGAACAGCGAGGCAAGCTGGGAACGGATCGTGGTGCGGCTGAGACGCCAGCTGCGAGCGATCTCCAAAGGTGCGTCGCCCTGGGCCAAGCGCAAGGCGAGGTGCGTTTCTGCGCTCGTCAAGCCAAACATTCTTTGCAGCGTCCGAGGATTTGGCCCCGACCTGTTGTCGCGATCCAGCAGCGCCACAATGCTTGTTCCGTCGGGAGCGATAACGCCGTTCTCGTTCAGTATCACCGGTCGGTCGCCCCTGCTGCGGATCACCACCCAAGACAATGAGCCCGGCAGGAATTGGCCCGGAACATTCGCGATCAGCCGCCTTAGGGCGGCCGTAAGTCCGCTCGCCGTGTCGGCCGCTTCGCCCTGGCGCTCAAGCGTGGTTTGGGCGGCTGCGTTCCACTCGACTACTTTTCTTTCGCGATTCAACACGAGATAGCCACAGCCAATGCGATCAAGCACGCCGGTTATGGATTCCAGACTGCGGCCTTTTGGTTCGCCGAACCTTGCGCCCAATGGATCCGATGCGCGATCGGGAACGTGACCAGAAGAGGGCCGCGTATTCCGCGCTTCAAAATCATACTTGGTCCTCGTAACAATATACCGATTGTTCGAAGAAGCATCGACCTGTCTATCGATCAGATTCATTTTCTACCCCTAACCCAAAGTTTCACACGCCCGAAATAAGTATTCGGGATTCATGTAGTCTTCTATGTGTAGCTGGATTATAGTCTTCTATGCGCTGACGGATAATACGTTCATCATCACCTTGAAAACTTAATATGATCCGACAGTTCTAAGGCAGCTCTTAGGCCCCGCTGCGTCCGATAAAATGCGCGCTATGATAGCGGTATGGCAATCCGGCAGTGGTACTAAGCTGTACGTTTTTTGCTCTAGTCTCGACGGGCTAGTCAGAAGGTTGTAGTCTGTGTCCATGAGCTCGCAGTCGCGCAGGTCGAATTCGAACCCGTCGGGCAGATTGCTAACTCATATTGCGTCTGCATCGGTGTTAGCTGCCACACTGATATTTGAAATAAAATCGTCAGCCTATATTGGGCAAGGCGCAAGTTTTCTGGAATTTATTCCGGCTATTATTATTATCGCTTATCTCGAAGACCGCGTACCTGCGCTCGCTGCGACCATTCTGATGGTTGCTGTCGGGCTGTGGGCACGAGGACACGATCAGATTTCAAGTGGAGACTGGGCACGCGCAATCCTGCTTCTGGTTTCGGGTGGCGTGATTGCCATGACCTTCCATCGTCTGCGGCAGGACTTGCGTGAGTTGCTGGAAGTCGCGGAGGCCAGGCTCGCTGCCGTCGAGGCGACCGAAAGCCGCTATCGTTGGGCCTTCGAACGTGCTGCCATGGGATTCGCGAACACCAACAAGAAAGGTGAGTTGCTGCAGTCCAACAGACGCCTTTGTGAGATGACCGGGTACAGGGAGGAGGAGCTTGCCCAATTACAGCTTGATACGCTCGCCCATCCGAACGACCGGGATACCTTGGCGCAATTGCTGGCGAGGCTGGGCAATGACATTTCTTCGTTCGTTTCGGAGGTGCGTCTGTCACGAAAGGACGGTACGGCATTCTGGGCCAGGCTAACGCTTTCTTCGTCCGTGCCCGAGGGTGGCCTCTCGGAGAGCATCTTCGTGGTGGTCGACGATATTTCGGAACGACGCGCTGTTCACGAAGCGCTTCGGGCCCAGAAGGAATGGCTGGACCTCGCTCTGTCTGCTGGACGCTTGGCCACGTGGCGCATAGACCTTAAAGACGGGATAGTCACGGGCTCGGACACGTTCTGGGACATTCTCGGCCTGGCCCAGGCCAATAGCCGCAGTTTGGAGGAGCTGTCAGCTGTCGTTCATCCGGCGGACTGGCCGAAGCTGGCGGCATCGAGAAAGGCCGCACCATCGGTCACGAATTACGATGTCGAGATACGCGTCCGCCGACCGGACGGACATATCCGCTGGGTTGCGCTGCGCGGAAGGGAGGAAAGACATGATGATGGTGGACAGCGGCTTGGAGTGGCCGCCGACCTGAGCGAGAGACGACAAACCACGCTGCTGCGCGCCGCGGCAAAGAAGCGGGAGCGCATTATGCTCGAACAACGCCACAGGTTCGGCAACGTTTTCGCGGTGATCACTGCGCTCGTGAAAATGGTCGATGCTCCTGGAAACAATGTTGCCAAATACAAGGAAATGCTGATCGACCGGATACGCGCGCTTGAGGCAACCCATCTGCTTCTTTCACGCAACGGCAGCGTATCGGGGACGCTAAACGATCTCGTTGCTCAAGAATTGCAACCATATATGGGAACACGCGCCATATCGGTCGGCGGTCCTTCCGTGACGATGTCGGGAGGCGCCGCCGAGAGTTTTGCGATGATCGTTCACGAGCTTGCCACCAATTCCATGAAGTATGGAGCGCTTGGCGATCCAAAAGGCCGGATCGACGTAAGCTGGACGTTCGCACCTGAAGACACAGGCAGCGAGATCGGGTTCGAGTGGGTGGAATCGGGGCGGCGGCGGACCTCGAGCGTAGTCCGTCATGGCTTCGGTTCCATGATAATCGGAGTGGATGGAGCGCCGCTTGTCGGTCACTCTCCCAGGCTGGAAATATCGGACCAAGGGTTACGGTATTCGCTGCGGCTGTCACGCAAGGAAATCGGATTGTAGTGCAGTGCTCCAATCGGAAAGCAGATATCTAAAGGCGGGTCGCGCTGAGCGGCCTTTGAGATGCGCAGGGTTCCTTCCAAGAATGTCGTCGGCCCAAAGCTGCGCCGCGGCTTTGGGATATGCAGTAAAATGCATGAGGAGTCTTGCGACGCCGTTTGCACGTCCAAAAGGACGCGCGGCGCTCTAGCTGGCATGTCTCGAAAGCCAAGTCTTCAGCATAACGGCAGCCTCGGTCCGATTGCGTACCCCCAATTCACGCAGAACCGCAGCAGCGTGGATTTTCGTGGTCGCCTCCGCGATTTCCAGATCGCGCGCAATTTCCTTGTTTGAATAGCCTTCCGCCATCAGCTTGAGGACTTCCTTTTGCCTCGAAGTCAGCCTGCCAAGGTTGACGCCAGCGGTACGCCTCTGTGGGCCTTTGTCGTCGGAATGGGTATGCGCGTGGGTTGTTTGCGTCGCTCCCGGGCGTGACAGAAGTGCAGGAACATAGATGCGGCCGGAGAGGATTTCATTGACGGCCAAAACAACCTCTTCGTCCGTCTGCGATTTTACGATGTAGCCGTGAAGCCCGATCGACAGAGCTGTGAGTATTTCCGAGCGTGAATCGTTTCCGGAAACGATCGCAAATCGCGTGTCCGGATAGGCAGACAGGATCCCGCCGAGCACTTCTTGATTGAACAGGCCCGGCATATTCAGATCCAGGATCGCAAGATCCACGAACGACTGCTCCGCCAGCAAACTGAGCACCGCGTCGAAACAGGACGCTTCAAAGATCTCCACACCTGGAATGCCTGCGGTCAGTGCCAATCGCAAGCCGCGACGATACAAGCCGTGATCGTCGGCGATGACGATTCGATACATTGAACTACCCCAACGCCTATCTGAATGGATTGAACGGTAATGGCCTGAAAATCGTGGCCATCCACTCGTCGATTCATCCAGCCGACGCTGCGGCACCCCCAACACCGCAAACGCCAGATTTCTAATATAATCTTAAATGACGGGAAACGCTCCTCTTTTTTTGTCCCTTGTGAGCGAAACCCGCCGAACGTCGTCGAACATACGTTCTGACCTTTTGGACAGCTGACAGACCGGCCGGTCGTTCAGCAGTGCTATAGGCCTAAAGATATAGAACAGCAAAACGGCTGAATTGTTACCATTCGAATGCACGACGACATCCACCCTGACGGCCACATACCATCCAGATGCAATGTCCGGATCAGGGGACAGTGGAGTAATCTCACCGGTCTTCTACGGGAAATCTCACCGGTTCTTCTGAGGGGACAAGAACGCGTTTCCCGGGTGCTGACCAGGGCAGGATAGCCGGCCCGTGACGATGGCGTTCAGGCCGAATGAACAAGGGAGGACCAGGATGAAAGCGGTTATTCAATGTGGAGGAATGGGAACACGCCTCCGCCCCTTCACTTCGGTCTTGCCGAAGCCGCTCATGCCGATCGGCGCACGGCCGGTTCTCGAGATGCTTCTGAAATGGTTGCGACGCAACGGCATTCAGGAAGTTTATATTACAACCGGGTATCTCGGCCACTTGATCCGCACCGTGTGTGGAGATGGCTCGCAGTGGAACCTGAAAATTCGATATACGCAGGAGATGGAGCCGCTTGGCACCATCGGGCCACTGTCTTTGATCAGGGATGAACTGACGGAGCCATTCATCGTTCTCAATGGCGATGTCCTCACGGATCTAAGCCTCAGTCGATTTGTAGCAGCGCACCGTAAGCACACCGATCCAGTGACAATCGCAACAGCCTGTCGCCTGATCAAGATGGATTTCGGCGTCATCGACGAAGTCGACAATACCGTGCAGGTCTTTCGCGAGAAGCCGACGCTTTCGCATCTGGTCAGCATGGGAATTTACTGCATGAACCCGGATGTTCTGCAGTTTATCCCATCCGGCATACCCTTTGGGTTCGACGACCTGATGCTGCAGATGATGCAGAACGGCACAACCGTGCACGTGTACAAGCATGAGGGTCTCTGGCTCGATATCGGGCGCGTCGACGATTTTCAGAACGCACAGACCATTTCCTGGGAAGACCAGTCGGCCTCGATCGAGGTCACTGCGACGGCTGCATGATGATGATGAAGTCACGAGCCCGGTTCCCACAGTTATCAGTCTAGGAGGTTGTGATGCTCTTGGTCAGTGCCCCGATCTTGGGTGTGCCGGAGAAGACTGCTTTGACCAGGGTCATCGACAGCGGCTGGCTGACCATGGGGGAGCAGGTACGAGCCTTCGAACAAGCTTTTGCCGACGTTCATGATGCGGAGGATTGCGTCGCGGTCAGTTCTTGCACCGCAGCGCTTCATCTCATTTTGCACGCACTTGGCATCGGACCGGGCGACGAGGTGCTGGTGCCATCCTTGACGTTCGTGGCGACCGCAAATGCGGTCCTCTATGTCGGTGCGACGCCGGTTTTCGTCGACATCGAGTCAGCCGACGTGCCGCTGATGTCGATCGTGGAAGCCGAAGCGAAATGCACGGCCCGCACCAAGGCAATCATTCTCGTTCATTTCGCCGGCTACCTCGCCGATCGGGAACAATGGCAGAGGTTCGCCCGTGCCCGGGGGCTACACATCGTCGAGGACGCCGCGCATGCGCCGGGCTTGAAGGAGGTGGGGACATTTGGTGCGGCGGCCGCCTTCAGCTTCTACGGCAACAAGAACATGACCACGGCGGAAGGCGGGGCTGTGATCGCCAGGGATGCCGGTCTGCTCGAGACAATCCGCCAGGCGCGTGGACATGGGATGACCACCGGGACACGTCAAAGGCTGAACAGCCGCACCCCTCAGTATGATGTCACCATGCTCGGATTCAACTATCGCATGGATGAATTGCGGGCTGCGATCGGACTGGTCCAGCTGCAAAATCTGCAAGAGTGGAATGAGATCAGGCGTATCCTGGTCATGCTGTATCGTCGTCTCATAGCGAAGCATTGCCCAGCCGTGACCATCCCGTTCCACGAGCCGCGGACGTCGGCCTACCACATCATGCCTATCCTTTTGCCACGTTACGCCGACAGGCAAGACGTCATCGACGCACTGCGCGGGCAAGGGATACAAACCACTATCCACTACCCGCCGGTGCACCAGATGACGCTCTATCGTGAGCTCATTCCCGGTACTCACTTACCGCGCACTGAAGATTTCGCCCAGCGCGAACTGACTGTACCGCTGCATCCGCAGATCACCGCACCTTTGGTCGAAACGGTGGTGGTCGCTCTTGCCGCGGCGGTCAATAACTGCGCTCAGACAGGAACAGCCGCATGAATGCCCTGGACCTAGCCATTCACAGGCCTAACGGCTCGAGCGCCGCCCATGGGTCTGCGAGACGAGCAATCGATCTCGTCATTGCTGCAGCCGCGGCGATCGTCTTTGGCCCGCTGATGCTGCTGATTGCCGTGGCGCTGCTGCTGGAAGGCGGTCGGCCCATCTTCTTCACACAGACCCGCGTCGGGGCCGGTGCTCGCCCATTCCGCATGTACAAGTTTCGCAAGTTCAGCGTGCAATGTGACCCCGGTGGCTTGGCTCTGACCATGGCCGATGACAGCCGCATGACGCCGATAGGACGGTTCCTCGCGGTCACCAAGTTCGACGAACTGCCACAGCTTTGGAACGTCTTCAGAGGCGAGATGGCAATCATCGGGCCACGCCCGGAGAGCCTTGCCTTCGCCGACTGTTTTCGCGGGGGCTTCGAAGACATTTTACAATACAAGCCAGGCTTGCTGGGTCCAGCCCAGGTTCTCTTCCGGCATGAAGCCCGTTTCTATCCGCGATCGATGGACCCGCTACTGTTCTATCGCCAGGTTCTGTTTCCTGCCAAAGCCAGGCTCGACCTTTCCTATTATCCGCAGCGCACGATCGGGTCCGATGTTGTGTGGATGGTGCGCGGCTTGCTGGCGGTGCTTGGGGTGGTTTCGCCGTCGCCGATCGGAACTTGAGAGCAGGTGGAACACCCGCACTCTCGTGGATTTGCAAAGTCAGTGCCTCACGTCATAGGGGGAACGCTTGGGTCATGGCATACAAGGGCAGGAAAGTTCTGGTTACCGGTGCCGACGGATTCATCGGGTCGCATCTCACCGAAGCACTCGTCCGTAGCGGCGCGGACGTCACTGCGCTGGCTCTCTACAATTCCTTCGACAGCCACGGCTGGCTGGACGATTTGCCGGACACCATTCGAAGCCAGTTGAACCTCATCCGCGGCGATGTTCGTGACAGCGCCTTCCTTAACCGGATCGTGCGTGGCCAGGCGGTCGTGTTTCATCTCGCCGCACTGATAGCTATCCCATATTCGTACGCCGCGGCCCAGTCCTATGTAGAAACGAACATCCTGGGCACGGTCAACGTCCTCGAAGCGGCGCGCCAATGGGATACGGAACGTGTGGTGCACACCTCGACAAGCGAGGTTTATGGCACCGCGCTGACAATGCCTATCAGCGAATCGCACCCGTTGCAGGGACAGTCACCATATTCGGCATCCAAGATCGGCGCGGACATGATGGCGGAGTCCTACGCCAGATCGTTCGACATCCCTGTGGTCATCATGCGGCCCTTCAATACGTACGGCCCGCGCCAGAGTGAGCGGGCCATAGTACCGACCATTATACGCCAGGCTCTCGACAAGAAATGCCCGGCGATCATGGTGGGAGACACAAGCCCGATCCGCGATCTTACTTTCGTGGAAGACACCGCGGCGGCGTTTTTGACCGCAGGTTCCGCCGAGCTCGAATTTGGCCATGCCTACAATGCCGGAAGCCAGCGCGCCGTGACGATCTCGGACATATTGGATCTGGTGATCGAGTTGAGTGGCTGCAAGAAACCAATCCACCGGGACGAGCGCCGCCTGCGGCCGCAGAATTCCGAGGTGCGTGCCTTGCTGGCCGATTCTTCGCTCCTCGAAAGCAAGACTGGATGGCGTGCCCAGACCAGCCTGCGCGAAGGCCTGGAGCGGACCATCGGATGGTGGCAAGGGCGCCTCAGCGAAGGCCGGGTGCGACACGAGATGGGCTACATGACATGAGCTTTCGCCCGGGAGGATTGGCTCTGTTGATTGCGGCTGCCTTGTCGTTGGATTTGACCATGGCAGGCAGTCGGCAAAGCAGCGCGTCGAGACAATTTGTTGCGCCAGTGACGATGGACTTGCCCGATTATCTCCAACCCGCGACCGACCCAGCCTTCGGGACAATTTTCATGCGCATTACCAAGCCTGGGGCCCTTGGGAATGGAGTCGTATGCGAGAAAAAATTCTGCAGCCACCGTTATTCCAGCGCCCAGGCCTGGAATTCGGACCAGACTCTCCTCGTCATCACCAACGGCTGCAATGGCATGTGCTTTTTCGACGGGCAGACCTATGTCCCGCTCTTCCGTCGTGCTCGATCGGCTGAATGCGAATGGCATCCGCAAAATGCCGATCTGATGATCTGCGTTCAGGACCGGAAAATTTCGACCTGGGCGCCGCGGACCAATCGCGAAGACGTCCTGTTCGTTTCACCGAATTATCGTGATCTTCAGTTCGGGCCGTCCAAAGGCAATCCCAGCCGTGACGGCGATCGCATAGCAGTGCGCGCAATCCGTGGGGATGGCGCGATGGTTGTATTTGCCTATGATCTCAAGCAGCGCCGGAAATTTCCGGACATCGATCTTGCTCAGCTTGCCGGAACCGTCAGCGCCTGCTCGATCTCCCCGCTCGGAGCGAACATCCTGTGCTTTCAGAATGTGAACGAGGACACAGAGCAGCGGGCTATTTTCTCCGTCGACGGGACGTTGCGGCAGAGGTGGACTGACCATCATCGCCCCGGCCATGGCGATATGACGGTGGATAAAGATGGCAGCGAAGTTTTCGTGGGCATCAGCAAGTCCGACCCTGACAAATATCACGTCATCAAAAGGAGGCTGGCCGACGGAAAGGTCACCTCACTTATGAAGTTTGGCGAAGCCGAGCATGCATCCCTGCGGGCATTGGACAGGCGCGGTTGGGTGTTCGTAAGCTATGGCGGC
Organism: Mesorhizobium sp. M0207; assembly: GCF_040321995.1. NCBI lineage: Bacteria > Pseudomonadati > Pseudomonadota > Alphaproteobacteria > Hyphomicrobiales > Phyllobacteriaceae > Mesorhizobium > Mesorhizobium sp. M0207. The sequence goes on from NZ_JAMYSQ010000016.1 coordinate 25,781, forward strand.
AAGCCGGAAGAGATATCTGCCAATCCCGACTGGGCGCCATATGCGCGAGAGGTGATCGCGCTTCGCCTCGACGGCAGCGGGGAGGTTCGACGCGTCACGCAAACTCACAACGTCCCGTCCGATTACTGGAGCGAGACCCATGCCTCGCCATCCCCCGACGGCTCACAGGTAATCTGGTCGAGCAACTGGGGCGTGCCTGGCGGGCCGGTCTACGAATTCGTCACCCGTCTCGATTGGCCGGAAGAGCCGCGGTCGAACCAGAAGGAGATTGCCGCCAATGGTCCTCGTTGATCGAATGCTTCTTGTCGTGTTCGGTATGCTGGCTGCCATGAATACGGCTGCTGCAGCGGAACCGCGGGTCGCCTATCGACTTTCTGCCGGCGACACCGTCGAGATTGGAATTGCCTCCATCCCGGAGCGAACGCAACGTGCGGTGGTCCAGATGGACGGCACGATCGCGCTTCCCGAAGTCGGGATGGTTTCGGTGGGGGGCTTAACTCCGGCTGAACTGCAAACGCGCATGCAGACGATCTTGCCGACCAAGATATTCCACCAGCGTCTGCCTGATGGGCGGGAGCAAATGATCGTCATCAAGCCGACAGACGTGACCGCCGTGGTTGCGGAGTACAGGCCGATCTATGTGACCGGCGACGTGCTCACTCCCGGACAGCAGGCCTACCGCCCGCTGATGACCGTGCGGCAGGCGATTGCCGTGTCAGGCGGTTTCAGCCTTTTGCGGTCCCGGGCAAACCAGGTTGGCCCGGATCCGGTGGATCTGCGGCGCGATTACGAGTCGCTTTGGGGGGAATATACGAGAGATTATTTTCATAGCGCCCGCATCCGCGCCGAACTTCAGGACAAACCGACTTTCGACATGCAGCCACCACAAGGATCTCCCTTGCCGGCAAGTTTTGCGTCGGCGATCGCGCAGGCTGAAGCGGAAGGGCTGAAGCTCTCGTTGGACAACTTCCGGCAAGAGCAGGGCTTTCTCGAAAAAAGTGGCAAGGATGCTGCTGCACAAACCGAGACCCTGCTCAAGCGCGAGCAGGCCGAAGCGGATGGAGTGAAGGCGGACGAAGACGAGCTGGCGCGCGTAAGGAAAGCGTTTGAGTCCGGAAATCTAACCAATACCCGGCTTGCCGATGTCCGGCGCGCTTTGGTTCTTTCTTCCAGCCGGGCACTCGAAACGTCGGTTGAGCTTATGAGAGCACGACGTCAGCAGGACGATTTTACCAGACAGCACGAACGCAATGTCAACCAAAGAAGAATGGGTCTGCTGACTGAGTTGAAGGATACCAACGTGCGTCTTGCCGACGTTGGCGCAAGACTTCGCGCCGCCAGCCAGAAGTTGCAGCCCACGGGAGCGGCCGCTCTGCCGTTGCCGGTTGCCGGCGAAACGATCCAGGCCGAGGTCACGATCATTCGCAAGGTCGGCGAAGAATGGCGAAAACAGCTTGCCCAAGAAGACACCGAGGTCATGCCGGGAGACACGATCGAGGTCAGATTCAGCAGCGCTCTCGAAAATGCGGCGACCCGATAGATCGGCTGCGCCCCGATCCAATCGGCCGCCGCACTGTCGGTTGAGTGTGGCAACCGCTTTACTGCCTGAAAGCTCTGGAAAACTGGTCGGTGAGGGGCTTCATCAAGTAGGACCAGACACTGCGCTCGTCGGTTCTTATGTGGACTTCGGCGGGCATGCCCGGTTTGAGGATTTTCTCTCCTGTCAGGCACGTCGCTTCATTCTCGACGTCGATACGCGCCGAAAAAAAGGAAAGCTGGCGTTGCTGATCCTTGATCAGATCCGCTGAGACGCGCTTGACCGAGCCTTCGCAAGCAGGTGTGGTGCCGGCGTCGAACGCTGGAAAGCGGATCGACACCTGCTGTCCGGGATGAATCTCGTCGATACGCGACGGAGGAATGGAAGCGTCGACGACAAGGTTGTCGGAATCGGGCACAATCATCATGAGCACCTCTCCCGCGCCAATCACGCCTCCTACGGTATGGACCGAGGATTCTTGTACTGTGCCCGATTGCGGGGCACGAATGTCTGTCCTGCTGAGTTCGTCTTCGGCCACCACCTTGCGCTCACTGAGCTCGGTCTGCTTGGCTTCCGTTTCGCGAAGTTCGTTGGTCACGTCGCTCCGCATTTGTTCGTCGAGCTGAAGCACCTGCAGGTCCGTTTCACTGATGTGAGCTTGGACCTCTGCTATCGCTGCGACAAGGCGTCCCGATTCGCCGCGAGCCCGGGTCTTGTCCAGGCTGACATTGCTCAACCTCTCCTTGGACACCAACTTCTTTGCGTAGAGAGATTCGACATCCGCAAGGTTCTTGGTCAGCAGATCCAGAGACTCGTCCGTTGCAGACTGCTGCGATTTGAGGCCATCGATCTGACGTTCCAGCTGCTTCGCGCGGCTTTGTAATTGTGCCTTCTGGCCAGCCAGCGCCGCAGCACGGCTTTCAAACAAGGCACGCTCGCCACTGACAAGTGCCGCCACTTGCGGGTCGCCCATTTGAGCGCGAAGGTCGGGCGGGGTCTGCATTTCCGGCAGACCCTGGCGCTCGGCCTCCAGTCGGGCCAGACGAATGGTGGCGCGATTGAGGTCCTCGGTGACTATCTGCAGGTTTGCTCGGGTCAATGTGTTGTCCAGCCTGACCAACACATCGCCGGCCTTCACATGATCGCCGTCCTGCGCGAAGATTCCGCCGATGGTGCCGCCGGTTTGATGCTGGACTTTTTTAATGTTGCTTTCGACCACCACGGTTGCGGGCGCAATCACCGCGCCGGCAATCTTGGTCAATCCCAACCAGAGCCCTCCGCCAAAGATCAACAGCAAGCTGGTTGCCAGGCCCAAGAGCAGATTGGCCCGGATGCCATCCGGCTCTGGCTTCGTCTCCAACGAACGGCCTTCGCCACCGGCTGCGACGTATGACACGGCAACAGCAGAGCGATACCTCGCATATGCCCGGCTGCACCCTTGTGCGGCGGAACGGCAATGTGCTGCTAGGCTCCGGACCAGAGTACCCCAGGGTAGATTGGCTCGAATCCCATCCGGCTGCGGCTTCTGCCCGGTCGGCGGGCCTTCGCCGCCAACCGCAGCATATGACGACATGGTCACGTTAGACACTAAGCAATACCTCACGCATGCCCGCTTGCACCGTGCTGCAGCGGAACGACAATGTTTGGCTTGTCCGGGCGCGGGAAGGGCCGGACCACATTTGCCAGAACGTCTTCGCGCGAGCCGAACGAATGGAGCATCCCGTTCGACAGGACGAGTACCTGATCGATGTTGACGAGAGCGGAGGGGCGATGCGCAACGACGATCACGATACCGCCGCGCCGACGCACTGCCAGGATTGCGCCGGCCAAAGCAGCATCACCGTCTGCATCCAGATTGGAATTTGGTTCGTCAAGAACGACGAGGAATGGATCGCCGTAAAGTGCCCTGGCAAGCCCGACGAGCTGCCTCTGCCCAGCCGAAAGGGCCGCGCCGCCTTCTCCGATGCGTGTTTGAAAACCCTGCGGAAGACGCATGATCATCTTGTCCACGCCCGCAGCCTTGGCAGCTGCCAGCACGCCTTTTGCGTCGCTTTTACCGCCGAACCTCGAAATGTTGTCGGCGATCGTCCCGTCGAACAGCTCAACGTCCTGCGGCAGGTAGCCAATATGAATGCCGAGCAGTTCTGAGTTCCACTGATCGAGCGAGGCGCCGTCCAATCTTACCGTGCCACGAAGCGGCTTCCATGCGCCGACCAAAGCGCGCACGAGCGTGGTCTTGCCGGAGCCGCTCGGGCCGACGACCGCCAACCCTGCGCCTCTCGCCAAGCGGAAGCTTACATTGAAGATGGTGGGCTTCTGCAGGCTTGGTGGCGCGACGGTCAATTCCTCGACCGCAAGCTCAGCCTTCGGGCCGGGCAGTTCCATTGGCTCTTGCTGGCTATCAAAAGCATCCAGGGCTGCCGCCAGCTCGGAATAGCTTTTGCGGGTTGCCAGAAACCCTCTCCAGTTTGCGATCGCCACATCGACCGGTGCCAGCGAGCGGCCCAGCAATATGGACGATGCAATGATCACGCCGGGCGAGGCCTCGCCGCCGATCACAAGGTAGGCACCAAGCCCCAGCACACATGATTGCAGGGCCATTCGGAGCGTCTTCGACAGTGAGCTTGCTGCGCCGACGACGTCGGAGAGCCGTTCCTGGTTCTTCAGATAAAGATGACTGACCTCGTTCCAGCGCCGGCTAAGCGGGGCGGAAAGGCCCATCGCCTGAACAACCTCTGCGTTGCGGCGGCCGGAGTCGGCCAGAAGCCGCTGCGCTACGAGTGTCTCAGATGCACGAGCCGCTGGTTTGCGGCCGATGATCTCGGCAACCACCGTCAAAAACACAACGGCACATGCGCCGAGCGTTGCCAGCACGCCAAGCGCGGGGTGCAGCAGATAGATGACCACCATATAAAATGGTATCCAGGGAGCGTCGAACAAGACTGTCGGCCCGAGCCCGGAAAGAAAGCCACGTAGCTGGTCCAGATCACGAAGCGGGTGTACCCGGTTCGCATCCGGCCCGGCGACGAGGGGCAGGGAAAGCGAGGCTGCGAACGCTTTTTGCTGCAGATTTCTATGCAGGCGGCTGCCGATGCGGACCAACAGGCGAAGCCTCACGAAATCGAGGAGCCCATAGGCCGCGTAAAGTCCCAGCATCCCGACTGTAAATCCGATAAGAGTCGGCACGCTCTGCGAAGGCAGCACGCGGTCATAGACCTGGAGCATGTAGACGGAGCCGGTCAAGGCGAGGATATTTATCAATGCCGAGAAAACGCCTACGCCGACGAGGCCGTGCACACAGCCGAACATTGCGGAGCGGAGATCGAGCGAGCGCCCTTTGGTCGACTTCATGATGTGCGCTCGTTGACGCGAAATTGCCGCGCAATCTCGTCGATTCTTTCGATGAGGGACAAACTTTAACCTTCCGGGAAGCAGCAGCCCCGCCCCGCTGCTGAACATTACGAATTGCTTACATACGTGCCTTCTTTGATTAAAATGTAGCAAAATCGTGACGCCAGGCTGAGAATTCGGCAACTGGCTCGCCAGGCTGGGGATAACCGGGTCAGGTAAGGAGATATTCCTAATCATGACACCCGCCAGAAGCTTATGATCATCTTTGTAGCATCAAGGCTTCAAAGCGTCTGGCGACGGATGGGTTTTGATTTTGTCGATCGAGAGTTAAACGGTTTTGAGATACACTTCATCGGTACGTCGGCCACCAACGCCGGCTAAATCGGGGAGGCGAGTGTCGTGAGCGAAGAGATCAATGTTGCCGATGCCTACGGCAGGGGGCGCAGCACCTTCATGGGATTGCAGTTGCTGGTCTCGCCCGGTGCGCTTGTTCCTCGGCCGGAAACGGAACTGCTCGGCAAGGCCGCTCTCGATGTCCTGAGCCAACTGAACCTGCCGGTGCCTCGCGTTGTCGACATGTGCTGTGGGGCGGGCAATCTGGCGTGCGCCATCGCGCACCACGCTCCCACCGCGCGCGTGTGGGCAAGCGATCTTACCGACGGATGCGTGGAGGTCGCGCGCCGCAACGTCACCCATCTTAAAATCGAGGACCGGGTAACGGTGCTTCAGGGCGACTTGTTCAGCGCCTTCTCAGGCTTGGAGCTCGACGGCACGATCGACGTGATCGTTTGCAACCCGCCCTACATTTCGGAAAAACGGCTCGAGGGCGACCGTTCGCATCTGGTCGAGCTCGAGCCGCGTGAAGCATTCGCAGCCGGCCCCTACGGCCTGAGCATCCACATGCGGGTGCTCAAGGAGGCGCCGCGTTATTTGCGGCGCGGAGGCATCCTGCTTTTCGAAGTGGGGCTTGGCCAGGACCGGCAGGTCATGAGTTTGCTCGAGCGTTCCAAGGCCTATGAGAGTATCCGGGCAGTCACCAACCAGGCCTGTGAGGTCAGGGTGGTTGTGGGACATACGAGGGCGCAGGCGTAAGCATCGCAGCCGCGGCAGGTAGACGCGCTGTCGCGGCTAGAAACGGCCGGGAAGCTGAAACAGAGTTGCGCGAGATTTCGGAAATCAGTTTCTCTTGCGCATGACGTATTGCGCAATTCCCTCGATGGAATCGAGATTCTCCGGCAGCAGCTCGCTGTCTTCGACCGTGATGCCGAAGGTCTCCTCGATGAAGCCGATAACCTCGAGCACACCCGTCGAGTCCACGATGCCCTGGTCGAGGAGCGAGGTGTCGCTCTCCAGGCTCTCGGGATCGGCTATATAGAAATTCGAGGCCAGGAAAGCGCGAATTTGTTCGCTGCAGGTATCGGTTCTATCCTTGGTAGATAACATTTATTTCGCCTCCGGTACAAAAGATGAATGCTGATCAACTTCGCCCTGGTACCGACTCATGACAGGGCCGTTTTTTTGAGCTTACCCGTGTCGGTCATCGGCAGACTGGGTACGATGACGATGGACTTCGGAACCATGAAGTTTTCCAGCCGTCTCTGGCACTCTTTCTGCAACTGCTTTTCACCGATCATGCTTCCCTGCTCCATCACGACAAATGCCTTCACTGCTTGCCCGAGCAGTTCGTCCGGAACGCCGATGACCGCGGCTTCCCGTACGCCCGCAATGTTCATCAACACGTTTTCCACCTCCTTCGGCGCTATCTTCTCTCCGCGCGATTTTATGATCTCGTCGCCGCGACCGACGAAGTAGAGGTAGCCCTCGGCGTCCATCCGGCAGTAGTCGCCGGTGTATAGGACCTGCTCACCCGGCAGCAGGCCGGGCTTGAGCTTCCTGGCTGTCGCCTCCGGTTTGCCCCAATAGCCCTTCATCACCGTCGCTCCGCGGATGACGAGCTGACCAACGATGCCGGGGCCGACCCGCCTGTCATGCTCGTCGACAATCCACATTTCCGTATTGGGGATGGCGATCCCGACGCTCGACGGCTTTCGCTCCAGATCCTCCGGCGGCAGGTAGGTGCAGCGCTTGCATTCGGTAAGGCCGTACATCGAATAGATGCGGGCGCCAGAAAACAGTTCCTGCAGCAGGAGAATGTGCTTGAGCGGCAGGGCGGCCGCAGTGTTCGTGACGTAGCGAATACTCGAAAAATCCTGATCCCTGAGAGACCTGAGCTCCCCGAGTGCGGCGAAGATGGTCGGTACGCCGGGAAAACCCGTCACCCTTTCTTGCTTGATCAGCCCAAGGATCTGCGCCGGGAAGGCGAATGAGCGCTCAAGCACCAGCCGGGCGCCCGCGCCGAATGCCATGATCATCTGGTAAAGACCGTAGTCGAAGGCGAGCGGCAGGACATTGAGGATCACCTCGTCTTCGGCAAGCGCCAGGTATGAGGAAATCGAGGCGCACGCGGCGATCATGTTTCGATGCGTCAGCATCACGCCCTTGGGCTCGCCCGTCGAGCCGGACGTATAAATGATCGCAGCGAGATCGATGTCGATGCAGCGGCGCCAGGGCGGCGTGCTGCGGGCTGCCGCGACCGCGGCGTCCCAGCGCACAGCATGCGGCAATTCTTGCAGGTCGCTGTGTTCGATCGGCCCGGAGACGATCATGCGGCGCAACGATGGGCAATTCCGCGCCGGCTCCCTGAAAATCGAGTGCAGGTGTTTGTCGGTGATCAGTGCCGTCGGGCGGCAATCGTTGAGCAGATAATCAAGCTTGTCGCTTTTGGTGAGCGGATTGACGATGCACACCACGGCGTTGGCCTTGAGCACCGCCCAGAACGCAATGACGGCCTCGACAGTGTTGTCGGCGAAGACCACCACGCGATCGCCACGCGCAATTCCGGCATCGGTCAAATGGTGCGCTATGGCGTTCGAACGCATATCGAGATCGCCATAAGTGACGCGTTGATTGCCGCACACTAGGGCCACCTTGTCGCCGAGCCGGCTGGCAGAGTGGGTGAGATAGTCGTGCAGGAGCGGTACGGCGCCATGCATCATGCGAGCACCTCTTCGCGGTGTTCGCGGTCGATATCGATGCTGAGCTTGAGCGTGCGGGCCCCACTTGGACGGCTCGCGATAAATTGCCGATGGAGAAGCTGCGTCGACAGCACTCCGACCAGCGCCATATTGTCGGAGTTGGACAGGTCGCCGCCGCCGGCGCTGGCCTGGCACTTGCTCAGCAGCCGGGTAACCGACTTGGGATCGAAGACGTTCGCTTCGCGCAGCGCCGCCTCCGAAAGTGCTTCGCGAATGTAGGCCGGAGCGCCATCTGCGACAAAGCAAAGCGCGTTGGGAGCCCGGTAAGGCTGCTTCTTGCGGGTGACGATTTCCGACGGCACGATCGGTTGCGCTACGCGCTTCAGCACATGCTTTTCATCGAGCACGCGCAGCTTGTAGGCGGCCGGAAGCGAATTCGCGAGTCTCACGAGTTCATGATCGAGGAACGGGAAGCGCCCCTCGACGGAATGAGCCATCAGCATTCTGTCCCCTTGCGAGGAAAGCAGGTATCCCGACATCAGCGTCTGAATCTCTATGTACTGGTCCTGCGCAAGAGAGCCCCATCGCGACAACTCCGGCGGCAGGCGGGCAAGCAGCTCGGACACGGCGTTGCGGCGCTCCGTTTGGGCGCGCATGTCTGCCGAAAACAGCCGCTTGATGGCGCTTGTGGTACGCCAGCGCGTGCCATGCGCAAAACCAGGCGCGTCACAGGCGTGAATGTCGCGCCCGAAGAACTGGCGTGCCATTGCCTGCTGCTGCACCGGCGAGCGGCTGAGATAGGGATAGAGGCGCTCCAGCAGCCGCGAGCGTCGCGTCGAGGCGGGCTGGCGTCCCCAGAAGCGGCGGACCTTGCCCTCGCGGAACAAATCGTAGCCGGCGAACATTTCGTCGGCCCCTTCACCGGTCAGCACGACCTTGATGCCGTGCTGGCGCACCAGTCTCGAGAGCAGGAACAGCGGCGCCGGCGCGGTCCTGAGGATTGGCCGCTCGGTGTGGTAGATCACCTCAGGGAAGATGCCAGCGATATCGCTGCGCGAAACAACCACCTCATGATGGTCACTGCCGGCCATGCCGGCAACCAGGCGCTGGAAATGCGTCTCATCATACTCGGCGTCGGCAAAACGCAGCGAGAAAGTCTGGAAGCGCTCGCCCGCGAAGCGTCTCCCTAGGGTGGCGACCAGCGAGCTGTCGAGCCCGCCGGACAAATAGCAGCCGACCGGCACGTCGGCGCGTACTATCCTGAGCGCCGTCGCGGCTTCCAGGGCGCTGCGCACTTCCTCCACCGCGTCATCAAGCGAGCCGGTGAATTCATCATCGCCGGGTCCGTCAACCTCTGGATAGTCAGGCTTCCAAAAAGCCCGCTCCCGGACGACGCCGCTGTCATAAATGCGGACATGCCCCGGCGTGAGTTCGCTTACTCCTCCAAACACGCCTTGTGGCGGCGCGACAGTCCAGAGTGTGAAAGTCTGATCGATGCCGGCTGGATCGAAGGCGCGGGGTATATCCGCATCGGCCGCGAAAATGGCCTTCACCTCGCTGGCGAAGTAAAGCCGCCCGCCATGCTCGCAAAAGTGCAGCGGGCAGATGCCGAACCGATCCCGAGACAAGACGAGACGACCTGCCACGGAGTCCCAGATGGCGACTGCCCACTGCCCATTCATTCGCTCGAAGGCGGCCTCGCCCCAGGCATGATAGGCATGGACGATGACCTCGGTGTCGCTGTGTGTGCGGAAGCGATAACCGAGCGCGACCAGGTCTTGTCGCAGCTCGACGTAATTGAAGATTTCGCCGTTGAAGACGATCCACATCGTGTCGCCCGCGCCGGCGAGTGGCTGCTGGCCGCTTGCGAGATCGATGACGGACAGGCGGGCATGCGCCAATCCTGCACGTCTGTCCCGGTAAAGCCCGCGCTCGTCCGGGCCGCGATGCGCCAGCGCCCCCGCCATACGTATCAGCGCATCCCGGGAAGGGGGCGCCGCTGCGGCGCTCAGCGACACAATTCCGGCGATGCCGCACATCGCCTAGCCCTCGCCCATTGAAGAGGACACCAACGGCCGCGCGTGAAGATAACGTGCGGCGCGCCGCTTGCTGTCGATATCCTTGAAAACCTTCTGGACCTGCATCACCGTGAGGCTGGTTGCCTCAGCGACGTCTTCGTCGGCGATCCCATGGTTCAAGCCGTAGAGGCACAGATCCATCAGATAATAAGGAAGCGCGAAGTAGAACTCCTCCTGACTCTGCGCCATCGAGAAGGTGTCCGTGGTGGGCGGTCTGCGCCGGACCTCTTCGTCCACCCCAAGATATTCGGCCAATTGGTAGACCTGGGTCTTGTAGAGGTGGACGATTGGCATCAGGTCGGCAATTCCGTCGCCCTGCTTGACGAAGAAGCCCTGGTCGTACTCCAGGCGGTTCGGCGTGCCCGCTACCGCGTAGTTGAGGCGGTCGGCATGGTAGTATTCGGTCATCTTGCGCAGGCGCTGCTTGTAGTTGGTTGCAGCGACGATCTGCAGATAGGCTGCCGACGGCAGGCGCACTGTGTCGGTCCTGCCCTCGGGGTCCTGAACCGTGAGGCGCGTGATGTTGAGACCGTTGCTCTCGAGAACCGAGGCGAGCACCAGCTTGCATTTCCAGCCGTCCCCATATTCGGGAACAACGGTCTGGATTGCTTCGGTCTGCCGTCTATAGGCGCCGGTCGCTTCCAGGGCCGGCGTTATATCCTCCAGGATCGTTTCGATACCAAGGTGTGCGGCGACAATGCGGCCGAGCCTCAGTGAGTCGCCGGAGGAATGGCGCTCCGGCATGAATATCCCGAGGACCTTGCCTTTCCCAAAGGCGCGAACACACAACGCCGCCACGACGGAGCTGTCGATGCCGCCTGAGAGGCCGACAACCACGCCTCGACGTCGCAGCGTGCCAAGGACCTGCTGGCGCAAGATCTGGACGATGCGATCGACTTCCGCGCCAGCGTCGAGCACCAGGGCGTCTTTGCCGAATGATGAGATCAGGTCGATGGCTTGTACTCCAGTTTGCGAGACTCGATTGGCGAATAGGTTTTCGCCACCGCTTTCTCGATAAGGGGACGATTGGTGGTAAGGTGAGGCTCTACAACCAGATCGATGTGGCTGCCGACGATCGGAATCACGTCCAGATGGGCGAAGACGTTATCCCAGCCGATTGCCAGAGGCATTCCGGGTCGAGCACAGCGGAACAGGGTGCCTGTGATCGGCAGAGCCGGCTTTGGCTCGGCCACCCACTGGAAGAAGGCTTGCGCGCGCAAAACCTCTTGCAGTTCTAGTTTGGTTCTAAAGCTCGTCGCGTTGAACTGTCCTTGAGCGAAGCGGTCGAGAAACTGGACCAGTTGTGCCTCGCGCTTCATTGCCACGGCAACTTTCGCGAGGGCGCGGCAAGCCATCCGGTAAGCGGACACGCGGTTGGTTCGGATTCGATTGACTGTGCGCGTAAACGTCTCCCAGCGGGCGCTTCGCTCCCCGACGAGGCTGGTGTCGAGGATGCCGAGGAACTTTACGGTTCGCCCCGCTGCCAGCAGCCGCGCCGCAACTTCGAAGGCAACAGCGCCGCCGAGCGAATGGCCGAGAAGTCGTACATGGCCCGAGGGTTGGGCGCGGCGGATCTGGTCGACGGCGGCGTCGGCCATATCGGCGAGGCTGTCTTGTCCGCGCAGTATCATAGCCAGGGCCGGATACCTGATCGGGGCAACACGGGTCACCTTGCCCATCGCTGCTGCAAAGGCAGCAAGGCTCGGGCCATAGCCGACGGACCCCGGGAACAGAAAAAGAATGGGAGGGTCGTGCTTCTGGGCGCGCGCGCTTTGATCGCCTGCCTGGGCGGACACGACCGCCTTGATCATTTGCTCCAGGCTCATCCCGACGGTGAAGGCCTCAAGGCCGAGTTCCTGCCCGATGGCGCTTTCGATTTCCATGACGCAGTGCAGCAGCTTTAGCGAATCTCCTCCGGCGTCATCCCAGCGTCCTGCCGCTACGCGCGTATTGAGAATGCTGGTCCATGCCCGCTGGACGACCTGCTGCGCGGTCAGCTTGCCTTGCGGCTCGAGCGGACGCGCGGTCGCCGCTGTCTCTCTGGCTGAAAGATCCATCTCTGCAAGTGTCGTGATGTCGACTTTGCCGCTCGGCAGACGCGGAATCTCGGCGATCGTGTGCAACCGCAAGGGACGCAGCGGCGGCGGCAGATTGGTCCTGACAAGCTGGCGAAGCTCGTCCGAAAAGGTCGCTTCGGCCGAGCGCCGAGGAATAGCAAAGGCGACAAGCTCATTCGCGGCCGTGACGATTGCCACGGCATCCGCGACAGAGGGTGCACAACGCAGCACCCGTTCGAGTTCGGCTGGCTCGACGCGTCGACCGTTGATTTTTACCTGGCGCCCCTTGCGACCGACGATGTGCAGCAGGCCTTGATCATCAAGTCGAACGAGGTCACCTGTCGCGAAAATCCGAAGGCCTGGATCGTGCGGGTCTGATGTTGCCGGCACAACCGCCCCGTCCTCCCAATGGCCAAGCAGGACATACGGGCTCCTGATCAGAAGTTCTCCGCTGCGGCCCGGTTGAACGCGGCGGCCCGCTTCGTCGACAATTGCGAAGGTGATTCCAGGCAGCAGCCAGCCAACTGGAACCGAATCTCCATGCTCTGGCCAGTCTCGCGGCAGGAACCATTGCGAGCCGGTGGTCTCGGTTGACGAATAACCGATCTGGATAAGGCACGTATCGGAGACGGCCTTGCGCAGCAGGGCGATGTCGGTCCAGGGCACCTTCTCGCCACCGATCCGGGCGACTCTGAGTGAATGGAACGCTTCTGCAGGTCCGTCTGCCATAAGCGCGCGAAGCAGTGCCGGCACCAGATAGGTGATTGTCACGTCTTCGGATCGCACCAGGCGTTGAACGGCGCGCAAGCCGACCGCTTCGACTTCGACCAGATGCAAGGTGGCGCCGGTGAGAAGAGCAGCAAGAATCTCCCGGCACCCGGCGATTGTGGCCGGTCCGGTCAATGGCAGGAAAACGTCATCCGAGTTGATGTGGCACGCATCGACATATTGCTGGACCCGGCATAGCAAGCTGCGCTGGCTGTTAACGATGCCTTTGGGCCTGCCCGTACTCCCTGACGTATAAAGCACGATGGCGGGCGCATCGACCGAGACGAAATAAGAACGAGGCACTTGCCCAGCCTGCGAGGCCGCACTGGTCGACACATCGATCCAACTGACCAGGTGAGGCAAACCATCGGGTCGGACATTGCCCTCGCCCAGGACAGCTGAGAGCCGCGCCCCGGCCACGATTTCAAGGATACGCGAGCTAGGATCTCGCGCGTTGAGTGGCACCGAAGGCCGCCCAGCCGTCATGCTTGCCAGCATGGCAATGGGATACCAGGCCGAGTTGGCCTGAAGAATCCCTATCGCCTGTCCGTCTGGGACGGCCGCCGCGATCTGGTGGGACAGCGTCTCGACTGACCGGAGGAGCTGGGAATAGGTCAGACGATTGGCGCCGTCGCTGATTGCAAGCTTGTCGGGGTACTGGCGGACGACATTTCTCAGGTGATCGAAGGCCGCAATGTTGGTAAAATCGACGCCCAATCTTTGAAATGGGCGCAGTACGGGACCACCCTGATCCAGTGCGTATTGTGGGACACTTGACCAATTATCCGAGGTCGTTGTCTGACAATCCACCGCTAGATCCTGATCCGCGACTTCTGATCCCAAATATGCCGAAGACATGAGTTGCCTACGCTAAGATTAGGGTCACTTATCGCCCCCCGCCCCAATCTTTTCATCGATCATTCTGATGATGCCCCGATCTTCGCTCAATGACGCTTGGTTAGTCACTTCGCCTGTTTCGCAAGCCGCCGGCAGAGCCAATCATGCCGGGCTCGCTGGCTGTTGTGGTGCGCATGACACGGACACATGCCAAGGCGGGCTCGAAGACCAAGGTGGGGTCGAAGATGGAATTGCCGCTATTCAGGCATATTGCCTATTCGGTGGTTCTTCCGGACGATACCGCCGATGTTTCGGTGTCGGAATAGCTGCCGGGGACGAAACAATAGGCATAGATCTGTCCCCGATTTTCGTCGGTCACGCGGATCCAATCCTTTTCCCACGTTCGGAAGGTAATACGCCCGCCCGTCATCATAGCTGCGGCTCTGAACGGACTCGGCGCGTTGACAACGCGCACCGAGATAACATCGTCGCCGTCCATACGCTCGACGAGATACGTCTGCATGAAAGCCTCCCCATGCCCCGCTAGATCACCCGCACTTTAACGCCGGCTAATGAATTCGGTTGCAACTGCTTGGCGAAACTTTGGGTCCGATACTTTCCGTACCCACCGGCAACTTGGTCCTCCGTATCCGTCAGGTTTTTCAGCGACGGGATGCCAGTTCAGGGGAAGGCAGGCTGATTGCGGCCATGCCGGCGACATGCCAATCTGCGCCGCAACGTTAGGCCTCCGCCTCCGCGGGCAATGGAAAAGGCGCTCGAATGGGCTCCTTTATGCTGTCCGTGATCTGGCATTCTGCCCGTGATTTGGCCTCATCGGACGACCCTGCAGGCCTTTGCGAGACATCCACATAGCGTGGCGTCGCCATCACCGAGGCATAGCAATGTGCGTCGGCGGAGAAATGGGACGGTTCGAGGTTTTCTGAACCTGCCTCACGACGACTGCGTCGTGTCGACGATCCGTTGGAACAGATGGCCTGGTGCTGGAACGTCAATCGTATTTGGCCAGGAAGCGCCCGACGGCGCTGAGGCAGTCGTGCTTTTCCTCCACATGCGGCATGTGGCTGGAATTCGGGAAGACCAGGCCTTCAACGTGCGGAATAAGATCCAGAAAGGGCTGGACGCAGGCCTCGGTCGCTTCGTCGTAGAAGCCGCGGAAAACCAGGGTCGGCGCCTCGATCCGATGCAGGCGGTCGACGATGGTCCAGTTCCGCATCGTGCCGATGACGTGGAACTCATTGGGACCGTTCATGGTGTGATAGACGGTCGGATCTTCCTCGATTGCCGCAAATGTCCGGGCGACCTCTGGCGGCATCGGAACGACGCGACAGACATGACGGTCGTAGAAAGCCTTCGTCGCCGCAACATATTCGGGGTGATCGGTGGTTCCCGCCGCTTCGTGTCGGTCGAGCGCACTTTGCACATCGGCTGGCAACTCGGCGCGCAATTGCCGGGCTCCTTCCACCCACAGCGCCATCGAGGCTAGCGAATTGGCCAAGATCAATGCCTTCAGCCCCTCAGGGCGGCGCACGGCGTGCTCGGCCGAGAGTATGCCGCCCCAGGACTGGCCGAGCAGGGCATAATGGCCGGCAATGCTGAGATGGGCGAGCAACGCATCGAGTTCGCCCAGGAAGAAATCGACGGTCCAGAAGTCGCCGCCCTTGTCCGGCAGATGGGTCGATTTACCGTTGCCGATCTGATCGTAGTGGATGACGGCTCGCCCGGTTCCGGCAAGCTCCTTGAATGAGTCCACATAGTCGTGGGTGCAGCCCGGTCCACCATGAGCGACGACCAAGGGCAGCGTGCCCGACCCGAGGTCCCCGGTCACACGGTACCAGGTGCGATAGCCCTTGTAGTCGCTAAATCCTTCGGTGATCGCATATGCCGTCACAGTCCAAGCTCCGCATCATGGCGCGGCAGGAGCCACTTTGGTGCACCCCTCCCAAGCCTTGTTTGCGGCCGACGGTACTAAGCGGCCCAGCGCATTTACAGCTAGCACTATTTATAGGTTCGCGGGTTATGGGTTCGCCCGAGGCAAGGCCGATCGCCCGCAGGTCGCGAGCCTCAATGCTCCGGTTCGAGCAGCCGGTAATGGGCGGCGAGCGCGATGGCATGGAAGCGGTTGCGCGCGCCAAGCTTTCGCGTCGCCGCGTTGAGGTGCAGCGTTGCGGTAGGCACCGCGCGGCCAATCTCACGCGCGACCTGCTTGGCCGTCAGTCCGGCAGCGGCCAGGCGCAGGCACTGACGTTCGCGCGACGTCAGATGGACATGTTGGCAGGTGCGGATTCCGGCGTCGAAACCGGCGTAGGCGGAGTCATGCAGCAGATGACCCAGATCTCCGATCTCGGCGATCAAGGGTCTGGCTTCGAGCTCGAACCCGGCCTCCGGATCGGCACGGATCGCGGTAAAGGTGGCGAGATCGCCGCCGGCAAGGCGAATGGGAACGGTGACGCCGCAGGTCATCCTGGTGTCAAGCAAATAGCTGACCACAGGATCGTGCTTGGACTGGAGCACGCGCTGCATGACGGTGCTCTGAACGCCGCTGTGCGACCAGAGAAACGGTCTGGATACGGTGAGCGCGGCCTCCTGCACCGGGTCAAGCTGATAATATCCGCCCTTGCACCAGAGATCCTGCATGTCGCGCGGCACGTTGCGCAGAGCCATCAACGAGGGCGTGATAAGCTCGCCCTTGTGACTGACCGGCACGGGCGTATAGTCGTAGATGAATGCGGTGAAACCGATAGGCTCCAGCACCTCCGTTGCCACCGCCATGGCAGCGTCGATGCTCATTCCGGTTTGGAACCGGCTCTCTAGATCGCCTGGAAGGCTTTGCATCGGGCAAGCTTACCCGCTGATGATTGCTTGTCAAATAGCCATGTCGGCCGGCTGCTCAACAAATAGGCGGGGATAAGCCTGTCCGACCCTATCTATCTTAATAGCTATCCCGTCCGGCTTCGCTCGCCGTAGTCTTTTGCGATTGGGCCAAGTAGCGGACACCGTTCGCAAACCCAGACTGTTTCAGCCGCGCAATGGTCGATCGACCGGGCTCAGCGCGGCAAAAGCCGAGACGCCTCCATGAGGGAACAAATATGCGACCCCAAAAAGCATTTGCAGCGTTGATGCCCTGCCTGGCTCTGCTCGGCGTGTCCATGATGTCGCCGGCAAACAGTGCCCTGGCCACCGAGGGCAAGCCAGGCGGCACACTCCGACTGCTGGCCAATGCCGCGGCAGGCACCGCCGATCCGCACATCAACTACACGCTGCAGTATTTCCAGATCAATTATGTCCTCTACGATGGCCTGGTGACCTACAAGAAGGCCGGGGACAAGACCGGTTTCGAAGTCGTCGCGGACCTGGCGGAAAGCCTCCCGCAGGTCGAGAACGGCGGCAAGACCTACGTCTTCAAGCTGCGCAAGGGCATCAAATTCGCGGATGGGTCGGATGTCACCACGAAGGACGTGGTGGCTTCGTTCCAACGCATCTTCAAGATCAGCGGGCCGACGGCCGGGACCTTCTACAAAGGCATCGTCGGCGCGGATGCGTGCTTGAAGACGCCTGCGACGTGTACCCTCGAAGGTGGCCTGTCAGTCGACGACGCCGCCGGAAACATTACCTTCAATCTGGTCCAGCCGGATGCCGAGTTCCTGCAGAAGCTGGCTGTTCCGCATGCGTCGATCCTGCCGGCGAGCGCGCCGCCGAAGGACGCCGGCACCGATCCGATCCTGGGCACCGGACCCTACATGATCGCCAGCTACGATCCCAACAAGCTGATGAAGATTGTGCGCAACCCTCATTTCAAGGAATGGAGCAAGGAAGCGCAGCCGGCCGGATATCCGGACGAGATCGACTACGAATTCGGCCTAACCGACGAGGCGGCGGTGACCGCTGTCGAGAACGGCCAGGCGGACTGGATGTTCGACCCGCCGCCGTCCGACCGTCTCGCTGAACTCGGCACCAAATATGCCAAGCAGGTCACGGTTCATCCGCTGACAGCGATGTGGTACGCGCCGATGAACACCAATCTGGCGCCGTTCAACGACATCCGCGTTCGCCAGGCAGTGAACTTCGCGATCGACCGCGCCGCGATCGTCAAGCTGTTCGGCGGCAGCAATCTGGCGCAGCCGGCCTGCCAGATCCTGCCACCGGGCTTCCCGTCATTTGCGGCCTATTGCCCGTTCACCGCCAATCCGGGCGAGAAGTGGTCAGCACCGGATATGGACAAGGCCAAGCAATTGGTCGCTGAATCGGGAACCGCAGGTCAGGAGGTGACGATCATCACCGAGGACACCACGGTCTCCAAAGCGATCGGCGTCTACCTGCAGGATGTGCTCAACCAGCTTGGCTACAAGACGTCGGTCAAGCCGATCTCGCAGAACATACAGTTCACCTACATCCAGAACACCAATAACAAGGTGCAGATTTCGATCTCGCAATGGTTCCAGGACTACCCGGCGCCATCGAATTTCCTGCAGGTCTTGTTCAGCTGTGCCTCGTTTACGCCGGGCTCCGACGCCTCGGTCAATATTTCGGGGTTCTGCGACAAGTCGATCGACGCATCGATGGATGAGGCAGAGGCAGCCACCATCGCCGATCCGGCCAAGGGCGCGACACTCTGGACCGCCATCGACAAGGCTGTGACGGACAAGGCTCCGGTCGCTGTCCTGTTCACGCCAAAGCGCGTCGATGTGATCTCTTCCAGGCTGAAGAACTTCACCTTCAGCCCGCAATTCTACTGGATTGTCAGCCAGTCCTGGGTGGAATAGCCGACCGGAGCCAATGCGACGGAGTGCCGCTGGCTCTCCGTCGCATTTCCTTTTCCGGCGGATCAGCGCATCTTCCAGGCCGCGATTTTTCCCAGGCAATCCTGTTCATGGTCAATGTCATTGCGGACCAGCCTGCCATCCCGGTTCGCCGGGCCACCGATGGCCCGTGGCGCACCGCATGGCGCAAGCTGAAAGGCGATCGTTCGGCAATATCTGCCTTCGCCGTGCTCGTCGTCATCGTGATCGCCTCGCTCGCGGCGCCGCTTTATGCGCGGTACGTCTCCGGCACCGATCCATTTGTGACCAATCTCAATGGCGAGATCGTCGTCGATGGGGTGACCCAGCCGGTGCTGCAGCCCTCCACCGAAGGCCTTGGCCTCGGCATGACGCCGGTCGGGCCGACCTGGCGCATCGGACCCTATATGCTGGGTGCCGACAACCAGGGCCGTGACGTCGCGGCGCGGCTGCTTTACGGCGGACGGGATTCGCTGTTGATCTCGGGTGCTGCAGCCGTGCTGTGCCTTGTCCTCGCGACATTCCTTGGGGTCGTTTCCGGCTTCTTCGGCGGCATCGTCGACATCGGCCTGTCGCGCATTCTCGACGTGCTCTGGGCTTTTCCGATTTTCCTGTTGGCAATTTCATTGTCGATCGTGCTGATTGCGCAGAGTATCCAGATCGGTCCGTTCGAAATCCGCTCCGGCAGCCTGTGGCTACCGGTCTTCATCATCGGCATCGTCTATGTGCCCTATGTGGCGCGGCCGATCCGCGGCCATGTCCTGACCTTAATGCATGCCGAATTCGTCACCGCTGCGATCGGCCTTGGCGCATCGCCCTGGCGCATCCTTTTGCGCGACATCATGCCCAATGTGGTGACCCGCATCATCGTTTTCGTGCCGCTGATCCTGGCGCTCAACATGATGACGGAATCCTCGCTGTCGTTCCTGTCGATCGGCGTGCAGCCGCCGGATGCCAGCTGGGGCACGATCATCCAGGACGGCCAGGGCCTGCTCTATTCGCGGCCGGTCGTGGCACTGGTGCCGGGGCTAGCCATTGTGATCACGGTGCTAGCCCTAAACATTCTGGGCGACGGCGTGCGCGACGCGCTCGATCCGAAATCCTCGCCGAGGGGCGTCTAGTGGTTGCCGCGCTCGGCTTCCGGCTTGGCCAGATGGTGCTGGTTATGTTCGGTATCAGCGTCGTCGCTTTCCTGATCTTCTTTGCGACGCCTGGCGCTGATCCATCGGCGCGCATTGCCGGCCGCAATGCTTCGCAAGAGACGCTGATCCAGGTGCGCCACGATTTCGGTCTCGACCGCCCATTGCCGGTGCAATATGGGCTGATGATGAACCGGCTTTTCGTCAGCCGCGATCTCACCTCCTTCGTCAATCGCGGGCAGCGTGTCATTCCGACCGTGATAAGCGCCATTCCCGTGACGCTGTCGCTGGTCGGCGGCGCGGCAGTGCTGTGGGTGCTCGGCGGATTGATCGTCGGTGTGATCGCAGGCGCAACGCGCGGTACATTCATTGATCGCGCGCTGATGATCCTGAGCCTGGTAGGCGTGTCGATCCCGGTCTTCTGGCTGGGCGAGGTCGCCAACCTGCTGACGCAAAGCCGCTGGCACGACAACTGGCTGTTTTCCTGGGTTCCTCCGCTCGGCTACATCCCCCTGACCGAGAATCCCTGGGGCTGGTTCAAGGCGCTCGTCATTCCGTGGTTCACGCTGGCAACCCTTTATGTCGGCCTCTACGGCCGGGTGCTGCGGGCAAGCCTGATCGAAATGATGCAGGAGGATTTCATCCGCACCGCCCGGGCCAAGGGGATCGGCGAACGCCGGGTGCTGCTGCATCATGGCCTCAGGACCTCTTTGGTCGCATTCGTCACCATGTTCGGCCTCGATTTCGGTGCCTTGGTCGGCGGCGGCGCGCTGTTGACCGAAGTGGTCTTCGGATTGCAGGGTGTCGGAAAACTGACGTATGAGGCGCTGCAGACCCTCGATCTGCCGATGATCCTGGCCACGGTGATTTACGCCGCCTTCTTCGTGGTGATGGCAAACTTCGTCGTCGACGTCGTCTTCGTCATAATCGACCCGAGGGCGCGCAATGTCGGCTGATGCTCCCCTTCTGGTGGTCAAGGACCTCACTGTCTCCTTCCGCAGCGACGAAGGCCTGGTGCGGGCGGTGGGAGGTGTTTCGTTCTCCGTCGAGCAGCGCGAGATCGTCGGTGTGGTCGGCGAATCCGGTTCGGGCAAAAGCCAGACCTTGCTCGCCATTATGGGGTTGATCGACAGCCCCAACGCTATCGTCTCCGGTTCCATCCGTTTCATGGGACAGGAGCTGATCGGGCTCAAGCGGCGTGCGCTCGATGCCATCCGCGGCCGCCAAATCGCGATGATCTTCCAGGATCCGATGTCTGCGCTCACCCCGGTGCATACGATCGGCAACCAGATCGGCGAGCAGGTCCGCGCGCATGAAAAGGTGTCGGCGAAAGCGGCACGGGCGAGGGCCGTGCAATTGCTGGATGCGGTCGGCATCGCAAATCCGGATCGGGTCATCGACAGCTGTCCGCACCAGCTTTCCGGCGGTATGCGCCAGCGCGCGGTGATTGCCATGGCGCTCTCGTGCAATCCGGCGCTGCTCGTCGCGGATGAACCGACTACAGCCCTCGATGTTACCGTGCAGGCGCAGATCCTCGAACTGATCGGACGATTGCGCGACCAGTTCGGTTCCGCTGTGATCCTGGTCACGCACGATCTTGGCGTCGTCGCCGAAGTCGCGGACCGGGTACTGGTGATGTATGGCGGACGCTTTGTCGAGGAGGGCGGCAAGAGCAGCGTGTTCCGGGCGCCGCTGCATCCCTACACATGGGGCTTGTTCGGCTCGATCCCGCCGATGGAGGGACCACGTCCAGCCCGGCTCGCTGCCATTCCGGGAATTCCGCCATCGCTCTCCAACCTGCCGAAAGGCTGCGCCTTCAGCCCCCGCTGTGCCTTTCGCCACGACGCCTGTCTGGTTCAACTGCCGATCATGCAAGGCGAGAGCCATCGCGCCGCGTGCCTGTTGCCGGAGCCTACGCGCAGACAATTCGCTGCCCAGAGGCCTGGCGGCGTGGTGGAGATGCAACGATGAATGCCAGGCCACTCGAACGTCCGCTGCTTCGTGCCGGCGACCTGTCGAAGCGCTATAGCGTCGGCCGCTCGATCTTCCCGGCGCAGCGCCGGACCGTGCATGCGGTTGATAGGGTGTCGCTCGACATCTGGCCCGGGGAGACCCTCGGCATCGTCGGCGAGTCCGGTTGCGGCAAATCCACGCTTGGCCGGTGTCTGGTGCGTCTGACCGAAATCAGCTCGGGGTCGCTGGAATTCGAGGGCCGCGACATCAGCGACGCCTCCCAGCGCCAGCTTCGTCCGTTGCGGCGGCAGATGCAGATGGTCTTTCAGGATCCCAGCGCTTCGCTCAATCCGCGCCGGCGGGTCGGCGATCTGCTGGCCGATCCGTTCCGCATCCATGAACGCCTCTCGGCATCGGAAATGGCGGACCGCGTGGCCGAGCTCCTGCGCCGGGTCGACTTGTCGCCCCAGCACGCATCGCGCTACCCGCACGAATTCTCCGGCGGCCAGCGCCAGCGTATCGGCATCGCCCGCGCGCTGGCGCTGCGGCCACGGCTGATCGTGGCCGACGAGCCGGTCTCGGCGCTCGACGTGTCGATCCAGGCGCAGATCGTCAATCTGCTCGCCGACCTGCGCGAGGAGTTCAACTTGACCTATGTGTTCATCGCCCACGATCTTTCCGTGGTGCGTCAAATCTCGAGCCGTGTGGCGGTGATGTATCTGGGGTCAATCGTGGAGAGCGGGCCGACCGACGAGGTCTTTGCGGCGCCCAGACATCATTACACCGCGGCGCTGCGTTCCGCCGTGCCGATACCCAGCATCGACCGGGCGCGGCGCGGCCGGCTGGTGCTCAAGGGTGATCTGCCCAGCCCGATGAACCCACCCTCGGGGTGCCGGTTCCACACCCGTTGCCCAGCTGCCACCCCGATCTGCCGCAGCGAGCGCCCGCTTCTCCAAAGCATTGGCGAGGGCCGCCTGGTTGCTTGCCATCATCCAGCCGGCGGTTGACGAGGGAATTCTCGTTCAACGATATCCGGACCGTCAGCCGTAATCATTGCTTCGGCGAGAATAGAGGCTGATCTGGACGCCGCACGATCCGGCGCTATGTTGCGCTTCGGCGGCCGGGCATCGCGGATGCCTAATACTAAAGTAACTGTTCTCGCGTTGCCGAGCGATGCTACGATTTGAAGGACGGCGGCCGTACAGCGCTGCGTGATTTTGCGCCGGCGAGGACGGAATGTGGGAGGCCACTCTTCGTGCTGCAGCAGGCTGCCGCCGACATGTTGCTCGGTTGTCGACCATACGGGAGGAAGTCACCAATGAAGATATCGTACCTGGTCTCGGCCGCGCTTCTTGCAGCGACCGCGATGCCTGCCGCAGCCGCCGAGATTTCCGACGGCAAGATCAAGATCGGCATTCTCAACGACCAGTCGGGCGTCTATGCCGATTTCGGCGGCAAGTGGTCGGTCGAGGCCGCCAAGATGGCGGTCGAGGATTTCGGCGGCAAGGTACAAGGCTCGCCGATCGAGGTCGTCAGCGCCGACCACCAGAACAAGCCGGACATCGCCTCCAACATTGCGCGGCAGTGGTATGACACCGAACAGGTCGATTCCATCATGGAACTGACCACCTCCTCGGTGGCGCTCGCCGTCCAGGGAATTTCCAAGGAAAAGAAAAAAATTGACATCGTCACCGGCGCCGCGACCACCGAGCTAACCGGTAAACAGTGCTCGCCCTATGGCTTCCACTGGGCCTACGACACGCATTCGCAGGCAGTGGGGACTGGTGGCGCTCTCGTCCAGCAAGGCGGCGACAGCTGGTTCTTCGTCACAGTCGATTATGCATTCGGCTATTCGCTGAAGGAGCAGACCGCAAAGTTCGTCGAGAGCCATGGCGGCAAGGTGGCTGGCGAGGTGCGTTACCCGCTCGGCTCGACCGACTATTCATCCTTCCTGCTGCAGGCGCAATCGTCGGGCGCCAAGGTTATCGGCCTGGCGAATGCCGGCCTCGACACCTCCAATTCGATCAAGCAAGCGGCCGAATTCGGTATCGTGCAGGGCGGTCAGAGGCTTGCAGCACTTCTGTTCACGCTGGCCGAGGTGCATGGGCTCGGTCTCGAGGCGGCGCAAGGCGTGGTGCTGACCGAAGGTTTCTACTGGGATCGCGACGACAAGAGTCGCGAGTTCGCCCAGCGCTTCTTCAAGCGCACCAACCGCATGCCGAATATGATCCAGGCCGCCACCTATTCAGCGGTGACCCAGTATTTGAAGGCGATCGACAAAGCCGGCACCGATGGAACCGAGGCGGTCGCAAAGGAATTGCATGCGATGCCGGTGAACGATGTCTTTACGGCAAACGGCAAAGTGCAGGCCGACGGCAACATGGTTCATGACATGTATCTTTATCAGGTCAAGTCGCCGAGCGAGAGCACCAAGGAGTGGGACTATTACAAACCGCTCGCTACGATCCCCGGTAACGAGGCGTTTCTGAGCCCCAAGGAGAGCGGCTGTCCCACGGCAGGCGAGTGATTGGCGGGCCGATGGCGCCGCCTGAACTGGATGGGCCGCCGGTAGTGCTTTCCGCCCGCGGTTTGCGGCGTGACTTCGCCGGCTTTGTTGCGGTCAGGAATGTCGATCTCGACCTCTGCCACGGCAACATCCACGCGCTGATCGGACCCAACGGCGCTGGCAAGACCACCGTCTTCAACCTGCTCACCAAGTTCCTGCCGCCGACCGGCGGCAGGATCGAACTGCTCGGCCACGACATCACCCGCACCTCGCCGGCCAAGGTCGCGCGGATGGGCCTGGTGCGCTCGTTCCAGATCTCGGCGGTGTTTCCGCATCTCAGCGTGCTCGACAATGTGCGCGTTGCATTGCAGCGACCGGCCGGACTCAGCGTTCAGTTCTGGCGCTCGCTGTCTGTGCTCGATCGGTTGACGCCGCGCGCCGAGGAGCTTTTACGGTCTGTCGGCCTCGACGATGCCAAGAACAGGCCCGCCGCCGATCTCTCCTATGGCAGGAAACGCGTGCTCGAGATCGCCACGACGCTGGCGCTCGACCCGAAAGTACTGCTGCTCGACGAGCCGATGGCCGGCATGGGGCATGAGGATGTGCGCACGGTTTCCGACATCATCCGCTCGGTCGCCAGGGAGCGTGCGGTGCTGATGGTCGAGCACAATCTGACTGTTGTAGCCGATCTTTGCGACTGGATAACCGTCATGCAGCGCGGCGAAATCCTTGCCGCCGGCGACTACTCCACGGTCAGCCGCGACGAGCGGGTGAGGATCGCCTATATGGGCACCGCCGATGAGTGACGCCGCGCCGCTTCTCGCAGTCCGCGGCCTCAACGCCTGGTATGGCGAGAGCCATGCGCTGCACGGCGTCGATCTTGAGGTCTTTCCAGGTGAAACTGTGACGTTGCTGGGCCGCAACGGCGTCGGCAAGACTACGACATTGCGCGCCATTATCGGGCTGATCCGCCAGCGGACCGGCCAGATTTTTTTCGACGGCAAGGATCTGATGCGCCTGCCATTGCACCGGACCGCGCATCAAGGCATCGGCCTGGTGCCAGAGGAACGCGGCATCTTTGCGACGCTGACCGTGGACGAGAATCTGGTTCTGCCGCCGATCGTCGCCGAGGGCGGCATGAGCGTGCAGGAAATATTCGATCTTTTCCCCAATCTGAAGGAGCGCCGCAACAGCCCGGGCACCAGGCTGTCGGGCGGCGAGCAGCAGATGCTGGCGATCGCGCGCATGCTCAGAACCGGCGTAAAAATGCTGCTTCTCGATGAGCCGACCGAGGGCCTGGCTCCGGTCATTGTGCAGCGCATCGGCGATCTGCTGGCGACGATGAAAAAGCGCGGCATGACGATCCTGCTGGTCGAGCAGAATTTCCGCTTTGCCAGCCGCGTCACCGACCGTTTCTACCTGATGGAGCACGGCAAGGTCGTGGCGGGCTTTCCGGTCGGCGAACTGCCGGATCGCATGACGCTGCTGCATGAAGTGCTGGGTGTATGATGGCGCCATGACGATGATCTTCGGGATACCCGTTCAGGCATTCCTCGGCCAATTGCTGGTCGGCCTCATCAACGGCTCGTTCTACGCAATGTTGAGCCTGGGCCTGGCTGTCATATTCGGCCTGTTGCGCGTCATCAATTTTGCCCACGGCGCGCTCTATATGCTCGGCGCCTTCGTCGGGTACCTGCTTCTCACCCGCTTCGGCATCGGCTACTGGCCGGCTCTGATCCTGTCGCCGCTGATCGTCGGCGGCTTCGGCGTCGTGGTCGAGCGCCTGGCGCTGTCGAGGCTTTACGACATCGACCCGCTTTACGGGCTGCTTTTCACCTTTGGCCTCGCGCTCGTGCTCGAAGGGGTGTTCCGTTACTACTATGGCGTATCGGGAAGTCCTTATTCCGTGCCGCCGCTGCTCTCCGGGGGAACCAATCTCGGCTTCATGTTCCTGCCCAATTATCGCGGCTGGGTGGTGGTCGCCTCGATGATCGTCTGTTTCGGCACCTGGGCGCTGATCGAGAAGACCAGGCTGGGCTCCTATCTGCGCGCGGCGACGGAGAACCCCGGCCTGGTGCAGGCTTTCGGCGTCAACGTGCCGTTGCTGCTGACCCTCACCTACGGCCTCGGCGCCGCTCTTGCCGGACTTGCAGGGGTTCTCGCCGCGCCGATCTATCAGGTGAGCCCGCTGATGGGATCTGACCTCATCATCGTCGTCTTCGCCGTCGTCGTGGTCGGCGGCATGGGATCGATCCTCGGGGCGATCGTCACCGGTTACATGCTTGGCCTCGCCGAAGGCCTGACCAAGGTCTTCGATCCCGAAGCCTCCAATCTGGTGGTCTTCGTCATCATGGCAATCGTGCTTCTGGTCCGGCCAGCCGGCCTGTTCGGAAGGGATGCCTGAGATGGCCGAACTGACACTTCGCGAGACGCGTGCCAAGAATTCGGCACGGCTTGAATGGGCGCTGGTCGGGCTCGGCATCCTGGCGCTGCTGGTGGCGCCTTTCTTCGTCTATCCGATCTTCCTGATGAAGATGCTGTGCTTTGCGCTGTTTGCCTGCGCGTTCAACCTTCTGCTCGGCTACACCGGGCTGTTGTCCTTCGGCCATGCGACATTCTTCGGCGGGGCGGCCTATTTCACCGCACACGCGGTCAAGGTCTGGGGCTGGCCGCCGGAAGCGGGCATCCTGCTCGGCGTCCTGGGTGCCGCGCTGCTCGGCCTTGTGATGGGCTTCTTTGCCATCCGCCGGCAAGGCATCTATTTCGCCATGATCACGCTGGCGCTGTCGCAGATGTTCTTCTTCTTCTGCGTGCAGGCGCCGTTCACCGGAGGTGAGGACGGCATCCAGGGCGTGCCGCGCGGCAGGCTGCTTGGAATGCTCGACCTGAACGTCCCGATGAACATCTATTATTTCGTGCTGGCGGTCTTCCTGATCGGCGTGTTCGCCATCTGGCGCATCATCAACTCGCCTTTCGGCATGATCCTGCGTTCCATCCGGGAAAACGAGAGCCGGGCCATTTCGCTTGGCTATTCCGTCGCCAATTACAAGCTGGCGGCTTTCGTCATGTCGGCAACATTGGCCGCACTGGCCGGCGCGCTCAAGGCGATCGTTTTCCAGTTTGCCACACTCACCGACGTCACCTGGCAGATGTCCGGCGAGGTGATCCTGATGACGCTCCTCGGCGGCATCGGCACCATGGTCGGGCCGATCATCGGCGCCAGTCTGGTCGTCGGCCTGGAGAACACGCTCGCCACCTCGAATTTTCCAGTGACCATCGCCACGGGCCTGACCTTCATGGTCTGCGTGCTGGTTTTCCGGCGCGGTATTGTCGGTGAGATCTATGCGCGATTTCTCGGGCCAAAGGGTGACGCGAAAGACTGAACGGGTCAGCGCCGCCTCGCTAGGCGATGCGTACACCTTGCGCGTTGAGAAGTACGCAACCCAGCGGGTCGAAGCAGACATCGACCGTTTCGCCTTCGCGCAGCGGCTGTCCGTCGATCAACGTGTTGGCGCGCACCAGCGTGCCGGCGCCGATGTCGATCTCGTAGACCGCATTGCCGCCGAGATAGGAGGTCGAGACGATCCGTCCCGCCAGCCTGTTGGCAGCACCGGCGGTACCGACGGTAAGCTTCTGCGGGCGAACGACGACGGTGACCGCGCTGCCGGTCGCGAGCGCCTTCGGCGCGGCCGCCTTTACGACATGGCCGGTGGCCAGCGCGATCGTCGCCATCTTGCCGTCCATCACTGTCACGCTGCCGGGCAGCATGTTGGCCTTGCCCAGGAAATTGGCGACGAATGCGGTGGCCGGCTGGTCATAGACCTGCGCGGGGGAGCCGATCTGCTCGATCAGGCCGGCGTTCATCACGACGATGTGGTCGGACATCGACAAGGCTTCTTCCTGGTCGTGCGTCACGAAGATAGCGGTGATGCCCGTCTCCCTCTGGATTTTCTTGATCTCGACGCGCATGTCCTCGCGCATATTGGCGTCGAGCGCCGACAAGGGCTCGTCCAGCAGCAGCACTTCCGGCTCGAAGACGATGGCGCGGGCCAGTGCGATGCGTTGCTGCTGGCCGCCCGAGAGCTGCGACGGCAGCTTTGTCTCACTGCCGGGCAGCCGCACCATATCCAGCGCCTTCTTGACCCGGCGCACGATTTCCGGTTTCGGCACGTTCCGGTATTTCAGGCCGAATGCGACGTTGTCGAAGACGTTCTTGTGCGGAAAGAGCGCGTAGTTCTGGAACACCAGACCAATGTTGCGCTTATAGATCGGGATGTCGTCGACCCGCTTTCCGCCGATCGAGATCTGGCCACTGGAGATGTCGACCAGGCCCGCGATCGAGCGCAGGATCGTCGTTTTGCCGCACCCGGACGGCCCCAGCAAGGTGACGAAACTACCTTTGCGGATTGCCAGTGAAAAATCGCGCACAGCGGCGAACTTGCCGTAGAAAATATCGATGTCGCGAAACTCGACCGCAGGCTTTCCTATCGGCTGCCGCTCGCTCTGGGCGAGCGGGTCGCCATCAGCCCCGGCCGAAGCCGGCCGGGGCTGCTGGTCGTGGCTGTTGTCGTCATGCACCTTTCGACACCCTGTCCCATTGCTTGGTCCAGGCGTCTTCGTTCTTCGCCCAGTAGAGCGGATCGGCGAAGGTCAGCGATTTCATCGATCCAGTCGGGTCGAAGGCCGGAAGCGCCGCGATCTTGTCGGTCAGCTTCACCTTGGTGGGGTCAAGCGATGGCGGATAGTTCTGGCCCTCGGCGACGGCGATCGAGGTGGCAGGATCCAGCATGAAGTTGATCAGTTCCTCGCATTCGGCCATCGGCGAACCCTTGAGCACCAGCATGTCCTCCATCCACGCGTATGAGCCGGCAGGGTCGAGATAGCCGATCGGCTGGCCCTGCTGCTGCAGGGCGGCGACACGTCCTGACCAGGCGTCGGTGACAACGATCTCGTTTCGCGACAGGAGGTCCATGAGTTCCGCGCCGGAACTCCAGAACTTCTTGGCCAGGTCGCGGGTCTCGCGAACCTTGGCCCAGACCGCATCCATGTCCTGGATGTTGTTGGGGTCCTGTTTCGTCTGCAGTGCCGCATACCAGACGCGCGTCGTCATATCGGCATAGCCGCCGATCTTGCCGGCATATTTCGTGTCGGTAAGCAGGTTGGCGCCCTTTTCCTTGGCTTCCTCCGGCGAGATGACCTTGTTGTTGTAGGCGATGCCGGTGGTGCCGTAATCATATGGCACTGCCGACAGCTTCGGCGTGATCTTGCGGAACGGCTCGATCATGGCGGTCAGGACATTCGCCATGTTCGGAATGTTTGCCTCGTTGATCTCCGAATTGAAACCGCCATTGACGTATTTGATGTAGTAGTTGACGCCGGAAGAATGGACGATCTGGAAGTCGCCTGGTTTCGACGTCTTGATCTTGGTGATGATCTCGTTCTCGTCGCCAAAGGTGCCCTGGACGACCTTGACCTTGGACTTGGCGGTATAAGGCTGGAACGCGTACTTATCGATCGCCTCCTGCACCACGCCGCCCCATCCGTCGAAGCGCACTTCCGAAACCGCGGCCAGCGCCCGTCCCATCCAGGGCATGGAAAGCCCGGTGGCGGCGGTAGCGGCCGCCGTCAGCGTCAGGAATGATCGCCGGCTGATGTCACCATTGGCATAGCGTTCGTTGAGCCGTTCCAGTCGTTTGGTGGTTGTCAGTTTCATTTCCATTCTCCCATTTTCATTTTCACTTGCCTGCCTTGAACCAGGTGAGGCTTTGCAGGATGAGCCCGCCTGCCAAGGGAATGCCGACCGTCAAAAGGATCATGACGGTTCCGAGCGCGTTCACCTCAGGGCTGATCGAGATCTTCAGCATCGAAAGGATTTGCGTCGGCATGGTCTCGACGCCGGCCGGCCGCCAGAACAGGCTGGCCGAGGTGTTGTCGAACGAAATGGTGAAAGCGAGCAGAACACTGGCAAGCACTGCGGGAATGAGCAGCGGCAGCGTGATTTCGCGGAATGTCGACACGCGCGGCGCCCCGAGCGAAAGCGCCGCCTCCTCATAGGAACGTTTTATGCCGACCATGCGCGCCTGGACGATCAGCACCACGTAGGGGAGCGTGAGCATAATGTGGCCGAGCACCAGCAGCGTCATGCTGCGCGGCTGGTCGACGGCTTTGATCATGACCAGCAGGCCGACGCCGAGTATCGTTTCGGGGACCAGCGCGGGAAGAATGACAAGCGTGTTGATCGCCTGCTTGCCACGGAACTCGAAGCGCACCAGCGCCAATGCCGCCATGATGCCGAGCAGCGTCGTCACCGTTGCCGTCACCAGGGCAATCCACATCGATGTCCGGAAGGCGTCGAGAACCGGCTCGTTGGTGAGCAGCTTTTCGTACCATCGCAGGCAGAAGCCGGTGAGGGGAAAGCCGCCGAACATCGAGGCATTGAAGGAAAGCACGACCGTGGCGAGGATCGGCGCAAACATGAAGACGTAGACGCACACCGTGATCGCGCCGGTCAGCCGCCACACCCATCTGCCTTCGCGATCGGGATGATCCGCTCTCATGCACTGAGGCCCTTCATGATCTGCGATAGGCCCATATAGCGGCTATAGGCGGCCGCGGCCGCGCCGAGCAGGACGAACAGGACGATGGAAAGCGTGGCGCCCATCGGCCAATTGAGCTGCCCCATGATGGTGTCGTAGATCAAGTTGCCGAACAGCGCATCGCGGCTGCCACCGAGCAGCTGCGGCGTCACATAGGAGCCGGCCGCCAGCACGAAGCAGAGCAGCAGCCCGGCGCCCAGCCCCGGCATCGATAGCGGCAGGGTCACTTCGCGAAACGCCTGCGCGCTGGTACAGCCCATCGAGCGGGCGGCGGCGATCAGCGTGCGGTCGATGCTTTCCAGGCTGACATAGACGTTCAGGATCATATAGGGCAGCAGAAAATGCAGCAGCCCCATGATGACGGCGCCCTCGGTGTAGAGCATCGGCAACGGCTCGTTGATAATCCCCAGCCCGATGAGCACGACGTTGATCAGCCCCTGTTCGCCGAGAATATGGATCCACGAGAATGTCCGGATGGTGAAGCTGATCCAGAACGGCACGATGAGCAGCAGCAACAACAGCCATTTGTGCCTGAAGGTCGTGGCCCAGATGAAATAGGCGGGGAAATAGCCAAGGATCGCGCAGATCACAGCGGTGATGGCGCCGACGCGAACGGTCTTCCAAAGAAAACCGTGATAGTAGCTGTCGGTGAGGAATTCCTTCCAGTTGTCGAAGGTCAGCACCGCCGACTCCACCCCCGCGGTGACGAAGGTGAAAAACGTGTAGACCGTCATCATCGCGATCGGCAGCAGCAGAAGCAGGGTAAGCAGTAAAAGCACAGGCGCGACGAGGACCCAGGCCAGTCGCTGATCGTATAATTTCCACCCTTTGGTCACGACCCGTCCAACCGCTTTATGTGCAAGCCGCCATCACCGGGCTCGGCTCCGGACTAGATTGGGCGATCGGCGTTCAGGTGTCCACTCTGCATATGGCTCCTGCACAAATTCTGTGCAGGGCCCCCGCGCGACCCTCGCCCTGCCGGATTCAACAAATTGCCCGACGTTCCGCCTGCACATTGATTAAATCAGATATCCCGATATACAGGGTAATTTCGGATATGGATTTTACATGGGCCGGGCAATTTCATGAGTCGCAATTTTCTGGTGATTGAACCTGAGGAAGGCATTGCCGTGCTCAAGGGGCTTGCCTCCTCGGCGCGGATCTCGATGCTGAAACTGCTGCATGAGAAGGGGCCGATGAATGTCAACGAAATCGCCGCCGTGCTGTCGCTTCCGCAGTCGACCGTCTCGACCAACATCCAGGTGCTGGAGGATGCGGGGCTGATCCGCACCGAGAACCTGAAAGCGAAGAAAGGCAGTCAGAAAATCTGTTATCCGATGGCGGAAGAAGTGCTCGTCGTGTTCAAGAGCGAATATCGTGCGGTCAAGAACGACGCGATCGAAGTGTCGATGCCGATCGGGCTTTATACCGGCTTCGAGGTTACCGCGCCCTGCGGCCTTTGTTCGCCGGACGGCATCATCGGTCTGCTCGATGTGCCGAACACTTTCCTCGATCCGGACCGCATGAAGGCCGGTCTGCTATGGTTCACGCGCGGTTTTGTCGAATACCAGTTCCCCAACAATGCCAAGCTCGCCAATGCCGAGATCACCGGGCTCGAAGTTGCGATAGAGCTGTCTTCGGAAGTGCCGGGCACCAGCGCCGATTGGCCCTCGGACATCACGCTGACGATCAATGGCGTCGATGTCGGCACCTGGACGTCGCCGGGGGATTTCGGCGACAAGCGCGGCGTCTTCACGCCCTCCTGGTGGAAGCTCAAGGGCTCGCAATACGGTAAGCTGAAGAACTGGCGAATTGCCAATGACGGCACCTATGTCGACGGCCTCAGGATGTCCGAAACCGGGCTCGCCGCACTCGATCTGAAGAGCCATCATTCAATCCGCGTCCGTATCGGCGTCAAGGACGACGCCAAGCGCCCCGGCGGGATCAATATTTTCGGCAAGGGCTTTGGAAATTACGATCAGGACATCCTGCTCAGGATCAAAACTGGTTGATATCATGAAACCGGGTTCGGAAGATAACGCAGCAATTTCAACTATCTGGCTTTCTGCTGTTCCAAAGCGTTCGTCTAATTGTCCTACATTTGGCTATTTTGGCTTGACGAAGGGCTGCCAATTCCTCTTTGATATCGGGCAAGATGATTTAAATCATCGTTTGTGATATCGATGGGAGGAATGCATGAAGGCAGCCGTTACGGCTCATCCGCACTATGTTGTCTCGGAAATCGATCCGAGGCTCTACGGATCCTTCATCGAGCATCTGGGGCGGGCAGTTTACACTGGCATCTATGAGCCCGGCCATCCGACAGCGGATGCCAACGGCATGCGTCAGGACGTCATCGATCTCGTCAGGGAACTCAATGTTCCGATCGTCCGCTACCCCGGCGGCAATTTCGTCTCGGCCTACAATTGGGAAGACGGCATTGGCCCCAAGGAACAGCGTCCAGTGCGCCTCGACCTCGCGTGGCACACGTCGGAAAGCAACGAAGTCGGCCTGCATGAATTTGCCGATTGGTGCACCTCCGCCAACACCGAGATGATGCTTGCCGTCAATCTCGGCTCGCGCGGCCTCGATGAAGCCCGCAACCTGCTGGAGTACGCCAACCATCCCGGCGGCAGCAAATGGAGCGACAAGCGCATCGCCAACGGCCGCAAGGAGCCGTTCGACGTCAAGCTCTGGTGCCTCGGCAATGAAATGGATGGCCCCTGGCAGATCGGCCACAAGACCGCGGACGAGTATGGCCGGCTGGCGCATGAGACGGCCAAGGCCATGCGTGCCTTCTCCAAGTCACTTGAGCTGGTGGTCTGCGGCTCTTCGAATGCCAAGATGCCGACCTACCCTGAATGGGAAGCGACGGTTCTCGACCATACCTACAACGAGGTCGACTACATCTCGCTGCACATGTATTTCGACAACGAAGCCAACGACGCTCCGAACTATCTCGCCATGAGCGAAAAGCTCGACGACTACATTGTCTCGGTCGCCGGCGTCATCGAGTATATCAAGGCCAAGAAGCGCTCCAACAAGCAGGTCTACATCTCGTTCGACGAATGGAACGTCTGGTACCATTCCAAGGAGCAGGACAGGAAGATACTCGGCGGCAGCAACGGCTGGCCGTTCGCCCCGCCGTTGCTCGAAGACATCTATAATTTCGAGGATGTGCTGCAGGTCGGCCTGATCCTCAACACCTTCATCCGCCGTTCCGATGTCGTCAAGATCGCCTGCCTGGCACAACTGGTCAATGTCATCGCGCCGATCATGACCGTTCCGAATGGCCCGGCATGGCGGCAGACGATTTTTTATCCCTATCTGTTTGCTTCTAACTATGGTCGCGGCAATGCGCTGGATCTCAAGGTGGAAAGCCCGACCTACAAATCCAGCATTGCGGGCGATGTCGCTTATGTCGATGTTGCCGGCGTGCACGACAGGCAAACCGGCCACGTCACCTTCTTCGCGGTCAACCGCCATTCGAGCGAGGCAATCGAAACAGTGGTCGACCTCACCGGCTTCGGCGCGGCGGAGATCGTCGATCACCAGGTGATGGCACACGCCGATCTGAAAGCCGTCAATTCGGCCGAAAACCCTGGCAATGTCGGCCCCAGGAAGGGCGAGGGCGCCTCGCTCGCCAGCGGCAAGCTGAGCCTGTCACTGCCGCCCTATTCCTACCAGGTCATACGCCTGAGGCTCTGAGTTCAGGCGGATCATCGAGAAAGCGCAAACGCTGAGGAGGAGCGTCGACGTGACGGCCGATATCGAGATCAGGAACGTGAGCAAGCAGTTCGGTGCCATGACGGTGCTGGATCATCTGTCGCTCTCCATAAGGGCACGCGAATTCATCGTGTTCCTGGGCCCGTCCGGCTGCGGAAAATCGACGCTTCTTCGAATGATTGCCGGGCTCGAAGCTGTCGATAGCGGCGAGATCGCCATCAATAACGAGCGCATCGATCATCTGCCACCGGGCAAGCGCGGCATTGCCATGGTGTTCCAGTCCTATGCGCTTTATCCGCACATGACGGTGCGCGACAACATGGCCTTCGGGCTTGCGAATATCGGCGTTCCAGGCAAGGTCATCGAGGCGCGCATCAACGAAGCCGCCCGCATCCTCGAAATGCCGCATCTGCTCGATCGCAAGCCGGGCCAGCTCTCCGGTGGTCAGCGCCAGCGCGTCGCCATCGGCCGTGCGATCGTCAAGGAGCCGAAGGCCTTTCTGTTCGACGAGCCGCTTTCCAATCTCGATGCGGCGTTGCGCACCCGCACCCGCATCGAGCTTGCCCAGCTTCACCAGCGGCTGCAATCGACGATGATCTTCGTCACCCATGACCAGGTCGAGGCAATGACGCTGGCCGACCGCATCGTCGTCATGAACAATCGCAAGATCGACCAGATCGGTACCCCGATGGAGATCTACGAACGCCCGGCGACCAAATTCGTCGCGGGTTTCGTCGGCGCGCCGGCGATGAACTTCGTCGATGCGACGCTTGACAGATCCGGCGAGAACGCCACGGCCAGGTTTGCGGACGGCGTCTCGGTGCAGACCGAGATCGCCTCCAGCCAACTGACCGATGGCAAGTACACTTTCGGCATCCGTTCTGAAGACGTGCGCATCGTTGCCGCCGGACAGGGCAATGCCGGCGGCGTGGTCGATGTGCTCGAGCGGCTCGGCGAACGCACCCTGATCTACGCGCGGCTGGGCGATGGCCAGCAGATCGTCGGCTCGGATGCCGGCAACAGCCGCGTCGCCGTCGGCGACAGAATCGGGCTCGCCTTTGACGGCCAGAAATCGCATCTGTTCAACGAGACCGGCCGCGCCTGGCATGCGAGGGAGGCCTGAGATGGCTGACCGGCTGGCGATGTCCCCGACCGCGACGCTTGCTGTCGGCGTCAGAGCCCCTACCGCCGACATCTATGCGCCGCAATGGCGAAACGTCATTTTCGTTGCGCCATTCTTGTTCTTCTTCACCACGCTGCTGCTCTTCCCGCTGCTCTGGGGGATGTGGCTGAGTTTCCACAAGGCCGACACGTTCTCGTCCGGAAATTTTGTCGGTCTCGGCAATTACGCCAGGCTGTATCACGACAAGGTCTTCCTGCAATCGATCTGGAACACCTTCTATTTCGTGCTTCTGACGGTGCCGACGCTGGCGCTGATCGGCCTTTTCCTGGCGCTTTGCCTCAACCGCCGCACGCGCACTGCCGCGGTTTTGCGGACGCTGTTCTTTTCCTCGTCGGTGCTGTCGGTCACCATCGTCACGCTGATCTGGCGCATCGTCTTCATTCCGAATGTCGGCCTGTTGTCGACGATCTACGGATGGTTCGGCGCAACGGCTCCGGCCTTCATTTCCGACCCCAGCCTTGCGATGATCGGCATCGCCATTGCCACCATCTGGTGGTGCATCGGCCTGCCGATGATGCTCTTTCTCTCGGCGCTCCAGCAGATTCCACAAGATATTTACGAGGCGGCAGCGCTGGACAATGCCAATCGCTGGCAGACGCTACGCTCGATCACGCTGCCGTCGATCAAGCGGACCTTCATCCTGGTGATCATCATCCAGATCGTGCTGCAATTCCAGCTGTTCGGCCAGGCCTGGCTGATGACGCGCGGCGGTCCGAACAACCTGACCAAGCCGATCGTGCTCTACATCTACGATACCGCATTCCGTCGCTGGGATCTCGGCCTGGGCGCCGCGGCATCGGAAATCCTGTTCATCCTCATCCTGGTCGCGGCCATGGCCCAGTACCTGGTGACACGCAGCAGGGGAGACCAGGCATGAGCGCCACAGCAGCTTCCATCAAGGGCCGGGCATTTGGCGACCATTTGTTATTGGCCCTGGTCATCCTGCTTTCGATCGTCATGATCGCGCCGGTTCTGTGGGTCATCGGCCTGTCACTCAAGGACAATACGGAGCTGATGGCCGATCCGAATTCGGTGTTTCACGCGCCCTATACGCTGAAGAACTACATCAACACCGTCGGCACCTCGTCGGTGTTCATCTGGGTGCGCAACAGCATCATCGTCTCGGGCGGATTGACGCTCGGCACGTTGATCCTGTCATCGCTCGCCGGCTACGGCTTTGCACGGCTGAATTTCCCCGGCCGAGACGTGCTGTTCGTGATCGTGCTGTTCGGCCTGGCGGTCCCGGAACAGGCCGTGCTTGTCGCCCGTCACCAGATCTTCAGCATGCTGAAGTTCCACAACACCTATCAAGGGCTCATCCTGCCGGGCCTTTCAGCTCCGTTCGGCGTCTTCCTGATGACCCAGTATTTCAAGGCCATCCCGAAGGAGCTGGACGAAGCCGCCATGCTCGATAACGCCAGCCGGCTCAGGATTTTCTGGAAGGTGCTTCTGCCGCTCACGCTGCCTGCGCAGGCGACGCTCGGCATCTTCACCTTTCTCGGCGCGTGGAACGACTACTTCTGGCCGCTGATTTCGGCGACGAAGAAGGACATGTTCACGCTGACGGTCGGCATGGCCTCGACCCAGACCAACTTCGCCCAGTCCGAAGGCATCGGCTTCCTGATGGCGCAGGCGGTGTTCGCCGGTGCACCGATCCTGATCGTCTACCTGTTCTTCCAGAAATACATCGTCACGGCGGTCTCCGGCGCTGCGGTGAGATAACGAAGATTGCCTGACGGCCGGGGGAATGCGCAGCAATTGAAGCACGAAAGCCAATCCAGGGTGGAGCGGCGGAAACTCAGTAGGAGGAACTGATATGAAACTGAAGAAAATACTGTTTGCCGCAGTCTCTGCGGGCGCAATGATGCTCGCAAGTCCAAGCTTCGCGGCCACGGAGCTGAGCGTGCAGCGCTTTTTCGGCGCCTGCGATGCCGATTTCGGCACCAACACCGATGCCACCAAGGCCGTTGGCGAATGCGGCATCATCACCTCGCTAATCAACAAGTTCAACGCCGACAATCCCGATGTCCATGTCAACGTCACTACCGTGGAATGGCCCGGCTATGATCAGCTGACCGCGCAGTTCGCTTCAGGCGACGCTCCGGACATCGTCACGATCCATGAATCCGTACTGTCGGATTATCAGTCGAAGGGCCTGTTGATGCCGCTCGACGATCTCTTGAAGTCGGTCGGCGTGACACCCGACGCCTTCACCGACGCGGCGCGCAATGGCGCCACCAAAGACGGCAAGGTCTATGGCCTGCCGATCGACAGCTGGACGATGCTCTATCACGTCAACATGGATCTTTTCAAACAAGCCGGCCTGGTCAATGCCGACGGCACGCCGATTTTTCCAAAGTCGCCTGAGGAACTGCTCGCCCAGGCCGAACAGTTCAAGCAGAAGACGGGCAAGCCTTATTTCGTCCAGAACCTAACCAATGAGACTGCACTCTACACACGCAACCTCTACACCTATCTTTTCCAGCAGGATTCCGATTTCTTCGCCGATCCGAAGCATGTGAAGTTGAATACGCCGGAAGCCAAGAAGGTCGTCGAGATGTACAAGGCGATCTTCGAGAAGGGCTACACCACCAAGGATCTCGATTATGGCGGCTCGATCAACGCCTTCCTTGCCGGCGAGGGTGGCGTCCACCTTAACGGCACCTGGGTGGTCGGCGATTACAACGCCCAGTCCGAGACCAAGGGTACGGCGCTCAACAAGGGCGGCTATGCGGTCTATCCGTATCCGCAGCTGTTTGGCGGCGCCCACGCGCAGTATGCCGACGGCCATACCTGGGCCGTTTCACAGAAAGACCGCACGCCCGAACAGATCGCGGCCATCGGTAAATTCCTGAAGTTCTTCGCCGACAACGACTTCGAATGGTCGCGCACCGGTCACCTGCCGGCCTATAAGGCCGTCATCACCTCGGACGCCTTCAAGGCCCTGCCGCATCGCAACACGATCTCTGCGGTCGCCGATCTCGGCAAGCCGCTGCCGTCCGCCGTACAGCGTCAGTTTGCGATCCAGGACATTATCGGCGAAGAGATGAGTGCAGCAATCAGTGGCCAGAAGGACGTCGACACCGCCCTTGCCGATATGGAAAGCCGCGTCAACGAATTGCTCGCCAACATCTGACCACCGGTTTCGAAAGACCTCCCAAGGCTCCCCGCGGCTGGAAACGGCCGCGGGGTTTTGGTGAGGCAGTGGTTATTGTCCTCGAATTGCGAGAACTTGCCGGTGGCGACCGGCTCAAGCACACCAACCACGGCGCCGCAATTTTCGGCAGCAGCCGACGCAAGCCCTGGCCGAGAATTCCGTTAGAACGCCGCGGCCATGGGCATTGCGACCTTGTTGGGGATCTGGATGTCGATCTCCAATCTCGACGTCGTTTCGCCGTGATCCATACTCACCTGCAGGAAATCCTGGTCGACCTGAACATGCCGGGCGATCACCGCCATGATCTCCTCGCGCAACACCGAGACGAGATCGGGCTGGTTGCGGCTTCGACGCTCGTAAGCCAACAGCAGTTGCAAGCGCTCGCGCGCCACGGGCGCGCTCCCGCGGCGCTTGAAGATATCGAGCAGGTTCATGCTGCCCTCCTTCCCAACAGCCGGTCGAGGAGGCCCCTCCGTTCGAAAGGCAGAATGACCGGCAGGTCCTCGCCCTCGAGTCTTCTTGCCGCGTCGATATAGGCGCGTGCGGCGGGGTTGGTGTTTTCGCTGAGCGTAACCGGCGCGCCCACGTTGGACGCGCGCAGCACGTCCTGGCTCTCGGGAATTATTCCCAGCAAGGGCGTCGACAGGATCTCGAGCACGTCATCGATGCTCAGCATCTCGCCGCGGGCAGCGCGCGCAGCATCGTAGCGCGTGACGAGGACGTGTTTGACAATCGATTCACCTTGCTCGGCTTTCATCGTTCTGGAGTCGAGCAGGCCGATGATGCGATCGGAATCGCGGACCGAGCTCACTTCCGGGTTGGTGACGATTACCGCCTCGTCGGCAAAGCGCATGGCAAGTTGCGCGCCCCGCTCTATGCCGGCCGGACTGTCGCAGAAGACGTAGTCGAAAACGGAGCGCAGC
This sequence comes from Mesorhizobium sp. M0207, assembly GCF_040321995.1. Lineage (NCBI taxonomy): Bacteria > Pseudomonadati > Pseudomonadota > Alphaproteobacteria > Hyphomicrobiales > Phyllobacteriaceae > Mesorhizobium > Mesorhizobium sp. M0207. The sequence continues at coordinate 65,423 of NZ_JAMYSQ010000016.1, forward strand.
TTGTCGATGACGTCGGCGACGCCTTCCTCGGTGAGAGCATCCTTGTCGCGCGTTTGCGAGGCCGGCAGCAGGAACAGCGTTTCGAGTCGCTTGTCACGGATCAGCGCCTGCGAAAGCTTGGCGGTTCCCTGAATGACGTTGACGATATCGAAAACAACGCGCCGCTCGGCACCCATGATCAGATCGAGGTTGCGCAGGCCGACGTCGAAATCGACGAGAGCCACCCGCTTGCCGGTTTTCGCGACCGCGGCGCCGAGAGCGGCCGTCGAGGTCGTCTTGCCGACACCCCCTTTGCCGGATGTGACAACCACTACCTTGCCCATATTTGTGCCTCCAATGTTGTTAGTTGAGCGGTGCGACGCAAAGTGCGCCGTCCTCGAGAAAGGCCTGTACCGGCCTTCCTCGCGAGGAGGCGTCCATCTCCTCGGCAGTGCGGTACCAGCCGTCCACCGCCAGAAGTTCGGCTTCGTTTTTCCGGCAAAAGATGCGAGCCGCGGAATTTCCCGTGGCGCCGGCGAACGCACGTCCACGCAGCGTGCCGTAGACGTGGATCGATCCTCCGGCGATGATCTCGGAACCGGAACTGACGGAGCCGACAATGACCACATCGCCATCGGGATGAAAGATCGACTGGCCGGAGCGGATCGGTGCCTTGATCATCAATGAGTTCGGCGCCTGCGGCTCTTCCGTCTTGGCCTCAGCTGCGGCCTTCGGGTCCGGCTGCACGTAAAGCGCGTCGGCGGTGGCCTCCTTGGCGCCAACGAGGAGCGGCGGCAGATCGGCATCGAGAGCTACATTGCCATCGGCCTCGATCGCGTAGATGCGAATCCCGCGCTCCGCGAGTTGTAAGACCAGATCCCGCATCTCGCCCACCTCGGGCTTGAGTATATTCAGATCGAGCACGACCGGGCGGCCGGCAAAGAAGCCGGGAGAGTTTTCGGTCCAGTGATCGAGGCTTTGCAGCCATTCCCCAAGCGGGGCCTCAGGGGTGAGGGTGAAGGCTACAAACGAGCGCGCTCGAAAGCGTATGGACTTGTTTTGAATGGGAGCGACGCAGGTCACAGAGGCGAGTCCTTACTGATTGGTTAAAGCTAGCCCGGCATGGTTAACGAAAAGTTAATGGCGGCTTTCCGAGGCGTTGGCGGAGGCATTCTTTTTGTCCCTGATCGTCCCGCCGGCGCCCTGCTTCCGGTGCACGACGAGGTCCTCCTCGCGGCTGCCTGGAGGCGCCTCCAGTTCACGAGGTCGGCCGACCGGTATATTGTTGTCGGAACGCCGGGCCTATTAAGGAGTTATCGATTTGACAAGCGTTGCCAGGGGACCTGTCGCGGATCGCGGTCGCGCTGCCTATGACCTTGGCGCGACCGCCATCTTTGCTTCCAAATCAGACCCGCGCTTTCACTATTGCCTGTATGTGCCTCCCGCGGTTGGGGAAGGGGCCAAAGTCGATCTGATGGTCGCTGTCCATGGCACCGGCCGCACCTCTTTTCTTGGATTCCGCGACGCGTTTTCCGAGTTCGGACGCTGGAACGGCTGCGCCGTTTTGTGTCCGCTGTTTCCAATCGGCGTTCTCGGGGATGATGCCCGCAGCGGGTACAAATATTTGCTCGAGGGCAACATACGCTACGATCAGGTGCTGCTCGCCATGGTTGAGGAGGTCAGCGCCAAATACAGTCAGGATTGGAGCCGCTTTGCCATGTTCGGATTTTCCGGCGGCGGACATTTCACGCATCGTTTTGCTATCCTGCATCCCGACAGGCTCTGGGCGGCCTCAATCGGCGCGCCAGGCTCGGTGACCTTGCTCGATCCGACGCATGACTGGTGGGTGGGCATTCGCGATCTGCCGGAGAAGTTCGGCATCACCTTCGATGCCGCAGCGCTGGCAAAAGTGCCTTTCCAGATGATCGTCGGCGGCGCTGACCTGGAGACTTGGGAAATCACTCATGTCCAAGGCAGCACCCATTGGATGCCAGGCGCCAACGATGCCGGGCGAACACGGCCGGAACGCCTCATGGCATTGTGTCGATCGTTCGAGGAGGCGGGTGTGCGCGTGCGCTTCGATTTGCTGCCAGGCATATCTCATGAACGGGACGCGGTTCTCGATTCGGTCAAGGATTTCCTCGCCCAACAACTCAAGGAACGAGGAAACGTCTCACGATGAATTCGTTGCGCCCCAGCCCGTGAAGAGATTATCGCAATCAAAGCCCGACTACGTCGACCGCATCCAACGCCGATTTGCTGCCAGTGCGTAACGACTAGAGCAACGCTTCGTATTGATTGCCAATCTTGTCGACTGTGAAATCCACCGCCCTGTTTTTCAGCACGGCAGCAGGGGTGGGGTGGTCCAGCGTCTCGGCCATCGCCTTCGCCAGGGCCGCGGCGTCACCGACCGGCACCAAGGTGCCGAAGCGGCCGTCACCGAGTATTTCGCGCGGGCCGTGCGGAGCATCGGTGGAGATTACGGGGACACCGGCGGCCATGGCCTCGACCAAGACGTTGCCAAAGCCTTCGCTCGTGGATGTAAGGACGAACAGATCGGCTGCGGCGTAACAGGCTGCGGGATCGTTGACGTAGCCGGCAAAGAGTACGTCCTGGCCAATGCCGATCTGCTCGGCACAGGCGTGCAATTTGGCAGCCAGCGGACCTTCGCCGAAGATGACAAGCCGGGCAGGGCGGCCGGCGCGCAGGGCAGCGAAGGCCCGCAGCAAAGTCCGGTGGTCCTTGACCGGCACCAGGCGTCCCGCGGTGGCGATGACCGGGCCATTGCCCATCGCCGCCAACGCTGCCTGCCAGGCATAGGAATTCCTCTGCGGTGCTACAGCCGGCGGCAGCGGGTTGTTGATGACGACAACCTTCGATTCGGGGAAGCCTCGGGCGATGATGTCACGGCCGACACCCGCCGAAACGGCGATGGCTTTGGTTGCGCGCGCTGCAACCAGCGCGGAAAGCCAGATCGCCAGCCTGGCGCCGAGGCCGCTGGCAGGCAGCGAGGCCGCGGCATGGAAGCTTGGAAAGAATTTTGCCCGGCTTCTGGCCAACATGAGTGACAGCGCCATCACCAGATTGGCGAATTCCGGGGCGCTATAGACCGCATCAGGATCAAGGCGGCGGAACAAATTTGCGCTTCGCACGATGCCTTTCAGCGTCGCCGACTTGGCGTAACCCTCGCCGCGCAAGGGAAGGCCGAAGTCGACCAGATGCACGGCAGCGGAACGCAGCGCGGCGTTAGGGCCTTCCGCGTTCCAGGTAAAAAGCGTGACCTCGTGGCCACGCGATGCCAGTTCATTTGCCATCAGGACGAAAACACGTTCGGCGCCCCCGCCCCTCAGGCTGGCGATGTGGAAAACGATGCGCTTCACCATGCCTTGCTTCAGGCTCGGCTGGCGGCAACGCCTGATCGGGTCGGCGGCCGGCGCATGTCGCGGATGATGCCCATGCCGATGGCCAGCAGCATCCCCAGGGCAAAGCCTGCGAACGCTCCGGCGCCTGCCACCAGGGCAGTGCGCGGGGGCCATGAGCGCGCGGGCGGGGGCACCGCGGTCGAAATCACCTGTACGTTTGTGGTGTCGATCTGCTCGCGCTCGCTGATTTGGCGCGCACGTGACAGGAAGCTCTCATAGACCGCTCTCTTGGACGCGGCATCGCGTTCAAGTTCACGCAGGGCGACCTCGGATTCGCTGTCGGTGAATACATTGCCCTTCAGATCGTTCATCCGGGCGTTGAGAGAAGCCAACGAGGCCCGGGCCTTGTCCAGGCTGGCCTTTGCCGTGCCGACGGTGCGGGAGAACTCGGCCCGGAGTTGCGAGTTGACGGTCTCGAGTTCCGTCCTGAGCCTGACAATCGTCGGGTGGCGCGGACCGAAGGTCATCGACTGTGAGTCGATCTGCTGCCGCAGGCTGTTTGACCTGTCGCGCAGCGCAGCGAGCGCTTCCGAAACCGTGGGGTCGGGATTGGCCCCGTTGATACCGGAGGCAACCAGGGCGTCGTAGCTTGCCTGCGCGGCGATGACACGCGATTGCGCATCGACGATTTCGCCATTGAGCTGCGTCAGCGTCTGCGAACTGACGAGCTGGCCATTGCTGGACGACAGGTTGTGGCTGCGCCTGTAGCTCTCGACCTTCTCTTCGGCTGCCTGCACGTCGCTCTTGAGTTGGCCAAGCCGGCTGTCAAGGGCAGCCGCGGCACGGCTGGCGCCGGCAGCTTCGGCCTTAGCCAGTTCTTCCTGGAAGTTTTTGACTATGGCCTGCGAGATCAGGATCGCCTTGGCGGTGGTTTCCGCAGATACCGAGAGGGTTGTGACAAATGAGGTCGGATCCGCGATGGCGTCTACCCGGTCCGCCAGGTTCTTCAAGGCGATGAGCCTCGGGTCGGGCTTCGCCACAGCGCCGGACGAGGATGTGCTCCGGTCCGGATCGAAAAACTCCGGATCGTGAGTCAGATTCAGTTCGTCCACCACACGGGAAAGCACGTTGCCCGAGGTCAGGATGCGCTGCTTGCTGCGCGTGCTGAGCAGCTGGCTATCGACCTGGCCCGGTTGCGAGTAGAGGTCGTTTTCCACAACCTGCAAATTGGATGGGTTGATGAGGACCTCGGTCGTGACGGTGTAACGCTGCTTGCTCAGCAATGCATAGGCGCCGCCGACAATGCCGCCGATTACCGCCAGCATGAAGGCCAGGGCGAGGCCGGCCCGCAACCAGACGAACAGGCGTCGAAAATCGAGCTCGAGGAAATCGCCGATCTTGTCCAGGGTCACCGTCGCGACAGGCTCTGGAGGTTGCGGCGTCACCGGCGCGGAGCTTAACGCCGCGACTGGGCCATGCTGTTGCAGCAATGCCCTGCGCCGTGCATTGGCGATACGCTCGAATGCACTGTTATTGGAAGCCGTCGCGGAGATAGGGGGTGTGCCGGAACCGGCAGACATGGTGACAACCCTTGTTAAATCATTACGCTTGGCCTGCTCTACAGAAACATCGTTAACATCTTATTTTCCAAGTTGGCCCATTTTACCGCTCACGCTGTCCGTCCGGCGGACGTTGAAGGGATTTCGTTGCCCAGAATGCCGTTCGAATATCGCCATTTGGATGGGCCATGAGCTATCCCGCTGCCGCTTCGGAACGATTATCGTCCAGCCGAGCGCGCCGTCAGAACGCGCTGTCGCTGCTGTTTTTCCTATGCGCGGCGTTCGCGCTCCTGCTTCGCTTTACGGTATCACCGCAGGTGATGAACATGGTCGTCGACTATACGGCCCAGGGAGGCTCGTTCTACGAGAAGCTGCATTTCGGCACCTATGCGATCATCCTGCTGCTTCCTATCGTTCTTTTCAGCCGGCCGTTTCTGCTGCACGGCGACGAAATTGGAATATTCAAGGCGTTGATCCGCTATTCGGTGCTGATGTTCGCGCTGGTGCCCTATCTGTTCGTTACCGGCCGTGCGGGCTCCTCCGGGTTCATCATCGATACCTATCTGGTGGCCGGCGCCACAGGCCTGTTGATGCTGGCATTGAATGCAGAGGTGCGGCGGGCGCTGGGGGACGTCGTGCTCGGGATGGCGATCCTGAGCGCTGTCATCGGCACCATCGAGGCGGTGACTCAACATCGGCTGTTGCCCTATGGGTTGAACGAACTGCAATTCAGGCCAACTGGCCTGTCGGCCCATCCGCTGGCACTGGGCGCGCTCTGCGCCACAACCATCGGATTCGTGCCGCTGACGCACTGGCGCATATGGGCGCGGGTGATGGCGATCTTCCTGTTGTTCATCGGTTGCGCTGCATCGGGCGCTCGCGCCGCGCTGATGCTCGCCACCGGCGAAATCCTCATTCTGCTGCTGTTCGTGCCTTGGCCGGGCCTGTCGCTCAAATATGAGCGGCAGGCCAAATTTGTCGTGCTGATGTTCACCGTGACAGGCGGCGCGGTGCTTGTTGCGATGCTGTTTGCGGGCGGTCTGCTGAATCGGTTCAGCAACACCATCTTCGACGAAAACTTCATGGCCCGGGTGACCATTTATCAGGTGTTCGGACTGGTCAGCTGGAACGACATCCTGTTCGGCATGAACGTTGACGACCTGCTGGCGATCGTCCGGCAGAAGCTGCATCTGCCCTACATCGAAAGCGCGCCGGTGGTAATTATCTTGCTCTTCGGCCTGCCCATAGCCCTGCTGTTTACAGCGCTGATATTCTGGTTCGTCTTCCGGCTGCTGCGCGGGGCGCCGCTGCCGGCATGGATCGGCACCATAACGTTCTTGCTTGCCGCGCTGTCAAACAACGCGCTTTCGTCAAAAACGCCGGACATGACGATCATCGTGGTGTTGCTGCTTGCCTACAGGAAGCAGCCCCATGGAGGCTCGCTCGAGAGCATGCCTTCGGCCGCTGCATCCAGCCCAAACCCGGCTGGATCTCGTTAAGCACGGACCTCGGGTCCGGTCAGCCGGCGCTGTCCACGACCTCGACACCGCCCGCGCGATTGAGCGTGTGAATGCCGGACCGAGCCCATGCCGGCCCGGGATCGATTGGGCGGGGCAGTTCAAAACGGACGTCGAAATCATCAAGCCGATCCAGCCGCATCAATCCCAGGCCGCCGCCATAGGCTCTAGACCCGTTTTGCACCGGCAGCAGCAAAGCGTCGCCCTGGCGGATGAAAGCGCCGCCCGGCCGAGTGGCCGAGTGATCGACGGCGATGGGATTGAGCGCATGCGCGACCCAAGGCCCACGCAGCGCAGGGGCGGAATAGACCGCCATCGTGTCGGACGCGCTGCCGTAACCGAACCGCTCCGTCCCCAACAGCCAGAAACGGCCGTCGGATTCGAGCAGCGTGGCGTCGTTGAAATCCCTGTCCGTCATCAGCACCGTATCGCGTACCCAGCGATCCGGAAACTGCACGGCACGGTAGAGCACCACTTCGCGCGCCGTAGCGCTTTCAGGGATCATGAAAATCTCGCCGGAGTGAGCGAACACCTGCGGATATGACAGATGATGCGCTTCGTCCAGCACCACTTTCGGTACGCCGAAATTGCCGTCGGTGCCAAGTTCAGCGACGGAAATCACCCCGCGGCCGGTGGAGTAGGGAAACTCCTCGACAAACAGAAAATGACGGCCGTCGCGCTCGAGAACGAACGGATCGGCGTAGAAGCGCTGCCCGTCATCGGCAAGCACGGTGAAGGGCTTACCATCCAGCAGTCCGGTTTCGGCGACGCCTGGACCGTCGATCAGCCGATAAGCAACCTGCCAATAGAAGGGACGCCGACCACGTCGCAGTTTTTGCACGGCGCGGTCGACTAACCCCCTGCCGAAAAAGGGCAGATAGTGCCCGATAAATCCGCCTTTCTGCAGGGGCGGCGCCGGGCTCTCGGCAATCGGCGCAAGTTTGCCCGCGGAAAAGCGGGCGACACATTGGGCAATCAGGGAGATGGCGCCGGCGAGCAGGTCGTTGCTGGTTCGGGACAGCCACAACCGGTCGCTGATCATCGGCCGCGCCCTGGCGACGGCAACGCCGTCGAGGCGCGCGGTGAGTTCGGGCAGCCGCCCGCTCGCCAGCATCTCGGTCATGCCTGCGGTAAAGCTGCTTTGGCCGCAAAATTCGAGCGTCAGGACAGGCGTGCCGCGTCGTGCGGCGGTAGCCGTGAGATCGACTATAAGATCGACTGGGCCGGTGTCGCCGGACGGCAACGGCCGGGAACGGCTTGCCAGTGAGGGGCCGAAGCGCCGGCCCTCGAGCGCCAGCACATTATCCATCGTGCGCGCATTGGGTTCAGGCGTCGGCGCGCGGCAACTCGAAACCGCATGTCCAGCCGCACTCAACCGCGCCAGAAGCTCATTTTCCCAGCGCCGGGATGTGTCGGCGTGGCCGATGATTAAAATATTAGTCAATCCAATATATTCTTTTTCAAGACTACTGCCATAGACTACTTGTCAGCCCAACCTTTCACAAGAGTTAAACCGGGAGAACGCGGCCTTGGTTGTTAATCATATATTAAGAATTGAGATCACGAAGGCGCTTTCCGGCGCTATTATGACTCTTGCGGGCAATAGTCGGCATGTCCCGAAGGCTGCAGGCGACCAGGATCAGCGATGAACGTCCTTTCACGTCCAAAACTGCCATCCAGGCAGAAACTGCTGATCGTGTTCGGCACTAGGCCGGAGGCACTCAAATGCTTTCCAGTGGCGCGTGCCGCCCTCGCTCATCCAGGCTTCATCACCGAAATATGCATAACCGCCCAGCATCGTGAAATGGTCGACCAGGTTGTCGAGCTGACCGGCTTGCCTGTGCACCACGATCTCAACATCATGCAACCCGGCCAGTCGCTGTTCGATGTGACCTCGCGCGTGCTCCTGGGCATGGCCGAGGTGTTGGACAAGGCGAAGCCCGATATCGTCATGGTACAGGGCGACACCACCACGGCAATGGCCGCGGCTCTTGCTGCCTTCTACAAGCGTATCCCCGTCGCTCATGTCGAAGCAGGATTGCGCAGCCACAACATCAACTCGCCGTTTCCTGAAGAACTGAACCGCAAGATTGCCGGCGACATCGCCACCTGGCATTTTGCGCCGACCGTTCAAGCGCGCGACAATCTCATCGCCGAAGGAAAGGCCGAAAGCACCATTTTCGTGACCGGCAACACGGTGATCGACACGCTGTTGCATTTTTCAAGCGCGATCGATGCCGACAGGCTGATGAACGCGAAGCTCGCTGCCAGCTTCCCCTTCCTCGACCCTTCCAAGAAGATGATCCTCGTCACCGGACATCGCCGCGAGAATTTTGACGGCGGCATTCAGCGCATCTGTACGGCGTTGAAGGGATTGGCGGCGCGGGGAGACGTGCAGATCGTCTACCCTGTCCATCCAAACCCCAATGTGCGCTCGGTGGTCAACGCAGAGCTGGAAGGCGTGCCGAACATCCATCTGGTCGAGCCGCAGGACTATCTGCCGTTCCTGTACCTGCAGAAGCAGAGCTATCTGGTGCTTACCGATAGCGGCGGCGTGCAGGAAGAAGCGCCTTCGCTCGGCAAGCCGGTGCTGGTGATGCGCGAAAATACCGAGCGACCCGAGGGGATCGTGGCCGGCACCGCCCGCCTTGTCGGCACCGATGTCGAAAAAATCCTGTTCAACGCCAATCGCCTGCTCGACGATCAGGCTGCCTATCGCGGCATGGCGGAACGACACAACCCATATGGCGATGGCCGGGCTAGTAACCGGATTGTTGAGGAACTGCTGCATCATGGCTGAAATCAAAACCGTTTCCGTAATCGGCATGGGATATATCGGCCTGCCGACCTGCGCCATTTTCGCCAGCCGCGGGCTCAACGTCATTGGCGTCGATGTCAACGGAGCGGTGGTCGAGAAGGTCAATCGCGGCGAAATCCACATCGTCGAGCCGGACCTTGACGGTCTGATCCAGAAGGTCGTGGCGAACGGCAAGCTCATGGCCTACAGCACGCCGCAGCCGGCGGACGCCTATATCATCGCCGTGCCGACCCCGATGACCCACGATCATAAGCCGGACGTAACCTACGTGCTCGCGGCGGCACGAAGCATCGCCCCCGTGCTGAAGCGCGGAGACCTTGTGGTATTGGAATCGACATCGCCGGTTGGAACCACGCGTATCATGACCGGGCTGCTTGCCGAGTTGCGGCCTGATCTCAAATTTCCTGTCCAGCATGGCGAAGACGCCGATGTGCTGGTCGCCTATTCGCCCGAGCGTGTGCTGCCGGGAAAGGTGCTGACCGAGCTGATCAACAACGATCGCTCGATCGGGGGATTGTCCCGCAAATCGTCGGAGCGGACCGCGGCACTCTATTCAACCTTCGTCACCGGCGACCTGTTCATGACGACGGCCGAAAGTGCTGAGCTGGTGAAACTGACCGAGAACGCGTTCCGCGACGTCAACATCGCCTTCGCCAACGAGCTTGCTGCAGTGTGCCAGGACCTGTCGCTCAATGTCTGGGAAGTGATCGATCTCGCCAATCGGCACCCTCGCGTGAACATCCTCCAGCCGAGCCCGGGCGTCGGCGGTCACTGCATTGCGGTCGATCCATATTTTATCATCGACGCCGCACCCAACAGCACGCGGCTGATGGCTTCGGCACGCCGGATCAATTCCGAGCGGCCGATGTCGGTGGTCAGGGATATCGAGGCCTTGCTCGACCCCTCCCGCAAGCAAACGATCGCCTGTCTTGGCCTCAGCTTCAAAGCCAATATCGACGATCTGCGCGAGAGCCCGGCCGTCGAGGTGGTGAAGCTTCTGTCCGATAACCCCAATGTGAAGATCATTGCGGCTGAACCCAACACAAATGCGCTGCCGCATGAGCTCGAGGGCAGGGGCATCGTGTTCACCGACGCACTTTCGGCCATCGACAAGTCCGATATCGTCGTCCTCCTGGTCGACCATCGGCAGTTCAATCTGGTCGACCCCGAAGCGCTCAAGGACAAGAAGCTCGTCGATACGAGGGGTCTGTGGACGTGGCGCAAGGCACGCAAGCCCGACGCCCGCATCGAAGGCAAGAAACCAGAGGTCGCACAAGTGACGCTTGCAAGGGAGCAGGCCGCATGAACGCGCACGCCCCGGCATGGGCGCAGCATTCCCTGTTGGCATCACGGCGCCGGGAGTTCCTTGGTGCACCGATCCATGCGCTGACCATGGCCGAGACACTGGCCATCGCCGACGAGGCGATGACCCTGGGGCGGCCGCTGCATCATGTGGTCGTGAACGTCGCCAAGCTGGTGACCATGCGCCAGAATGCCGAGCTGCGCGAGGACGTGGCCGGGGCGGACGTGGTCAATGTCGACGGCATCGGCGTGCTTTGGGGTGCACGTCTGTGCGGCGTCGCGCTGCCCGAGCGGGTGGCGGGCGTCGACATCATGATCAATCTGCTGAGCCTCTGCGCGAAGCGTGGATTCAGGCCGTATCTGCTGGGGGCCGAACAGCACGTTCTCGACGCGGTTGTAGTGAGACTTGCCAAGGACCATCCGAGCCTCGTCATAGCGGGAATGCGCAACGGCTATTTCAAGCCGGAGGACGAGGCCGGGATCGTCGCGGCGATCAACGCCTCGGGCGCCGACTGCCTGCTGGTGGCCATGCCGACACCGCGCAAGGAACGCTTTCTCAAACGCTACCGCGATGAACTCGCCTCAAGCTTCGTGATGGGCGTAGGCGGCAGTTTCGACGTCTATGGGGGCAAGGTTGCCCGTGCGCCGAAGCTGATACAAGCGGCCGGCCTGGAGTGGCTGTTCCGCGTCGTCCAGGAGCCGCGACGCTTGTGGCGCCGCTACTACGACACCAACACTGCCTATGCGGGACTGCTGTGCCGGGAGTTCTGGGAGCGTCGCTGGCGCCGAAACGCCGGTTTATAGTTTCGCGTTCCCCCCACAAAACAGGCGTTGCCCCTGGACTTCGCTTTACGCGATCCGTAGCCGCGCTCGCAGCTGGGCGACGAATTGCGTCGCTGCCACGGGGTGGAACAACGAGGTCAGCCCGAAGAAAACCGCGGCGCCGGTGGTGCCGCCGGCGACAAGCGAGAAGATCGCCGGCACGTCGCCGGCCACCATGCTGGCAAGCTTGGCGGCCACCCCCGTGCTGAGCGAGATGATTACCGAAACACCGATGTCGCGCCACGGCACCGGCACCGGTGTGAGCCGCTCGCTGATGATGATGCAGGTTATGGAGCCCACCACGGAGCCCCCCGCCAGCGCCAAAGCGGCGCCGATCTCCGCCATCGGGGGGATCAACAGCAGGGACAATGCGATTGTTGCCACCGAGCCGAAGAGATTGGCGATGATCAGCAGCCACGGCCGCTTGTGCGCGTGCACCACGACGCCATAGACGAAGCTGGTGAGGTTGGCGCACAGCACGCTGAAGGCAATGATCGGAAACAGCAGGCCGAAGCGGCCGTGATATTGCGAGGGCAGCATGAGCTCGGTGATATCGCTGCTGAGCGCGACCAGCATCGCTGCAATCGGCAGGCAAAGCCGCATCATCAAGGCCATTAACTGCGACAGCAACCGACCCGATGCCGCGGGCCCATCCTCGTCGAACCGGCTAACCACCTCGGGAAAGGCGCCCATGTTGATAGCGTTGGCGACCATATCGATCGGCTGGCGGGCCAGCGCATAGGCTGCCGCGAAGATCGCCACGGCGCTGGCATCGTAATAGAACTTGAGGAACAGACGCTCCGCGCTGTTGAGCCCGAAGCCAACCAGCGCCATGATGATCAGCGGCACACCGAGCGCAAAGAAGTCCCTGTGGGTGAAACGCGGCGGACCGGCAACGAGCCGTCGCGATGCCATGATGCCCGCCACGATGCCGGCAATCAAGGCGCCGAGGCTCGAGCCGAGCGACACCGTCAGAAAGCTGTCCTGAAAGACAAGGATAGCGCCGATCGGTAACGCGAGTTGCAGCAGGGCACGCAGGGCTTCTAGCATCGAATAGACCGAATGGCGCTGCTGCATCTGCAGCACCGTCAACGCGAAGCGGCTGATGGACCCGGCGACCAGATAGCCGCAGACTGCGATCGCGAACTCGATCCAGCGTTCAGGCACGATCACCGCCGACGCGCCTACCGATATGACCAGCGCCAGTGCTGTGGTGGCAAGCAACACCTGCCCGGCCAGCATCAGGCTGCCGCGGCTGACTTCGCCCTTGCCGCCAAGCCTGAGCAAGGCGATGCGCAGCCAGTTGGTGACGGCAATGTCGGTCATTTCCCCGACGGTCACCACCAGGGTGAGCAGGCCATACTCGGTCTGGTCGATCAAACGCGTCACGACGACCAGCAGGAGCAGCGCCGAAATTCGCGTCAGCAGGATCGCCGGAGCATAAATGAGCGTGGAACGGAGCAGCAAGGGCGTGTCCCTGGAAAACTCACCTTCGACTAGCCGCCGACTGGCGGAAAATCCAGCCCGATGACGCCGAAGGGTGAACAGATTCAGTTTGAACTAAAAGATTTGCCGTAAAACTTATCGGGAACGTTTGCTTTGCAGTTACCCGGTCTGTGTTATTTAGAGTACCATCATGTTGCAGCGCCTCATATCCGATCGAAAAATACATGTCCTGGTCGCGACGCCCTCGGGCGTTTCGGGGCAGGGCGGCATCGACCGCATCATGGGCGCGCTGAAGCAGGAGTTCGAACGGCAAGAAATCGCCGACATCGATGTGTGCTTCCTTGCCAGTCGTGGCCCGGGGCATGTCGGACTTTCGATCTTCTATATGCTCGGTTTTTGCTTACGGATGCTTAAAGCGCGTCTGGCTGGACGCGCCGATGTCATTCATATCAACATCTCAGTTTCCGGCAGCACCTACCGCAAGATGGTGATCGCCGCCTGCGCACGGCTGCTGTCGATACCCTATGTCCTGCATTTGCACGGGGCGCAGTATCAGACATTCTGGAAAGCCGACCGCGGTTTCATTAGCCGCCGTATCAAAGCTCTGTTCGAGCATGCCGATCGGGTGATCGTTTTGGGCAGGCTTTGGCGCGATTTCGTCGCCAGCCGGGCGCCGGGCGCAGCCGGCAATATCGTGATCGTGCCCAATGCGACCGAAGTCCCGTCGCTGGCGCATGTCGGCGGCGGCGACCATGTGCATATCCTGTTCCTGGGCCGCATCGGCGACCGCAAGGGCGTACCGCAATTGTTAGACGCGCTGCACCGCATGAGCCCTGTCAAGAATTGGCGCGCCACGATTGCCGGCGATGGCGAAGTCGAGGCGGCACGGGCAAAATCGGCCGCGCTGGGGATTGCAGACCGGATCGCCTTTCCGGGTTGGGTGGGACCGGACGATGTCGCATCGCTGATTTCTTCGGCCGATATTCTGGTTCTTCCATCCTTCGCCGAAAATCTGCCGATGTCGGTGATCGAAGGCATGGCAGCCGGTTTGGCGGTGGTGGCGACCCCGGTTGGCGCCGTCGAAGACATAATCACCGACGGGCAATCCGGGCTGCTGGTGCCGCCAGGCGATGTTACAGCGTTGACCGAGGCGCTGAGCCGCCTCGCGGAGAACCCGGCACTGCGGGCAAAGCTTGGTGCCGGTGCCATGGCAGTGCATCGGGAACGGCTTGAGCTCGCCCCGTTTGTCGGCGCAATCTGCGATGTCTGGCGGTCGGCCGCGTCAAGCCGTCAAACGGTCAAGCGCTGAGGCCGACGATCGCGGCGGCGCGTCGAGCCTGAATTCGCGGTGGAATATCTCCAAATTCAACAGCGCCCATATCAGCTTTTCGTGGTCTGCAGCACGCGTGGTGTGTTCCGAGACGATTTGATCTAGCTGTTTAGGACTCAGATAGCTGCGAATGACAGAGTGAGGCGAGCAAAGATGGTCATGCAGGTAGTTCCTCATCGATCCGCGAAACCATTCGGCGACCGGTACCTTGAACCCGACCTTGCGGCGGCTGAGAATTTCCTCCGGGAGGATATTGGCCATGCTGTCGCGCAGGATCTGCTTGCTGTGCAACCAACCCAGCCTGTAGCGATCGGGCAATTTGCTGACGAATGAAACCAGGTCTCGATCCAGGAACGGCATTCTTCCTTCGATTGAACCGGCCATCATCATGTGGTCGCCTCGTTCCAGGAGATTGTCAGGCAGCCACGATGTCTGATCGAAAAACAGCACGCGGCGAAGATGGGAAGCCGCAGCGCTTGACGAGAACGGAAAGTCGTTGCGCTCATAACGGCGATTTGCGGACGCGCCGATCAGGCAAGCGCTCTGCTGCGCCGAAACGGCTCCAAACCAGGAGACCATCCGGGCGGCAAAGTCCCTTTCGCCCGCGGTGCGGGCAAATGTATCGACCTTGGCCGACGCGCCCGGCATGGCGCGTACCAAAGGGGAAAGGACGTTATCGTGCAGCGAGGCTGGAACAAGCGACTGGTAGATCCCGGCCAGTGATTCCGCGCGATGCTTGGGATAGCCGCCGAGAATCTCGTCGGCTCCTTCTCCGGTGAGCACCATCTTGACGTCTTGCGAGGCTCGCTCCGACATCAGGTAAATTGGAATATCGCTGCTTTGCGAAACAGGTGCCCCGCGTTGGCGAACCATCGTCGGCAGATGATCCATCAGATCGCCTGGCTGGATTACAAGTTCGCAATGATCGGTCTTGAAATGATCGGCAACGCGTCGGGCGAATGCAAATTCGCTATAGGCTGCGTTGTCGAACCCGACGGAAAACGTGCGAATGGGCGTGGCGCTGTGCCTGGCCATCAGCGCGACGATAGCCGAGGAGTCGAGCCCTCCGGAGAGAAAGGCCCCAAAAGGTGCATCGCTGCGCATCCTGATCTCGACGGAATGGTCGAGCAATTCCAGAAATCGCCGCTTGGCGGTTTTTCCGTCGATCCGCTCGGTAACGGCCGCCTGGTCCGGAGGCGTATAGTAGCGCGTTTCCTTGACTACCCCTTGCGACCAGACAGCATAGCTTCCGGGATTGAGTTTGCGGATCTGTTTGAAGAGCGTGCGCGGTCCCGGCACATAACGCCAGTTCAGATACTCGTGCACGGCATCCAGATCGAGTTCCTGAGCATCTTGCTGCGATGACAACAATGCGTTGATCTCCGAGGCAAATAGCAGCAATTTTTCGCTTTGCATGAGGTAAAGCGGCTTTTCCCCGAAGGGATCCCGGGCGAGGATCAATTCCTGCCTCTGAGCATCCCAGAGTGCAAAGGCGAACATGCCGCTCAGCCGGTCGAACATTGACAAGCGCCACTGATCGTAGGCTCGGAGCAGCACCTCGGTATCGGAGCGCGTTCGAAAATGATGGCCAAGGCCGATCAGTTCCTGGCGCAGCTCGATGTAGTTATATATCTCGCCGTTGAAAATTATTTTGAGACGACCGTCCTCAATCTGCATCGGCTGATTCGACTCGGGCGCTAGGTCAATGATCGCCAGGCGGCGATGAACCAATGCCAATTGTTGCTCGCCGGTATTCAGGTCCAATATCTCGGTGCCTTCGGCATCGGGACCGCGATGCCGCAATGCGTTTGACATTTTGGCGGCCCGCTCTTGTGGATTTTTAGCCCTTCGCCCGATCCATCCGGCAATTCCACACATTGTTCCCCCCTAGGCGCGCGCATTCCCCACTCAGTACAACAAATGTGTTAAACACTTCGTGCCAATACAACCCAACCGGGAGAAAGCTGCCGCGGGCCGTTCCTCGATCGAGCCTGGCGGGTCAGGGATTGCCACCGGTTGTTCGCTAGTGAGGGCGTGTGGTGGCACCTATGGCAGGCCCAATGCCTGCAGCATCTCCGGGTCGGGAACCGGGGGACCATCGGGCGGGATGAGGCTCATCCCATAGGGATTGGAGAACTCCCAGGCAGACCATGGGATCGCGAAGCGTTCGGCCTCTCGGCGCACTGCCTTGAGATAGCGCGAACGGTCGGCCTCAAAGGCGCCCATGCGGCCGTCCGCGGACATGAGAATAGCGCCGAATTCGCCCATGAAGAGCCGCCGGCTGGGAATGCCATGGCCATCAGCCCAGTCGACAGCCTGGCGAAAGCTCGCCTCCAGTTGGCTCTGGCCCCAGTTCTGCTCGAAATAGTTCGCGATTGCTTGGCGCGCGGTGGCCATGTTCATGACCTGCTCGACCCTGCTCAAGCCGGCAGCGTCCATCCGCGCTCTAAGGGTTTCGGTCACCACTTCGGGTGTACTGCTGTCGGCCGGCCAGGGAAGTCCCGAAGCAAAGCTGATCGTGTCATCGGGCCGCTGGTGGGTGAAGCTGTGCGGCTCATACATATGGAAGCTGTAATAGAGGTTTGGGTCATCAAAGCCGGGGCTGAGGTTGACCAATCCGGCAATGCTGCCGCCGCAGGCGCCGGTTGCAACGATGGTAAGTTCGCTGCTGACCGCTCGAATTTCGTGGACGGTCCCTGCCATGATCCGCTGCCAGTGATCGCTGCCGCTCGCATCGCAAGGGTAGTATGCGGGCTCGTTGTAAGGTTCGAGGGCGACTTTGTCGGTGCCTATCTTGACCAGCATGGCGGCGACCGCCACAACCATTTGACGATAGCGGGCAACGCCCTCGCTGTCGGCGCCGCCATAGATCATCTCCATGCTGTAGTCGGGAACCTGAGTGACGCCATGCAGGTCGAAAACCACCTTGAGGCCGGTCGACGTGATCCGCTCGACGGCGGCGGCAAGTATGTCCAGCGCCTGCTGCCGCCTGGCGTCCCCGCTGGCAAGCAGCGGGCCGGGATCGACGCTCAGCCGGACGAAGTCGAAGCCCATCGATCGGATGTGGGCAAACACCTCCCCGGCCGGCCAGTCGGTGAGCGGCCTGCTTTCCGCAAGCCACTCCTTTTCGCTGCGATAGGGCGGCCAAACGTAGGTTCCGTCTTTCGCCACCGGCGACCAGTTGAGCCACTGATGCACGCCAACGCCGCGCTTGAGAGGGATGGGCTCTGCCTCGGCCGCCACAAGCAAGGCGAGCACCCAGGCAACAAAATACACCGCTTTTCGCATCGCTCCCTCCGCATGCTCGCGGGAGATATTAACCGCAACGAACGGGAAAGAAGATTGCCGGCCCGCAGCTTTTCGACGGCATGGTATACAAGGACCGAAACGTTGACGGGGCGTGCATGAGAATCGGCTGGTACATCAACCGATTGCGCAGCATGGGACCGGCCGAGGTGTTGCACCGGCTGGGCGAGCAACGTCGAAGGATCGCGTCGCGCCGCCGCGATGATGGGTGGGAGCGCTATCCATCGCCGCAGTTGCACCCAGTGCTGCCCGGATTTCGCCATGCTGCGCTGGCAGCGACCGACGCTCAACGGCAGGCCATAGCGGCGGCCGCGCAAGAGATGCTTCATGGCCGGTTTTCGGCACTCGGGCGGACATGGCCAAAGCGTGAGCCCGATCGTTTGTTTCCTGCTGAGCTTTGGCGTCTTGATCCGGTAACCGGCAGGCTTTGGCCTGGCGCCGAGGCTCATACTTTCGATATCGATTTTCGCGATGGCGGCGACCTTGGCGATATAAAATATGTCTGGGAGATCAACCGGCTGCAGCAATTGCCAGTACTGGCTGCACACCTGCTCCTCAGCGAGGACAATCGATCCCGGAGTGCCATTGAGGCGGCAATCGGCAGTTGGCATTCCGCCAATCCGCCGTACCGAGGCATTGGCTGGGCTTCCGGCATCGAAGTAGCGCTGCGAGCCATCAGCCTGATCGTCACCCTGGACCTTATCGGTGACCGGCTTGACCCGGCGACGCTGCGGAAAGCCGGTGAGATACTCGCGGCAAGCGCCTATTGGCTGCCGCGGTTTCCGTCGCGATATTCCTCCGCCAACAACCATCTCGTCGCAGAGTTGGCTGGCGAATATCTGGTTGGCCTGGCGCTCGGGGCCGAATCCGAAATTGCCCGCAGCGCCCTCTTAAATGAGACGCACAAGCAGATTCTTGCCGACGGCGCCGGTGCCGAGCAAACGCCGACCTATGCAGCCTTCAGCGCCGAACTCATCTTGCTGTGCGCCGCCGCGGCGCGCCAGGCGGGAACGCCGTTTCCCTCGGCCGTCGAAGCGCGTCTGGGCGCCTTCGCCAATTTCGTCGGCTGGCTGCCACAGAAAGCCGCCCGCTTCGGCGACGACGATGAGGGCCATGTGCTGAAGCTGGGCGACGAGCCGAACTATATCCGATCCGTCGCGGCCGCCATCCACGGCTTACTGGGGACGCCGGGCAACGCGCCGGAGCCTGACGATTTTCGTTCGCTTTTCTTTGGTGCGCCGTCAGGCCCGGCGCCCGCGGTGCATGGCTTGCAGACATTCACGCAAGGCGGGCTCTCCGTCTGGCGCGGAGCAATGAATGGCCGCAATGTCGAACTGACGTTCGACCATGGACCGCTCGGCTATCTCTCGATAGCGGCGCACGGCCATGCCGACGCGCTGTCGCTCACCCTGTGCATCGACGATGAGCCGGTGCTGGTCGATCCCGGCACCTGGCTCTACGGTTCGGGAGGCGCATGGCGCGACTGGTTCCGCTCCACACCGGCGCACAACACGCTGAACATCGAGGGCAAGAGCCAAAGCACCATCGCTGGAAATTTCAACTGGTCGCACAAGGCAGTCGCATCGCTGGTGGAGAGCGAACCGGGACCGCACTGGAGGCTGAGCGCCCGGCATGACGGCTATAGAAGCCGCTTCGGCGTCGTGCATCAGCGCACTTTGGCGCGCCAGGCCGATGGCATCCTCATCACCGACCAACTGCTCGGCGGCAGGCGCCAGTCCGAGATCGTCTTCCAACTGGCCCCCGGCCTCCATGCCGACCGGCACGAAGATACGGTCGCGGTATTGCGCGGCGACGAGGTACTGTTGGCCATCCGCTTTCCTGATGCTGCTCTCGATATCGGCGCCGGCGGTGACATGCCGGGCCAAGGCGGTTGGGTTTCACTGCGTTTTGGCAGCAGGCAGCAAGCCGAACGCCTCGCCTGGCACGGTGAAGTGGGCGAAGCCGGGATCGATATCCATCTTGCCCCAATTCACCCGCCGCGACAGCAAAAACCGGTGCCAACGTAGAGTTGCCGCGTGAGTTCCAGCCGTATTCGACATTAATTACGTTTGGACATTTAGCGGTTTCGTTACCGTTGATCTGCTAGTCTCGCACCATCCAGCCTGCTTTGCCCGCTGCGCCCCGCAACAGCCACTGGTTGCAGGCGGCGTAGCGAGTTTGGCGGGAATTTTGTGCTTTGCTATTCGCCAGATCGCCTTCTTACGACCCCCAGACTGCCTTCTTACGACCAGGAGCCGCTGCATCAATGTTTTCCGAATTTGCCAGAGCGATTGTGGAAAAGCTTTCGAACGTCAATCTGACCACGCTCGGCCTGCTTCTCCTCACCGCACTGGGCAGCGCGGTGATCGCCTACTGGCGAACTGCCGAACATAAGTCCCTCAGGGACTTTTTCGACTTCGCCTTCCCACAGGAAGTCATCCTGCACCCGTCGGCGCGAGCCGACGCCCTGTTCTGGATCACGAAACGGGCGATGATGCCTTTCCTGCTTATTCCTGCCGGCGTCACCTTCGTCGTCGCGGTGGGCTATGGCACACGCGAGGCAATTGGCTGGCTCCTTAACATCCACGCGCCGCTTCTCGGCGGCCCGGCGGGACCGGTGACGATCGTCATCTTCACCGCAACCATGCTGGTCGCCTATGATATTTCATACTACCTCTACCACGTCGCCCAGCACCGTTTCCCGTTCCTGTGGGAATTGCACAAGGTACATCATTCGGCCGAGGTGATGGTGGGGATCACCAAGGACCGGGTTCATCCGCTGGACGATCTGATGAACCGTATGTGGGATGGCGTCATCCCGGGCATCTGCTTCGGTGTCTGGAGCCTGATCGCACTCGATCCGGTAGAGGTCGCTATCTTCGGCATCAACGTCTACGTCATCCGCAACATCCTGATGATGGACTTTGTTCGCCATACGCATCTCAAGATATCGTTCGGCCCGTTGAACAACATCATCCTGTGTCCGCACTGGCACCAGGTGCATCACAGCATCGACCCGCGTCATTATGACAAGAATTTCGGCCTGCTTTTTTCGTTCTGGGATCGTCTGTTCGGAACGCAATTTGTCCCGGAGCCGGATGAAGACCTGAAATTTGGCCTGGTCGATCGCGATGTGCGCGATTACCAGTCGCTCTTTGGGCTCTACATCCTGCCGCTCAAGAAGATGGCAAGGCATGTCATGCGACTGTTTCACAGACGGCCCAATGTGGTCGCGCAGCCACAGGACAGTTCTCCTTCATGAACACCGCTGTTTCCATCGACGTCCTAAGCGCGGAGCGCCTGGAAATCGTCCGTT
The DNA here is from genome assembly GCF_040321995.1 of Mesorhizobium sp. M0207. Taxonomy (NCBI): domain Bacteria; kingdom Pseudomonadati; phylum Pseudomonadota; class Alphaproteobacteria; order Hyphomicrobiales; family Phyllobacteriaceae; genus Mesorhizobium; species Mesorhizobium sp. M0207. The sequence goes on from NZ_JAMYSQ010000016.1 coordinate 86,180, forward strand.
CGGCGGATCGCCTGGCTGCGATCGAAGCCGCTTGGATGGAGCTTTGGCATCGTACCGACGGGCTGATCTTTCAAAGCCATGCCTGGATTTCGGCATGGTGGAGTACCGTACAACGCCGTGACCAGCGCGCGTTGCGGATCGGCCTGGTCTGGAAGGGCGAGAGACTCGTTGCTGTCGTTCCGCTGGCGATCGGCAGGCGCAGGGGGCTGCGGTTTCTCGAATGGGCGGCCGGCAGCTATACCGACTATGGGGATATTCTCGTTGCTCCGGAATGCTCGTTATCGGCGCTGCAGGAGCTATGGACCCAACTCTGCGATGCCGGCGGCTTCGACCTTGCCTTGATCAGTCGTCTCTCGCCGGATGCGGCGGCCCGCAAAATTTTCACGCCGGGAGCTTCCGGCGGCATCAGGCTTCGTCCGTTTCACCGAACGGAAGTCAGCTATCGCGTTGCCGGACAATGGGAAAGCGGAGCGGCATGGTTGGCGGGCCAGTCGAAAAAGACGCGCCAGAACTATCGGCGCGGCATCAAGGCGCTGGAAGAAACCGGAGAGGTGAGATTTCGCCTGCTTGCCCCCGACGAGCCGCTGCAACCGGTACTGGAGCGCCTCGCGGCCTTGAAGCGGAAATGGCTGACCGAGCGCATGCGTGAATCAGACCTGTTCGAAGAGGGCGTGCCGGTACTCGCCGCGCTCGTCGATGCGTTGGCGCGCGCCGGCGTGCTGCATATCTTCGTCCTCGAATGCAATGGCGTGATGGTCGCGGTGTCGATCAACTTCGTCCAGCATGACATGATGATGGCCTTCGTGACGACGTTCGATCCGGATTTCGGCCGGGCGTCGCCGGGTGTGATCCTGTTGATGGATTACGTGCAGTGGTCGATCGATCACGGCTTGAGCATGGTCGATTTCCTCTGTGGCGCAGAGTCGTTCAAACACAAATTCTCAACGCAGGCGGTTACGCTGGAATCCGTCATCGGGACGCGCACGGCACAGGGCGCGCTTGCATCTCTTGCCGATCGTGTCCTCCAGACGGTCAGGCATATGCGCGAGCGGTCATCGGCACCACCAGAGGGACGCGATGCGCCCGCTCAAGCCGAAGCAGCCTTGGACTAAAGCGCGTCGCGTTCGATCGGCCTCATGCAACGCGCTTTAGATTCTTGTTTTATACATGTCGTTATCGCAAAACCGCTGCACACTTTTGCGCGACATGCTTTAGAACGGTTCATCGTTTCACGGAAACGGCCCGCTCGCAAAAAGCTCAAATGAAGCGCGGTATCGGACCGTTTTGCGGCGTGGTGCGGTCGCCGAGGTCGAGGAAGATTTCGTCGATGTAGCACCATCCCCAACCTTCCGGCGGATCGTAGCCTTCGATGACAGGATGGCCGGTTGCCCGAAAATGCTTGGTGGCATGACGGTTGGGCGAGTCGTCGCAGCAGCCGACATGGCCGCATGTGCGGCAGAGCCGCAGATGCACCCACTGCGAACCGCTCTTCAGGCATTCCTCGCAGCCGAGCGCGCTCGGTGTCACGTCGCGAATGTCCCCGGCGTGCCTGCATTCGTCTGCCATCATACGCTCCTGACCAGTTGTGGCGCCACGGCGAGACTGCCGTTTCGCGCGAGATATTGGCGGGTTGAGACATGGTTCGAACCTATCGCCGGTTTCCGACAGTTTGAAGCGGTTTTTGCGGCTTGCGGCCGGTAGGAACCTGGCTCGCCTGTCGGTAAACGCTGTGTGCTTCACTTCGCAGTTAGCTGACGGCGGCCGTGCGACGGTGTCGTCGCGACGTGCCTCACGATCCGTTGCATCTCCTTGATTTGTTTGATTTGCGCATCCCGGCAAACCCGGCGCATGCTGCTTTAGCCGGCACCTGCCTAAGCCGGCCAGGCCCGGCGGGCCGTCCTGTGTCAAACTCTCGGCCGCCGGGCTTCTGGACAGCAGAAAACGGCCTGTGTCCGAGCACTCCGCAAACTGGCCCGCGGCCTGTTGTTCGGCGAGTGCTCAGGCAGCTACCTGAAGCACAATCTTGCCGCGCGTGTGCTGCTTCTCGAGCTGTTCCTCGGCCCTGGCGACTTCCTCAAGAGGATAGATTGCCTGCACGAATGGCCTGACCTTCCCGGCGTCGATGAGGCGGCTGATCTCGGCAAGCTGCGCCGCGTTCGGCTTGGTCAAATAGGAAACGCCGCGAGCCCGATGCAGGCGGGCCTTCTCCGCCGACGGTTCGGAAAGCGTTGAGACGAGCGTCCCGCCGGGCTTGAGCACGTCCCACGAGCGGTCCTGTGTTTCACCCGCTACCAGGTCGAAGACGAGGTCGACGTCCTCGACAAGCTCCTCGAAGCGCTGGTTCTTGTAATCGACCGCCTGGTCGGCGCCAAGCGCGCGGACGAAATCGAAATCCTGCGCGGACACAGTCGTCGCGACAAACGCGCCCGCGGCCTTTGCGAACTGCACCGCCAGATGACCGACGCCGCCGGCGCCGCCATGGATAAGGACCCGCTGCCCGGATTTGAGGCCGCCGTGATCGAAAAGGCCTTGCCACGCGGTAAGGCCGGCAAGTGGCACGGCGGCGGCTTCGGCGTGGCTTAAGCGTTGCGGCTTCGCCGCCGCCTCCGTTGCCTTGACGACGACATATTCGGCGTTGCCGCCGCGGTCGTTGCCGAGCATGGCATATAGCGGATCGCCCTTCTTCAGCGTATGAGCCCGCGTGCCGCACAGTTCCACCACGCCGGATACGTCGCGGCCGAGCGTGACGGGCAGATCCGCGCCCGAAGAGCCCTCGCGAACCTTGTAGTCGACGGGATTGACGCTTGCCGCGTAGACCTTGAGCGTGACCTCGTCGTCATGCGGCTGAGGCAACGGAACCGCGTCCAGCGAAAGAACCTCCGGTCCACCAAAATCGTGGATACGGACGGCCTTCATCGTAATCATGGCTTGCTCCTCGGGTTGCAGTCCAGTTCGCCTCTGAACAGTTTCGCCGGCAGGCCGGCGTCTATCCAGCCGGCGGTTCGGTCGTAGCAAAGGCCGGCCGATGGTGCGCCGTCAGTGTATCGTTTGCGAATGCTCGCCGCCGGGTTGCGAGATGCCGCTCAGCGCTTCACCTGCTGTTGCCGTCTCGCTGTTGGTGGCGAGGTCGCCCAGCGAAACGATGCCGACCAGGCGCTTGTCGCGATTCAGCACCGGCAAGCGGCGCACTTTCAGGTCAGCCATGTTACGCAGAACATCCTCCGCGTCTTCGTCTTCGAAGCAATACCTGACCTCGGTGCTCATCACTTCCCGTACCTTGGCGTCAGGTGTCTTGCCTTGGGCGACGCCGCGGATTGCGATGTCGCGATCGGTTACCATGCCGACAAGCCGATCGTTCTCGCCCACCGGCATTGCGCCGGCGTCGAGGCGACCCATCATTTCTGCCGCATCGCGCAGGGTTTGCTGCGGACTGGCGATCTCGACGTCCTTTGTCATGCAGTTGCCAACTTTCATTTTAACCTCCCTTGGTTGCAGGGCCCGCCGCCGGTTTCCATGATGGAAGGGTGAATGAGCGCCAGCGCAAAACGTTCCATGGCAAGACCCGTTTCGAGCGCTTCGCCGAAATCACCCCTGCCATCCTCCACCCGACCGCCCCTTCAGTCGGTCGGCCCGGGAAAGGTCGGTTCCGAAGGAATTTCGGAAGGCGTGCCGGGAGGAACTCCGATCGGCTCCTGGTCCGGCGTCGGAATTGGATCCGGTGAGGGCGGGGGAACGCCTGGAGGTTCTCCCGGCGGAGTCTCCGGCGGGGCAGGCGGCCGGGCCGGCTCCGGATTGGGATTGTCCGGCAGTGGATTCGGGTTGTTTGGATCGGGGTTGTTCATCGATCACTCCCCTGACATCTGTGGCCTGATCGCCGCCAGAGCGGGGGTGCGGCAGCGGCGAGCAGGCTCTCTTGTCCTAAACCAAGGGGAAGCAAAAGCGTTCCCGCACCCGATGCCAAGCGCGGTGCCAATCTATCGGGCTATCGGGCGGTTCCCAGGCTGGCATACATCCCGTTGGTGCGGAACTGCGTCGGGTTGATGCCGTAGAGGCGGCGGAAGACCTTCGAAAAATAATTGGCATCCTCGAAGCCGCACATGATGGCGACTTCCTTGACCGGCAGGAAATCGGCCTTCGTCAGCAACTTCGCCGCCCGCTGCAGTCGCTGCTGCAGCACGAATTCGGCGGGCGGAAGTCCCTCGCTCTCGGCGAAGCAGCGCGAGAAATGCGCGCGGCTCAGGCCGCTGATCTCAGCGAGATCGGCAACGCGGAGCGGCCTGTCGAGATTGGCCCTGATGTGATCGATGACCGGCTGCATGGCGCTCTTGTCGTCGGTGACGGCATGCGAGCCGAAGACATCGTCGTAGAGCGCCATGGCTGCTTCATAGGCGACGGCCGAGGCGGCTCCCGGCGAGACCGCGCCCGTGATCAGGCGCACACTGCAATCAGCCAGATGATCGATCGTCGAGGGCTGCAGCCGCAGCACCGGACCGACGGCGGCAAGGATCGACTTGTGGATGCGCAGTGCCTCCTCGCCGTTCATCGATATCCAGAAGAACTCCCAGCGTTCGCCCTTGGCCAGCCAGTAACGGTGGTTGTGCGGCACGAGAACCAGCAAAGTGTCGCCCTTTTGCAGGCGGTAGTTCCGGTTCTCGTAGCGCAATCGGCCGGTGCCGCTGATCGTATGCTGGAGCACGGTAAACGGCGTCAGGCCGCGCTTGCGCCCATCCCAGTCGTAGACCTCGTTCTCGCGCACTTCATAGCCGGTGCTTGTCGGCATGGTGTGTAGGCGCTGGCGCCCGCGCGGCAGCGATACCGTCCTGCCCGCCGGCCCGATGTCGATCAAGTTCCGCAGCACAAAATTACCCCTAAAAGCATAATCCTTCTCTGGTCGCGTGCCGAATAAGGCGCATAATCCCTCGAGAAAAGCAAAAGAAACCGCGGTCAAAGAGCGGATGGGAGGAAGTGCTGGATTCCAGCCTGCATAGCGTCGCAGGCGGGCCAGCCTCTTTTCGCCGCCTTTGCCCTAGCGTTCGATCAGGTCGAGGTGAGGCTGATGAGTTTCAAGATCGCTATCATCGGTGCGGGAAGCGTCGGGTTCACCAAGAAGCTCTTCACCGACATTTTGTGCGTTCCTGAATTCAGGGATGTCGAATTCGCATTGACCGATCTCAGCGAGCGCAACCTCCAGATGATCAAGTCGATCCTCGACAGGGTCGTCGAATTCAACAGGCTGCCGACCAAGGTTACGGCAACGACAGACCGCCGTGCTGCCCTCGAGGGCGCACGCTACATCATCAGCTGCGTTCGCGTCGGCGGTCTCGAAGCCTATGCGGACGACATCCGCATTCCCTTGAAGTATGGCATCGACCAGTGCGTCGGCGACACGATCTGCGCCGGCGGCATCCTCTATGGCCAGCGCAACATTCCGGTGATCCTCGATTTCTGCAAGGATATCCTCGAAGTCGCCGAGCCTGGGGCGAAATTCCTGAACTACGCCAATCCGATGGCCATGAACACCTGGGCGGCGATCGAATATGGCAGGGTCGATACCGTCGGCCTCTGCCACGGCGTCCAGCATGGCGCCGACCAGATCGCCGAAGTGCTCGGCGCCAAGTCGCGCACCGATCTCGACTACGTCTGCTCCGGCATCAATCACCAGACCTGGTTCATCGACCTGCGTCTCAACGGCCGCAAGATCGGTAAGGACGAGCTGGTTGCCGCCTTCGAGGCGCATCCGGTCTATTCGCAGCAGGAAAAGCTGCGCATCGATGTCCTGAAGCGCTTCGGCGTCTATTCGACCGAAAGCAACGGCCATCTTTCCGAATACCTGCCCTGGTATCGCAAGCGGCCGGACGAAATCACCCGCTGGATCGACATGTCCGACTGGATTCACGGCGAGACCGGCGGCTACCTTCGTTATTCGACCGAAACACGCAACTGGTTCGAAACGGAGTTCCCGCAATTTCTGGAATCCGCCGCCAGGCCGATAGACCCCGCCAAGCGCTCCAACGAGCATGCCAGCCACATTCTCGAGGCGCTGGAGACGAACCGCGTTTACCGCGGCCATTTCAACGTCAAGAACAACGGCATCATCACCAACCTGCCGCAGGACGCGATCATCGAGTCGCCCGGCTTCGTCGACCGCTTCGGTATCAACATGGCCTCCGGCATCACGCTGCCGGAGGCCTGCGCCGCCACTTGCATTTCCTCGATCAACGTCCAGCGCATGTCGGTTCATGCGGCGATCTCCGGCGATATCGACCTGCTGAAGCTCGCGGTCCTGCACGACCCGCTGGTCGGCGCGGTTTCGACGCCGGAAGAGGTTTGGCAAATGGTGGACGAAATGGTCGTCGCCCAGGCTCGCTGGCTGCCGCAATATGCCGATGCGGTGCCGGCCGCGAAGGAACGGCTTTCGAAATCCAGGATCAAGACCCGCGAATGGGCCGGTGCGGCAAGGCGCGACGTCCGTTCGATCGAGGAATTGCGTGCGGAAAAAACGGCTCTCAAGCAGGCCGTCTGAATTTCGCCAGAACGGATCGCGGCAAGCTTTCGGGAGGATTTTCCGCACCCGTCTGTACATTCGTTCGAGGAGAAATGGAGCGGCGTCAACGCGCTCCTGAACAACAGGGAGGAGAGACGATGAGGAATTTTCGAAACATTGGCATTCTCGCCGGGCTGGCGCTTAGCGTCTCGGCCTCGGCGCTGAACGCGTATGCATCCGAGCCGACCGTGCCGCCGGTGCCCGCGCAATTTCCCGCCGAGGGAAAGATCAAATACGTGGCGCGCGACTCCATCCTGGAGTTCAAGGCACTTCCGGAATACCACGAACCCGATTGGGTCACCGACAAATACGTCAAGGCAGGCAAGCTGCCGCCGGTCAAGGACCGGCTGCCGAAGGAGCCGCTGGTCTTCAAGACCGGCAATATGCCGGACGGCGTCGGTGTCTACGGTGATACGATGCGTCATGTCATCGGCGGCCGGCCGGAGGGCTGGAACTACGGCGCCGGCCAGACGCAAGGCTGGGGCGGTATCGACATCGGCCTTTCCGAATGCCTGACGCGCACCGCGCCGCTGTTCCAGGTCGAGGCCAAGGACACGGAGCCGCTGCCGAACCTCGCCAAGAGCTGGGACTGGTCGAAGGACGGCCACACGCTGACGATGCATCTGGTCGAAGGCGCCAAATGGTCGGACGGCGTTCCGTTCAACGCCGACGATGTGATGTTCTACTGGGACGACGAGGTGATCGACCCCAATGTGTCGCCGCTGAACGGCGCGACGCAGGAGACCTTCGGCGTCGGCACGACGTTGAAGAAAATCGACGACTACACCGTCGAGTGGACGTTCAAGGACGCCTTTCCGAAACAATACCTTTACGCCATGGCTTACGGCACCTTCTGTCCGGGCCCGTCACATATCCTCAAGCCGCAGCATCCGAAATATTCGAAGAACACCTACGAGCAGTTCAAGAACGCGTTCCCGCCGGAATATATGAACATGCCGGTGATGGGCGCCTGGGTGCCAGTGGCATACCGCCCCGACGACATCATCGTCATGCGTCGCAATCCGTACTATTGGAAGGTCGACGAGAAGGGCAACCAGCTGCCGTATCTCAATGAACTGCACTACAAATTGTCGACCTGGGCCGACCGCGACGTTCAGGCGGTATCGGGGGCGGGCGACTTCTCCAATCTGGAGCAGCCAGAGAACTTCGTCGCCTCGCTGAAGCGCGCGGCGCAAAAAGACGCACCGGCACGGCTTGCGTTCGGCGCGCGGCTGATCGGCTATAATCTGCGCATGAATTTCTCAGCCAATGGCTGGGGCAACCCCGACGAGCGCGGACAGGCGATACGCGAGCTGAACCGCAACGAGGACTTCCGCAAAGGCGTCACCATGGCGCTCAACCGCAAGGCGCTCGGCGACTCGCTGGTCAAGGGTCCGTTCACTGCCATCTATCCGGGCGGCTTATCCTCGGGCACGAGCTTCTACGACCGGAAGTCGACGGTCTACTACCCCTTCGATCTCGAAGGCGCTAAGGCGGAACTCGCCAAGGCAGGCCTGAAGGACACGGATGGCGACGGCTTCGTCAATTTTCCTGCAGGTACCGCCGGCGGCAAGAATGTCGAGATCGTGATGCTCGTCAACAACGACTACACCACCGACAAGAGCCTTGCCGAAGGTGTCGTCGCCCAGATGGAAAAGCTAGGGCTGCGGATCGTGCTGAACGGACTCAACGGCACCCAGCGCGATGCCTCGCAATACTCCGGCCGCTTCGACTGGCTGGTACGGCGCAACGATCAGGAGCTGACTTCCGTCGTCCAGAATACCGATCAGCTGGCCCCGGTCGGTCCACGAACCAGCTGGGACCATCGTGCGCCGGAAAACGGCGAGGTCGATATGATGCCTTTCGAGAAGGACCTCGTCGACATCGTCAACAAGTTTGTCTCGTCCGCGGACAATGACGAGCGCGCCAGCCTGATGAGAAAGTTCCAGAAGATCTTGACCGAGCACGTCTACAATGTCGGCCTGACGGAATATCCCGGCGCGCTGATCATCAACAAACGCTTCTCCAACATCCCGCAGGGCACGCCGATCTTCATGTTCAACTGGGCCGAGGATTCGATCGTCCGCGAGCGGGTCTTTGTCGCTGCCGACAAGCAGGCCAAGTACGAGCTGTTCCCCGAAGAGCTTCCCGGCAAGCCCGGAGACAAGGGCCCGATGAACTAGGTTTACCTCCCCTGACTGAGACCTCCGGCCGCGCCAGTTGGCGCGGCCGGACAAAGCAAACCTCCGTACGCTCAAAGAGAGCGACCGGCCAGACAAGGAAGCGGACCGACCGATGTTGCGATTCCTGCTCACGCGCATAGCGTCGGCGATCCCGGTCCTCGCCATTCTGAGCCTGGTCACCTTCGCCATCATCCAGGCGCCGCCGGGCGACTATGCCGACTACATCCGCTCGCAGTTGATCAATCAGGGCGGGGCCTCATTCGCCGAGGCCGACGCGCAGGCCAAGGCCTATCGGATAGAACACGGTCTCGATAAGCCGCTGCCCGTCCAGTATTTCAACTGGATCGGCGGCATCATCACCCGCGGCGATTTCGGCTACAGCCTCTATTACAACAAGCCGGTGGCCGATGTGGTGGGCGAGCGGCTGCCGCGCACGCTGCTGCTGGCGCTGGTGTGCCATCTGCTGGCCTCGGTCCTCGGTATCACCTTCGGCATATGGGCGGCGACCAGGCAGTACAGCTGGATCGACAGTACGCTGTCAGCGATTTCCTTCCTCGGCATGACGGTGCCGCGCTTCCTGATGGCGCTGATCATCGTCTATCTGCTGGTCTTCCAGTTCAACGTTTCCGAGATCGGCAGCTTCTTTTCGCCGCAATTTGGCGGGGCGCCGTGGTCCTGGGCGAAGGTCGTCGATCTCGTCCGGCATGTCTGGCCGGTTGTCGCCATCGCCACCTTCGGCGGGCTCGCCTACAACATGCGGGTGATGCGCGGCAATCTGCTCGACACGCTGAACGCGCAATACGTCGAAACCGCTCGCGCCAAGGGCCTTAGCGGCGGTGCGGTCGTGATGCGCCATGCGGTGCCCAATGCGCTGCATCCGCTGGTCATGTATCAGGGCGTGGTGCTGCCCTATATGCTGACCGGCGAGATCGAGACCGCGATCATCTTTGCCCTGCCGACCGTCGGCCCGGCGATCGTTGGCTCGATGGCGGTGGGCGACGTCTATGTCACGGCGACATTCATGATGGTGCTGTCGGCGACGCTGATCGTCGGCAACATCATCGCCGACATGCTGCTCGTCATGCTCGATCCGCGTGTGCGCCAATATGCAGGGTCCTGAGATGCTTGCTTTCGAGCCCTCGCTGCCGCCACTTGCCGAGGAACCGGCCAAGATCAAGCCGCGCGGCAATGAGAGTTACATCGCACTCGTCTGGCGCCGCCTGAAACGGTCCTGGACCGGCATGGCCGGGCTCATCCTGGTCGCGTTTCTGGTGCTGCTGGCGGTGTTTGCCGACTTCTTCGCACCGATGGATCCCAAGGTGACCGATGTCGGCTTCGCCCCGCCGCAGATGATGAGCTTCCATGACAAGGACGGCAACTTCGTCTTCCAGCCACGCGTCTATGCCCTGGCGGATTCGGAAGACCTCGACCCGGTCACCTTCCAACCCGTCGTCGGGCCGGACTACGACCATCCGCGGCTGCTCGGCTTCTTCGTCAAGGGAGCGGAGTACAGACTGCTCGGCCTGCTTCCCGCGAACCGGCACTTCTTCGGCTCGACCGACGGCCAGCCGGTGCACTTCCTTGGCACCGACAAATTCGGTCGCGATGTGCTGGCTCGTGCGATCTATGGTTCGCGCATCTCGTTGATGATCGCATTGACCGTGGTCTTCATCGTCACTGTGATCGGCACGACGGTCGGCATGGTGTCGGGCTATTTCGGCGGTACATTCGACGTCTGGGTCCAGCGCTTCGTCGAACTGGTGCTCGCGTTTCCGCAATTGCCGCTTTATCTGGCGCTGACCTCGCTGGTTCCGGTGACGGCGCCGACGAATGTCTTCCTGGCCTTCGTGATCGTTGTCATGTCGGCACTCGGCTGGGCGCAGATGTCGCGCGAAGTGCGCGGCAAGACCCTGGCACTGGCGCGGATTGATTACGTTCGTGCGGCGATGGCGGTCGGCGCCACAGATGGCCGCATCATCATGCAACACATTTTTCCAAACGTGATGAGCCACGTGATCGTTGCGGTCACGTTGGCAATCCCCAGCGTGGTTCTGCTCGAATCCTTCCTCGGTTTTCTCGGCTTCGCGGTGAAGCCGCCGCTGATCTCCTGGGGCCTGATGCTGCAAGACACCGCGACGTATTCGGTCATCGGCACCTATCCCTGGATCCTCTCACCGGTCGGCTTCGTGCTTGTCACCGTCTTCGCGTTCAACGCGCTTGGCGATGGACTGCGCGATGCGGTCGATCCTTATTGAGCATGAGATGATGCAACACGCGCTCGTCAAATCCTTCGCACCGCCTGTCCGGCTCGACCATGACGGCCGTTCGGAAAACCCGGTCATTGATGCCCGCAACATCGCCGTCGATTTCAAGGTCGAACACGGCATGATCGAAGCCGTCAAGGACATCTCCTTCCAGCTCTATCGCGGCGAGACGATAGCCATTGTCGGCGAGTCGGGATCGGGCAAGTCGGTGACGGCGCGCACCGTCATGGGACTGTTGTCGAAGCGCGCAGTCGTGTCGCCGAAATCGACTGTCGAATACAACGGGGCCAACATCCTGAAATTTTCCGAGCGTGCGCGGCGCAAACTGCGCGGCGACCGCATCTCGATGATCTTTCAGGAGCCGATGAGTTCGCTTAACCCGATCTACACGATCGGAAGCCAGATCGTCGAGGCGATACGGGTGCATCGCAAGATGAGCCGCAGGCAGGCCGAAGCAAGAGCGCTCGAGCTGCTGCAGCAGGTACAGATTCCTGAGCCCCAGGCGCGGCTGAAACAATACCCGCACCAGCTTTCCGGCGGCCAACGCCAGCGTGTGATGATCGCCATGGCGCTGGCCAACGATCCCGATGTGCTGATCGCCGATGAGCCGACGACGGCGCTCGACGTCACGGTTCAGGCGCAGATCCTCAATCTCATCCGAAACCTGCAGAAGAAACTGCGCATGGCGGTGATCCTGATCACGCATGACCTGACCGTGGTGCGGCAGTTCTCCGACTATGTCTACGTCATGCAGCATGGGGAGATGCGCGAGCACAATGTGACGGAGAAGCTGTTCGCCAATCCGCAGCATCCCTACACCTGTCACCTGCTTGCCTCCGAGCCGCGCGGCCAGGCAAATCCGTTGCCGGAAGGCGCCGACGTTATTCTTGAAGCTAGGAATGTGCGCGTCTCCTTCATGCTGCGGCATGGCACGTTCATGAGGCCGGACCTGCGCGAACTCGTTGCCGTCGACAGCCTCAGCCTGACCCTTCGACGGCACGAGACGCTGGGTCTCGTTGGCGAATCCGGATCGGGCAAGACCACCTTCGGCGAGGCGTTGCTCAGGCTCAACACCACCGACAGCGGCGAGATCTATTTCGATGGCCAGCCGATCCATGGCTGCTCGCGGGCGCAGATGCGGCCGTTGCGGTCGCGCATGCAGGTCGTCTTCCAGGATCCGTTCTCGTCGCTCAACCCGCGCATGACGATCGGCCAGATCATCGAGGAAGGGCTGGTCGTCAACCGCATGGGCGCCACCAGGAACGATCGGATCGAGCGGGTGCGCGAGGCGCTGATCAGCGCCGGCATGCCCGGCGATATCCTCTCGCGCTTCCCGCACGAGTTTTCCGGCGGCCAGCGCCAGCGTATTGCGATTGCCCGCGCCGTCGCGCTCGAACCGGAATTCATCGTACTCGACGAGCCAACATCGGCGCTGGATCTCTCGGTCCAGGCGCAGATCATCGAATTGCTGCGCAAGCTGCAGCGCGAACGGGGCCTGAGCTACATCTTCATCTCGCACGACCTCAAGGTCGTGCGGGCGCTGTGCCACCGCGTCATCGTCATGCAGCACGGCAAGATCGTCGAAGAGGGGCCGGTCGACGAAGTCCTGTCCCATCCCAAGACCGCTTACACCGAACGGCTGGTCAAAGCCGCTTTCGAGGTAGCCTAATTGCTTATGCCGGAGGTTGTTGTGGCAAGAAATCCCAAGGTCGCTTTCATCGGAGCTGGCTCGACGGTGTTCATGAGGAACATCGTCGGCGACATATTGCAGCGTCCGGCTTTATCCGGCTCGACGATCGCGCTGATGGACATCAATCCGCAACGGCTCGAGGAAAGCGCAATCGTCGTCGGCAAGCTGATCTCGACGCTTGGCGTAAAGGCCAAAGCCGAAACCTATTCGGACCAGCGCAAGGCGCTGGCGGGCGCCGATTTCGTCGTCGTCGCCTTCCAGATCGGCGGCTACGAGCCCTGCACGGTAACCGATTTCGAAGTTCCGAAGGAATACGGGCTGCGCCAGACCATCGCCGATACGCTCGGTGTTGGCGGCATCATGCGAGGCTTGAGAACCGTGCCGCATCTCTGGAAGATCTGCGAGGACATGCTCGCGGTCTGCCCGCAGGCGATCATGCTGCAATATGTCAACCCGATGGCGATCAACACCTGGGCGATCGCGGAGAAATACCCCGACATCAAGCAGGTCGGCCTCTGCCATTCGGTGCAAGGTACGGCGATGGAACTGGCGCATGATCTCGATATTCCCTACGAGGAGATTCGCTACCGCTCGGCCGGCATCAATCACATGGCCTTCTACCTGAAGTTCGAGCATCGCCAGCCGGACGGCTCCTACCGCAATCTCTATCCGGATCTGCTGCGCGCCTACAGCGAAGGGCGGGCGCCGAAGCCGGGATGGAATCCGCGCTGCCCGAACAAGGTGCGCTACGAGATGCTGAAGCGCCTCGGTTACTTCGTCACCGAGAGCTCCGAACATTTCGCGGAATACACGCCCTATTTCATCAAGGACGGGCGCGAGGATCTGATCGAGAAATTCGGTATCCCGCTCGACGAATACCCGAAGCGCTGCATCGAGCAGATCGAACGCTGGAAGGGGCAAGCGGAAGCCTATCGCTCGGCTGACAAGATCGAAGTGGAGCAGTCGAAGGAATATGCGTCCTCGATCATGAACTCGGTCTGGACCGGCGAGCCGTCGGTGATCTACGGCAACGTCCGCAACAATGGCTGCATCACGTCATTGCCGTATAATTGCGCGGCCGAGGTGCCATGCCTCGTCGATGCCTCCGGCATTCAACCCACGTTCATTGGCGACCTGCCGGTGCAGCTCACCGCGCTGATCCGCACCAATATCAACGTCCAGGAGCTGACGGTCCAGGCGCTGATGACCGAGAACCGCGAGCACATCTATCACGCGGCGATGATGGACCCGCACACGGCGGCCGAGCTCGACCTCGACCAGATATGGTCGCTGGTCGATGATTTGCTGGTTGCGCATGGCGATTGGCTGCCGGCCTGGGCGCGTGGAGCGCGCAGCGTTCGAGCGGCCTGAGGCGCAGGGCTGTCTATTTCACTCGCCTATGCCGACCATAGGGCCGGCTTTGAAAGCGGAGCGGCGTTGCCGGCAGATGTTTCGAAATCAAAGAGCTTCTGCGTTACGAGAGCAGCCGCTCCCCTTGCCCAGGAATTGTCCTCCCAGTCCAGCAGCATTGGTGGTGCCGCGCGAAAGGTATTTTTCCCAAGTGTCAGGCGCATTGGGCCAAACAGCGCATCGCCAAACGACACGGCTTCACCGCCGACGACAATGACCTCCGGGTCGGTGATGTTGACAAGATTGGCGAGATGCCGGCCGATGCCATGTCCGGCTTCTTCGAGAATGGCGACGGCTCGCGGTTCGCGGTCTGCCAAGGCTGCCATAAGGCTGACTTTGCTATCCGTCTCGTCGGGCCCGGTGGCTTCGCGCCAGGTGCGCAGGATCGCCGGCTCGGCGTAATAGGCCATCAAGCAGCCGCGTTTTCCGCACTCGCAAAGGCGGCCGTTCTCCTCATAAGAGCTGTGGCCGAACTTGCCGGCGGCACCGTTCGCGCCGCGATAGAGTTTGCCATCGAAGACGAGCGCGCAGCCGATTCCGACGCCGATCGCCAGCACAGCCATATTGCGGTGCTGGCGTCCCAGGCCGAAGAGTTGCTGGGCGATGGCATAGGCATTGGTGTCGTCCTCAAGCCACACGGGGACGTCTACCAGTTCGGCCAGCATCGGGCCAAGGGGAACGTTGTCCCAGTTGTAGCGATTGCTGCGGATACACACAGCCTTCTGGTTGTCTATGACGCCAGGCATTGAAATGCCGATCCCGGCAAGCTTGGCAGCGGGCCGATCGACAATGGAAATCAGCTCCGGTACCGCCTTGGCCAAGGTCGCTATGATGTGGTCGGGATCGCTGTCCGAGAGCTTGACGCGCAGAGAGCCCAGCGGATTGGTCGCAAGATCGGTGACCACGCATTCGACCGATCCGACCATCAGCTTGAAACCTATGGCAAGGCCGTTGGCATAGTTGATATCCACCGGGATAGGGCGGCGCCCAGCCGAGCCCACGACTGTCTTGCCTTCGATCAGCAGGCCATCCTCGATGAGGTCGGCCACGACGAAGGTGACCGCTGCCGGACTAAGGCCGGTAACTGACGCTATGTCGGCCCGGCTGCGCGCTCCTTCCTGCCGCAAGAGATTGAGGATCAGTCTGCGGTTCATCGCCCGAGTCGTGCTCGGGTCACCCTTGAGCTTCACGGATCCGCTTTCTTAATTTTGTAAATTAATTATTGCCTCTCGAGAAAACATATGCATAAGTTTGCCCGACTGTTCAACACCCGAACCGGGGGTCAGCGAAATTAATCCGGTTAGCAATGTCACCGCGCTCTGAAGGAGCGGGCAAGCATATTCTCTTGCCCGGGAGGTGAGCCGTGCCGTTGAGAAGAACAACCGCGCCGGCCGGTGTGCCAGTAGAGAATTGACAACACGGGAGGAGTAACAATGACGTTCAAGTGGATTGAAAAGCCGTCGACGCGGCGCAATTTCCTGAAGGGAGCTGGGGGCATTTCTGCTGGAGCCCTCGCGGGCTTCCCGATGCCGGCACTCAGCCAGTCGAGCGAAGTCACCATCATTTCAGACGAAAACAATGCCGATGCCCTGCGGATCTTGCGGCGCATCGCGGCCGACTTCGAGAAGCAGTCCGGCACCAAGGTTGTGATCAACAATATGGATCACGAGGCCCACAAGACCGCGATCCGCAACTACCTTGTCGCCGGCGCGCCGGATGTCTGCTTCTGGTTCTCCGGAAACCGCATGCGCGCCTTCGTCACCCGCGGCCTGTTCGACGACATTTCGGATCTGTTCGAGAAGGAAAAGTACAAGGACGTGCTGGGTGCCACGACCGGTGCCGTCACTGTCGACGGCAAGCAGTATGGCCTGCCGACTGGCGGCACGATGTGGGGCATGTTCTATCGCAAGGACGTCTTTGCCGAGCACGGACTGACGGTGCCGGCGACCTGGGACGAATTCCTTGCTTACGGCCAGAAGTCCAAGGCTGCCGGCCTTATTCCCGTCAGCATCGGCACCAAGGAACTCTGGCCGGCGGCCGGATGGTTCGACCAGATGAACCTGCGGATCAACGGTCTCGACAAGCACTTTGCCTTGATGAATGGCAAGATGGCTTACACCGACCCGGCGCTGACGCCTGTTTTCGACCACTGGGAAGAGCTGATCAAGCAGGGTTTCTTCACACCGGATCAGACGTCGTTCGGCTGGCAGGAGGCCGGCGCCTTCCTCGCCCAGAAGAAGGCCGGCATGATGAACCTCGGTGCCTTCGTGAAAGCTACTTTCCCTGAGCAGGATCTCGAGCAGCTGACATTCGCCCCTTTCCCGAAGATTGACGGCGCCCTCGACCGCTACGAAGAATTCTCGGTCAATTCGGTCCACATCCCGGCCAACGCCAAGAACAAGGCGGGTGCCCGCGAGTTCCTCGAGTTCTTCTACCAGCCGGAAAATTTCGGCCCTTATCTGGAACCCGGCGGCAACGTTCCGCCGCGCAACGACCTTCCGGCCAGCAAGGACCCGCTGGTCAACGCGGCTGTGGAAAGCCTGAAGACGGTGGCCGGCACGTCGCAATATTACGACCGTGACACCGATCCCGACATGGCCCAGGCCGGCCTGGTCGGCTTCCAGGAATTCATGGCCAAGCCGGAGCGCCGGGACGCCATTCTTCAGCGTCTCGAGGGAACCCGTCGCCGGATCTTCAAGATCTAGCGACTCCCAGCGGAGGGGAGCGGGGTTCGTACTCTGCTCCCTGATGCTTTCCGTGAATGAGGTCTCCCAAAATGACGAAGCTTTGGCGCCGCCATCGCTGGTGGCTGACACCGACACTTCTGATCCTGCCAGCCGCTGTGCTGTTTTCCGTCGTCATTCTGGCATCTGCGGTCGAGAGCCTGTGGATCAGCCTGCACGAATGGGACGGCTTCAGCCCGATGGTCTGGATCGGCCTCGGCAACTACCGCGAACTGTTTGCCGACCCGCAGTTCTATGTTTCGCTGAAGAACAATCTGATCTGGTTGGTGATGTTCATGCTGGCGCCGCCGCTCGGCCTCGCCATCGCGCTGCTCGTCAACCAGAAAATCCGCGGCATGCGCCTGCTCAAATCGCTGTTCTTCATTCCGCTGGTGCTGGCTTCGGTTGCCGTCGGCGTTGTCTTCACCTGGGTCTATACGCCGGAATTCGGACTTCTCGCCCTGATCTTCCGCACCTTCGGCGCGACCGCCCCGGCAGTGCTGTCGGATGAAAACTTCGTCACCTTCGCCGTCGTGATCGCAGCGTTGTGGCCGCAGATCGCCTTCTGCATGGTGCTCTATCTCGCCGGCCTCAACAATCTCAGCGAGGACCTGATCGGCGCCGGGCGGGTCGACGGCGCCAGGGGCTGGAACATGCTGCGCCACATCGTGTTGCCGCAGCTGACGCAGGTCACCTTTATCGCCATCGCCGTCACTGTCGTCGGCGCACTGCGTTCCTTCGACATGGTCTCGGTGATGACCAGCGGCGGCCCCTTCGGTTCGTCCGAGGTGCTTGCCTATCAGATGTTCGAGCAGTCCATATTTTCCTACCGCTTCGGCTATGGCGCGGCCATTGCCTCGGTGCTGTTCGTGATCATGGCGGTCTTCATCGCCTGGTACCTGACGCGGATGATCCGCGCCGATGAAAGAGGCGGCTGATGTTTCCCCGCCCGATTCCCGAGACTGCTATTTGGCAGCGTGGCCTCTATGTCGTGCTGGTGGTCGGCATCCTGATTGTCTGGCTGGCGCCGCTCTTTGCCATCATCCTTACCTCGTTCCGCTCTACACAGGATGTCATGGGCGGCAATCTGTGGGGCTGGCCGACCCAATTCGGCCTGGTCGACAACTACACGGCGGTCTTCACCCAGACGCCCATGGCCCGCTACTTCCTCAACAGCCTGACGATCACAATCCCCTCGGTGATGGGCGTTCTCATCTTGAGCACGCTCGCCGGGTTCGTGCTCGCCCGTTACCGGTTTCGCGGCAATATGCTCGTCTTCGCCCTGTTCGTCGGCGGAAACTTCCTGCCGCACCAGATCATGATGATCCCGGTGCGCGATCTCATGGTGCGGCTCAACCTCTACGACACGATGGCGGCCCTGATCATCTTCCATATCGCCTTCCAGACCGGGTTTGCGACACTGTTCATGCGGAACTTCATCGCCGCCTTGCCGGGAGAACTGTTTCAGGCCGCCAGGGCCGAGGGCGCGACGCCGTTTCAGACATTGGTACATGTCGTGGTCCCATTGGTGCGGCCGGCTCTCGCGGCGCTGGCCATCCTGCTCTTCACCTTTATCTGGAACGATTATTTCTGGGCGGTCGTGCTGACCATCAGCGATACCGTCAAACCGGTGACCGCCGGCCTCGCCAACCTGCGCGGCGAATGGGTCTCGGCCTGGAACCTGATCTCGGCTGGCACCATCGTCGTGGCTTTGCCGCCGGTTGCCATGTTCTTCCTAATGCAGAAGCACTTCATCACCGGCCTCACCATGGGAGCGGTCAAGGGATGAGCGACCATGACTTCAAGGCGTCGCCCACCCGATCCGAAACTGATTTCGCAAGCAGGGCTCCATGACCAGTCTTGAACTCCGGCAGATACAAAAGAATTATGGCAGCTACCACGCGCTGCGCGGCATCGATCTCAGCGTCGAACAGGGCGAGTTCATTGTCACCGTCGGGCCGTCCGGCTGTGGCAAGTCAACGCTGTTGAAGATCATCGCCGGGCTTGAAACCGTCTCGACCGGTAAGATTCTGATCAACGGCCGTGATGTCACCACCACCGAGCCGGGTGAGCGCGGCATTGCCATGGTCTTCCAGTCCTATGCGCTTTACCCGCATATGACCGTCGCCGAGAACATGGGTTTCGGCCTGCGCATGGCGCATCGCCCCAAGGCCGAGATCGATGCCGCCGTGCTGCGAGCCGCCAAGATCCTTCGCATTACCGACCAGCTCGACAAGCGGCCGAAACAGCTTTCCGGCGGCCAGCGTCAGCGAGTGGCGATCGGCCGTGCGATAACCCGCTCGCCCGACGTGTTCCTGTTCGACGAACCATTGTCCAACCTCGACGCAGCGCTGCGCACGCAGATGCGCGTCGAGCTTTCCGATCTGCACGCCAGGCTCGGCGCCACCATGGTCTATGTCACGCACGACCAGACCGAGGCGATGACAATGGCGAGCCGTATCGTCGTGCTCAATCGCGGCTCGGTCGAGCAGGTGGGCGCTCCGCTCGAACTCTACCGCAATCCGGCCAATCTCTTCGTCGCGGGCTTCCTCGGCGCACCCCGGATGAATTTTTTCGAAGTGACCGTCGCCGCTGTCTCCGGCGGTGCCGCCACGCTGTCGACCGCCGGTCTTTCTCCTTTGACTGTCGAACTGACGGAAGCGGCATCCGTACAGGTCGGCGATAGGGTGACGATGGGGATTCGGCCGGAGAGCATCAGCTTGGCCGCGGAAGGGACAGCGAGTTTTGCAGGACGGGTGCGGCTGGTCGAGCATCTCGGCCGCGAGACCATCCTCTATGCCGACGCGGGCCCGCTGCAATGCGTCAGTTCCGAAAGCGGCAGCGGCAACGTCACCGTCCAGATCGGCCATGCGAGTGCCGTCGCTGCCGACGCGACCGTCGGCTTCAAGGTCGAGCCGCGTGACGTCTATCTCTTTTCCTCTGTCGATGAGCGGACAATCAGTGCCCGCAAACCCACCATCACCGACTGATCTGCAGGAGTATCCTTCGTGAACAAGACTTCAAGAGGCCGCGCCCTGTCGGTCTGGCGCACGATCCAGACCGACCGCTTTCTGGTCGGCGCGCCGCACTATCCCGAACATGTGGACGAGAGTTACTGGGACAACGACGCCCGGCGCATGGCCGAGGCCGGCTTCAACGTCGCCCGCCTCGGCGAATTCGCCTGGCACATTTTCGAACCGCGTGAAGGCACCTTCGATTTCGACCTGTTCGACCGGGCAATCGAGCGCCTCGCGCGTCACGGCGTCAACACGATCCTGTGCACGCCGACCGCCACCCCCCCGCGCTGGCTGACGGCAAAGCATCCGGAAATCCTGCGGCTTGATGGAAATGGCCGGTCGATGGGCCACGGCTCGCGCCAGTATGCCGACACCAGCAGCCCGGTGTTTCGCGACTATAGCCGCAAGATTACCAGGGCGATGGCGGACCACTACCGCGACAATGCAAATGTCATAGGCTGGCAGACCGACAACGAACTCAACACCAGCATGCCGGAATCCTATTCGCCGTCGGCGTTGAAGGAATTCCAGGCTTATCTCCAGGAAACCTACCAGACGATAGACAGGCTGAACTTCGCCTGGGGTGGCGATTTCTGGGCGACGGCTTACGGCGATTTCCGCGAAATTGTCTTCCCGCTGGATTTTTCCCCGTCCTTTCCCGGTCCCGGTCACCTCCAGGACTACCACCGTTTTCTCGCCTTTTCGACAGCACGGTTCCAGCACGACCAGGTCGAGATCCTGAGAAAAGCGAATGCCAGTTGGTTCATCTTCCACAATCTCGGCGGATTGCGTGACATCGACTTTCGCGGCCAATTCTCCACCGATCTCGACTTCGTCGGCTACGACATCTATCCGTTCCTCTATGACGAGTTCTTTCGCCTCGGCAATCACGCCAAGATCCAGGCGCTGCATCTCGACATCTGCAGGGGATTTTCCGGCAACTACATAGTGCCGGAACAACAGTCGGGTTTTGGCGCCCAGCCGGGCTTCTGCACGCTGACGCCGGAGCCAGGCGAAATGCGACGCATGGCGATGTCGTCGGTTGCGCGTGGCGCCGATGGGATCATGTTCTTCCGCTGGCGTCCCGCACATTTCGGCGCCGAGATATACTGGATGGGCATCATAGACCATGATGATGTCGCTCGCCGCCGCTATGACGAAGCCAGGCAGTTCGCCACCGAGATGACGGCGCTTAAAGACAAGATCCTGGGCACCCATGTGCGGATGGATGTCGGCATCGCCGGCTCGGACTTCGACAATCAGGAAGCCCACAAGACCTTCCCCATCGGCCTGCCAAGTCCGCAGGATGATGCAATCTTGCTGCATCAGTATTGCTATGACCGCGGCATCGCCTGCGGCTTCATCCACCCGGAAGACGATCTGTCGAAGCTCAAGGTGTTCTACGTGCCGCATTGGGTGATCTGGAAGGACAGCTGGACCGAGCGGCTGCAAGTCTTTGCCGAAAATGGCGGTACCGTCATCATCGGCGCGCGCACTGGAACCCGCGACGAAAACAACCACGTCATCCGCGAGACAGCGCCGGGCCGGTCGCTGTCGAAGTTGACCGGCGTTCGCGTCGAGGATTTCGGGCGGCTGGCGGCACCTGGGGCCAATGGCCTGTTCAATACGATGTCGCGCTCCGGCGGGCTCGTCATTCCTCCCGACAGACCGGCCGAATCCAGCCGCCGTATCCGTCGTTTTACCGTCGGAAACCACGAGTTCGATGCCGGTTATTTCTATGAGAACCTCGCAGTCGAACCGGAAGTCGAAATTGTAGGGGTTTGGTCGAACCGCTACGCGGCAGGAACGCCTGCAATTACCTCCCGCGCCGTCGGCAAGGGCCGTGTGCTCTATGTCGGCACTTATCTAACCCCGGAGCTGACAGCTCAACTCGCTAAGCGCACTTTCGTGGATGCGAATGTGGAGCCTCTGGTTCCGGATCTGCCGGACGGCGTCGAGGTCACGATGCGCGAGAATGACGAACGCCGGCTGCTGTTCGTGCAAAACATCAAAGACACGCCCGTTGCCGTAACCGGCGTTCCCTTCGGCAGCAACCTGCTCGATAGCCAAGGACCTGTCTCCGGAGTGTTGACGCTGGACGGCTATGGCTGCGCTGTCCTCGAATTGATCTGAGCATTGTCGCGGACGTTAGCGATACGAAACCTGAGCACTCTTTGATCCTGGAATTCGACCGGCATCGGCAGCACGCCGGCATCGATCCATATCGAACCGGCGCTTTGACGTGCGCAAGGAACGGCCGGCGAACTGCTGTTGCTCCCATTCAACGACGGCAGTTACACTACCGGCGCGACCATCGGAGCCGATGGCGGCATCTCGTTTCATCCTTGTGAGCGCCATGAATTTCGACATTTCCGTCCGAACCGAGGCCTTCCGCAGCCGGATCGCCGATTTCGTCGAGCGCGAAATCCTGCCGCTCGAGGCTGACAAGGCTTGCTATGACGGCCATGGCAATATTGCGCTGCCGCTGCTTGAAACGCTGCGCGGCAAGGCGAAAGCAGCCGGCCTGTGGTGCCTGCAGCTCAAACCCGAGACCGGCGGGGCCGGCCTTTCCAAGGTGGATATGGCCGTCTGCTATGAAGAGATGAACCGCTCGATCTTCGGTCCGGTCGTGTTCAATTCCGCGGCCCCCGACGATGGCAATATGATGATGCTGGAACGGTTGGGAACGCCTGAGCAGAAGCAAAGATGGCTGAAACCGATCGTCGAGGGCAAGGTGCGCTCGGCCTTTGCAATGACGGAACCGCACCCGGGCGGCGGCTCCGACCCGTCGATGATCATGACCAGAGCCGAACGGCGTGGCGACAGATATGTCGTCACAGGCCGCAAATGGTTCATCACCGGCGCGCAAGAGGCGAGCCACTTCATTCTCATTGCGCGCACTTCGGACGATCCGCGTCACGGCCTTTCGGCCTTGCTGTTCCACAAGGACCAGCCGGGCTGGCGGATCGTGCGGCGCATCGAAATCATGGGACCGGAAGAACATGGCGGCCATTGCGAGCTGGAGTTCGACGGCCTGGAAGTCCCGGTCGAGGACGTGCTTGCCGGCGAAGGCAGCGGCCTCCGGGTTACCCAGGTCCGGCTCGGTCCGGCGCGGCTCACCCATTGCATGCGCTGGCTCGGTCTTGCCAAGCGCTGCATCGAGATCGCGCGCGCCTATGCCGCCGAGCGTAGCGGTTTCGGGCAGCTTTTGGCCGACCGTGAGAGTATCCAGCTGATGCTCGGCGACCTTGCCATGCGCATCGAGATCGGGCGGCTGCTGGTGATGAAGGCGGCCTGGGAGCTCGATCGCGGTGGCTTTGCCCGCAAGGAGGTCTCCATGGCCAAGATCCAGGTCGCCAACGTGCTGCATGACGCCGCCGACGTGGCGATCCAGATCAACGGCGCCCGCGGCTATTCGAAAGACACTGTACTCGAATGGATTTACCGCTACGCCCGCCAGGCTCGCCTGGTCGACGGCGCCGACGAGGTCCACAAGATGGTGCTCAACCGCTTTCTCAACGAGGAAGGTGCGGGCTTCTGGCGCTGGCATGTCGAAGCCGGCAGACAAGACGAAACAGGTCGCGGCGGGCACCGCTGAGCTGGCAATGAGGATGGATTTCGATCCAGTACGCCTGGAGGATTTTCTGAGAGCGCATTTTGGCGATGGCCAAATGTCGCTTGAGCGGATCGTCGGCGGCCAATCCAACCCGACCTATTTCGTCGACTATGGCGGCCGCCGCATGGTGCTGCGCAAGAAACCTCCGGGACCGATCCTGCGCGGCGCTCATGCCGTCGATCGCGAGTACCGGGTGATCGAGGCGCTAGCGTCGACAAAGGTGCCGGTGCCGCGGCCGGTGCTCTATCACGACGGCGACGAGCCGCTCGGCACGCCGTTCTATCTGATGCAGCGGCTCGACGGCCGGGTGTTCCACGATGGCGCGTTGCCGGGACTGGCGCCGGACGAGCGGCGCGGCATCTATTTCGGCATGGCCGAGGCGCTGGCAAAGCTGCACGCCGTCCGGCCGGAAGAGGTTGGGCTCGGCGACTATGGCCGTCCCGGGAACTATTTTGAGCGACAGATCGCGCGCTGGACCAGACAGTTGCGGGAATCGCCGAGTGAGCGCATTGCCGCGCTCGAAGCCGTCGCCGAATGGCTGCCGCGACATCTTCCGCCAGATGACGGCCACGTTTCGATCGCGCATGGCGATTTCCGTCTCGGCAATCTCATCTTCCATCCCGAGCGGCCCGAGGTGATCGGCATACTCGACTGGGAGTTATCGACCCTCGGCCATCCGCTTGCTGATCTCGGCTTCTGCTCGATGCCCTGGCATTCCTCATCGGACGAATATGGCGGCATCCTCGGCCTTGATCAGGCAGCCCTCGGGATTCCGACACAGCGCGAATTCCTCGATCATTACTTCGCCCACGCCGTGCCGACGGCGCCGCTCCAGCGGTTCCATCTGGTGTTTGCCATGTTCCGCTTTGCCGTGATCTTCGTCGGCATCGCCGACCGCGTGCTGGCCGGCAGCGCGGTTGCGGCCGATGCGGCCGACGTGGCACCGCTGGCCGGCCGTTTTGCTGCACGCGCTATGGAAGTCATCGACGGCGCGCGGCCGTGGTGACGCGAGGCTGGCAATCAGCTGAGCGAACCGCACGCGATAACGCTGTTCAGTTCATGCGAACTTCCGGTTCGGCAAGCAGTGGAATCTCCAGGCCACGCCGCAAGCCGGTCGCCACGACCGATACCCTGAATTTTCCGGCGAGTGCCTTGTCGAAGATGGCGCCGACGATGATGTCGGCATCGTTGTCGACCTCCTCGCGGATGCGGGTAGCGGCTTCGTCGACCTCGAACAGCGTCATGTCCATGCCGCCCGATATCGAGACAAGGACGCCCTTGGCGCCCATCATCGAAGCTTCGTCGAGCAGCGGGTTGGCGATTGCCGCTTCCGCTGCCTTCTTGGCACGGCCTTCTCCGGCGGCTTCGCCGGTTCCCATCATGGCGCGGCCCATGTCGCGCATCACCGACTTCACATCGGCGAAGTCGAGATTGATCAGGCCTTCCTTGACGATCAGATCGGTGATGCAGCCGACACCCGCATAGAGGACCCGGTCGGCCATGGCAAAGGCGTCGGCGAACGTGGTTCTGGCGTCGGCGATCCTGAACAGATTCTGGTTGGGAATGACGATGACGGTATCGGCGCTTTCGCGCAGGCGCTCGATGCCCTCATCGGCAGCGTACATGCGGCGCCTGCCTTCGAAGACGAATGGCTTGGTGACGACGGCAACGGTCAGTATTCCGGCTGCCCGCGCTGCCTGTGCTATAACAGGCGCGGCACCAGTGCCGGTTCCGCCTCCCATGCCGGCGGTCACGAAGCACATGTGCGTTCCAGCAAGGTGATCCATGATCTCGTCGATGGATTCCACGGCCGCGGCACGGCCGACCTCGGGCAGGGACCCGGCGCCGAGACCTTCGGTGATATGAGCGCCCAACTGGATCAGCCTCGTTGCCTTCGACATGGCAAGGGCCTGGGCATCGGTGTTGGCGACGATGAATTCCGCGCCCTGCAGGCCTTCGGCGATCATGTTGTTGACGGCGTTGCCGCCGCCGCCGCCGACCCCGACGACGGTGATCTTGGGCCTCATCTCCGAGATTACCGGCCTCGTCGCGGTGTTCATTGCCGTTCTCCCTGGATACGCCGAGTGGTCGCTGGAAGCTTGTCCCGGGCGCACTGCGAAAACTCTGAACCGGGCAGTGCGAATCAGGACAGCCCCAGAATGCAGGGAATCAGAGCGCGGAGCGGGCTGCAAGTGCGCGATGTGCCTCATAGGCGACTTGCGTCTGAAAGTTCACGCAATGCGCCTTGATACAGTGCAGATCGCGGCGCGGGGCGCCGCACGCTACAACTTCGGCGCGAGGCACTGCGCGACGTGGTCGGCAATCGTCAGGCAGGAGGTCAGGCCGGGGCTTTCGATGCCGAACAGGTTGACCAGGCTATCCACGCCGTGCACCGCCACGTCCTGGACGACGAAGTCGGCATTGGCCTCACCGGGACCGGACAGTTTTGGCCGGATGCCGCTGTAAGCGGGTTGCAGGCTGCCATCGGCCAGGTCCGGCCAGTATTTGCGGATCTCGCTGTAGAAGCGCTCGCCACGAGCCGGGTCGACGCGGTAGTCGAGTTGATCGGTCCATTCGACGTCCGGCCCGAAGCGGGCGACGCCATCAAGGTCGAGTGTCAGATGAACACCGAGCCCGCCGGGTTCGGGCACCGGATAGACCAATCGCGAGAACGGCGCCCGTCCGGCCACCGAAAAATAATTGCCCTTGGCATAATGGAGCTTTGGCACGAATTGCTGATTGAGCCCTTCAAGCGAACCGGCAAGTGCTGCGGCGCCAAGCCCGGCGGCATTGACGAAACGCGGAGTGGCGATCTCGAAGCGCTCGCCGCCGGCAGCGTCCACCGTCTCGAGCACGACGCGGCCTGCTTCGATGCGGCCGGAGGCGATGCGCGTGTTGAGACTAAGTGCCGCCCCGTGCTCCTCGGCGTCGCCCAACAGGGCGAGCATCAGGGCATGGCTGTCGATGATGCCGGTGGCGGGCGACAGCAGCGCCGCCGTGCACTTAAGGCTGGGCTCCAGCGTATGCGCCTCGGCTTCGCTCAAGCGCAACAGGTCGCCGGCGCCGCAAGCGCGTGCATTGGCCCGGATTGAGGCGAGCACCGGCTCCTGTTCGGCACTTGTGGCAACGATGAGCTTGCCGCAGCGCGCGTGTGGGACCGCCCGCTCCTCGCAATAGCGATAGAGTCTTTCCCGGCCGGCCACGCAGAACTGGGCTTTCAGCGATCCAACCGGATAGTGGAGGCCGGCATGGATGACCTCGGAATTGCGCGAGCTTGTCCCGGTGCCGATAGCGTTCTCGGCTTCCAGGACCAGCGTATCGATGCCGCGCTGCGCCATCTCTCGCGTGATCGCCAGGCCAACAACGCCGGCGCCAGCGACAATGCAGTCGACATGGTCCACGGTTAGGTCAAGCCGAAGTTCTGCATGCGTCCATCCATCCGCTGGCCCTGCCGAAAGCGCTTGACACTATACCGTTCGAGAAAGATGCATCAAACGGCATAACGCACGGGGACCTGCCGAGCCGGACCGGCGGCAGGATTGTTCCGCGTCAGCATCAGGAGCCGTCATGGACGCACGACCGAATTCACCCGAAGCCCGCGACATAAGCTTTCACATGCATGGCTATACGAATGCGCGCAAGCATCAGGAGTCGGGGCCGCTCGTCATCGAGAAGGGCGACGGCATCTATGTCGAGGACCTTGCCGGCAACCGCTATATCGAGGCGATGGCGGGGCTCTGGAGCGTCGCGGTCGGCTTTTCGGAGAAGCGGCTGGTCGATGCGGCAGTACGGCAAATGTCGAAGCTGCCTTACTATCACGATTTCGGCTCCAAATCGCATTCGCCGCTGATCGATCTCGCCGAGAGACTGGTGCAGATGGCGCCGGTGCCGATGAGCAAGGCGTATTTCACCAATTCCGGCTCCGAGGCCAACGATACGGCCATGAAGATGATCTGGTACCGGTCGAATGCGCTCGGCCAGCCGGCGCGCAAGAAGATCATCAGCCGCAAGAAGGGCTATCACGGCGTCACCATCGCCTCGGCAAGCCTGACCGGACTGCCCAACAACCACACTTCCTTTGACCTGCCGATTGCCAATGTGCTGTATACCTCGACGCCGCACCATTGGCGCGAGGCGCTGCCGGGTGAAAGCGAGGAGCTGTTTTCGACGCGGCTTGCCGACGAACTGGAAAAGCTGATCCTCGCCGAAGGACCGGAAACCATCGCCGCCTTTTTCGGCGAACCGATCATGGGCGCCGGCGGCGTCATCGTACCGCCGGCGGGCTACTGGGAGAAGATACAGGCGGTCCTGTCGAGATACGACATCCTGCTCATCGCCGACGAGGTGATCTGCGGCTTTGGCCGAACTGGTGAGATGTTCGGCTCGCAGACCTTCGGCATCAGGCCCGACATCATGGTGTTATCGAAACAGATCTCTTCGTCCTACCTGCCGATCTCAGCCCTGCTGATCAATGACAAGGTATTCGAGCCGATCGCCGACGAAAGCAACGGTATCGGCACCTTCGGCCACGGTTTCACCGGCGGCGGCCATCCTGTTGCGGCAGCGGTCGCGCTCGAGAACCTGAAGCTGATCGAGGAGCGCGACCTTGTCGGCAATGCGCGTGCGGTCGGCGCGCATATGCTGAAGCGGCTGCGCACGCTCGCTTCGCACCCGCTTGTCGGCGAGGTGCGCGGCATCGGCCTGATTTCGGCGGTCGAACTGGTCGGCGACAAGGCGAACAAGGCGCCGTGGGGGAAGACCAGTGAACTGGGCGGGCTCGTCAACGGCTTCATGCAGCAGAACGGCGTCATCTCGCGCAATATGGGCGATGCGCTGGCTTTCTGCCCGCCGCTGATCATCACCGAGCCGCAGGTCGACCAGGTGATCGACGCGTTTGAACGGTCGCTCGAGGCTGCCGCCAAGCAGATCCGATCGCAGAGCTGAATAGGCAAAGTCGATTTTTGAAACCTGAAAACAAAAACGCCTCGGCGACGGCTGGCAGAAGGTTACCCTCCACACCCGTTGCTGCCGTTTAGTCTCCGTGCTTTGTTTTCGCAGATGAGCCGCTGAATCCTTCCAGTTCCTCGCCGATTCCTGAAAGTGCGTTGACGATCGTCGCCTCGACGTCGCCACGCTGTTTCTGGGGAATCAAGCCAAGTCCTTTTTGTATCGCTTCACGCCAATGTTTCCCCCTGTCCCACGCTTCCGAAAACGCGACGGCGAGATCGTCCTGGCGACGGGTAGCTTCCAGTGCCTCGACCAGAAGTGCTGCCTGGCGGACATCCTTTTCCCGCTTGCCCACGCCGTTTGCGTTGTTCTGTCGGCGCGAGGCAACGATCAGCTTGTGAACCGCATATCGTCCGGGCGACGGTACCACGACAGGCACTCCCGATCGATGCAGCAGCACAGTTCTGATTGGTTCGTGGATCAGGAAATCGAGAAACCGAAGAGGCTGCGCGGATGCACCGCCCAAAGACGGCATCGAGGTTGCAGTCATCGCTGCCCGTGTTCGGTGTAAGGAACTCGACCTTGTATCGGACTGCGTTCTCGAATTGCGTCGCGTGTCCGGGATCTGATCTGTAAGGGATTTCCCTGAAGGTTGGGTCGATCTCCCTCAAGATTTCGAGGATGGGCGGCAGGCTGTCCTCGACCGCGGCCGACACGGAATGGAATAGGGCGAAGTCTGCATCGCCCGTCTGCAACGCTGCACCGGGCAGCTTCACGCCCAGATAGCCCGCGTAGGACTGAAAGGCGACTGTGCCGACCAGGACGCCGCGTAAGCGGAAGATGCCAGCCTTCCCCAGCGCCTCGACGACATCCCCGGTGAACCTTTCGGGTTCTGTCAGCCCTGCCTCGCGCACGAGCGTGGATACCAGCTTCCTGCGGGCGCGGAGGTCGTCCTTGATCTGACGGAAGGATTCAACGCGTTTTGCAATCTCGGGATCGCTGTCAGGCCCGACATACCGTCGCGTCTTCGTCGGCTGCGTTTCCTCGAAATACCAGTATACCTTGCCCCTGACGGGCACCTTGACGAGATTGCCCGTCGTAGGGAAATCCGTTTCGAAGACTGCGTCCAAGGATCGCTGGACGAGTTCCGCATACATCGTGCGGTAAACGAGGTCGACCGTCTTCATGTCAGGCGGCTCCGGTTATAAGAAAAATGCGGTTCTCTTATAGCGGCATGACCTCAAGGGACGCAAGCGGGAGTTATAAGAAAATCGCGAAAACCTATAACACCGCAGGAGAGGGTCAGGAATCCTTGTTGCCGGCGTGCAGCCAAATCAGAATGGGTTTGCTCATTCAGATAAACAAAGCCATCACGAAAACGCTGCTTGGATGTGGCGCTCGACCTCACCGCGTCCGCGAACGGCCCGAGCCTGTCATAGGCGTTTTTGGTCGACGCGCTATTTTGGCGACGCATCCGGCACGACGACCAGCTTGCCAACGAAATCCTTGGCGATGAAATCGGCCTGGGCGCGATGGAAATCGGACAGCTTGTAGACGCCGCCGACCATTGGCCGGATCTTCTTGTCCTCGATGTAGCGCACGATGCGGCGGAAATCCGCGCGTGTGCCCTGGCTTGAGCCATGCAGTTGCAGCTGTTTCAGGTACATGGTGCGCAGATCGAGCTGCACGACCGGGCCGGCAATCGCGCCGGCCGTGGTATAGCGGCCTTCCGGCCTCAAGATGCGCAGGAGGTCGTTGAAGATCGCGCCGCCGACCAGGTCGGCGACCACATCGATTGGCCGCCCGCCGGTCGCCTCGTTCACGGCTGCCGGCAGGTCGGCCACGCCACGGGTGATCACCGCCTCGGCGCCGATGTCACGCACGGCCTGTTCCTTGCCCTTGCCGGCAACCGCATAGGGAATGGCGCCGCGTGCCCGCGCCAACTGCACGATGCCGGAGCCGACGCCGCCCGAGGCGCCGGTGACCAGCACGCGCTCACCGGCCTTCAATGCTGCGCGTTCCAGCATCTGTTCGCCGGTGAGATAGGCGCAGCAGAAAGTGGCGAGCTCGACATCGCTGAGATCGGTATCGACGACATGGGCATTCTCTGCCGGCACCGCCTGATATTCGGCATAGCCGCCGTCGCGGCCGTGGCCCATATAGTCGATGTCGGCGAGTGAATCGTCGTCGCGATTGTAGATGGAGAAATCGACCATCACCCGCTCGCCGATGCGGGTCGGCGAGACGCCGTCGCCGACGGCAATGATGTTGCCGACCGTGTCGGTGCCCTGGATGCGCGGGAAGCTCAGCGTATTGCCCCGACGACGCCAGGTCGACACAGCGGCGGCATCCTCCTCCGTTCCATAGGCGCCCTGGCGCACCCAGACGTCGGTGTTGTTCATGCCGCAAGCGGTGACCTTGACCAGCACCTCGCCCCGGGCGGGCGAGGGCACTTTCACGTCGGTGCGGTAGACGAGCTTTTCCGGTCCGCCGTGCCCGATCAGTTGCACGGCGGCCATGGTGGCGGGGAGGGTCTTGGTCATGGCATTCATGTCGGCTCTTCAGATATTTGCAAACACGCTCTTCACCGCGTCGGCCGTCCTCGACACGACGATATCGGCCTCTTGCCGCGTCAGGCAGAGCGGCGGCGCGAAACCGAGAATGTCGCCCTGCGGCATGGCCCGGCCGATGACGCCGCTTGCCGCAAGGGTGGTCGCGACCTGCGGCCCGATTTTATGCGAGGCGTCGAAGAATACGCGATCGTTCTTGTCGGCGACGAACTCGATCGCCGCCAGCATGCCGTCGCCGCGCACCTCGCCGACGTTTTTGTGGCCGCCGACGGCTTTCGTCAGCTCGGCGCGGAAATAGGCGCCGGTCTCGCCGGCGTTCCGCACCAGGTCCATCTCGTCGATCAGTTCCAGGTTGGCGACGCCGGCGGCGACGCAGATCGGATGCGCCGAATAGGTCCAGCCATGACCGAGCGAGCCGAGCTTGTCTGAACCCTGCACCAGCACCTGCCAGACCTTGTCTGACACGATGACGCCCGACAGCGGCGCATAGGCCGAGGTCAGGCCCTTGGCGATCGTGATCAGGTCGGGCTTGATGCCGTAGTGGTCGGAGCCGAACATGATGCCCAGCCGGCCGAAGCCGGTGACGACCTCGTCGGCAACCAGAAGCACGTCGTATTTCTTCAGCACCGCCTGGATCTTCTCCCAGTAGCCGGCCGGCGGCGGCACGATGCCGCCGGTGCCGAGGATAGGCTCACCGATGAACGCGGCGACCGTCTCCGGCCCTTCGGCGAGAATCATCTCCTCGAGCTTGTCGGCACAGTGTTGCGAAAACTGCTCCTCGCTCAGCGAGCGGTCGGCACGGCGGAAGTAGTAGGGCGCCTCGGTGTGCAGGACCGGCGCACGCGGCAGGTCGAAGGCGTTGTGGAACAGGTCGAGGCCGGTCAGCGATCCGGTCATGATGCCGGAGCCGTGATAACCGCGCCAGCGCGAGATGATTTTCTTCTTCTCCGGCCGGCCGAGCACGTTGTTGTAGTACCAGATCAGCTTGATGTTGGTTTCGTTGGCGTCGGAACCGGAGAGGCCGAAATAGACCCTCGACATGC
This sequence comes from Mesorhizobium sp. M0207, assembly GCF_040321995.1. Classification (NCBI taxonomy): domain Bacteria; kingdom Pseudomonadati; phylum Pseudomonadota; class Alphaproteobacteria; order Hyphomicrobiales; family Phyllobacteriaceae; genus Mesorhizobium; species Mesorhizobium sp. M0207. The sequence goes on from NZ_JAMYSQ010000016.1 coordinate 118,187, forward strand.
CCTCGGGCGCACGGTCGATGATCATCTTGGCAAGCGTGATCGATGCCTCGGTGCCGTGCCCGACATAGGCGTGGTAATAGGCGAGGTTCTTGGCCTGCGCGGCGATGGCGTCGGCTATCTTCTGGCGGCCATAGCCGACATTGACGCAGTAGAGCCCGGCGAAGGCATCGATGCTCTTGCGACCGTTATTGTCCCAGATGGTGACGCCTTCGCCACCGGCGATCACACGCGTCGGGCTCTCGCCACGCGCATGCGTGCCCATATGGGTCGAGGGATGGAAGAAATGATCGCGATCCCAGGCGGCGAGTTCGTTGGACTGGTCGAGCATTTTTTACTCCTTGAAAGCAAAAAGCCTGACAGGGCGTTACGCTAGGTCGAGGCAGAGATATTTGAGATCGGTAAAGGCTTCGAGCCCGTGACGCGAGCCCTCGCGGCCCATGCCGGACTGTTTGACGCCGCCGAAGGGGATCGGCGCGCCGGTGATCTTGACGCGGTTGATGGCGACCATGCCATAGTCGAGCGCGCGGCCCATGCGCAATTGCCGGCCGCCGTTTTCAGTGACGACATAGGCGACGAGCCCGTATTCTGTCGCATTGGCGCGGGCGACGACTTCGTCTTCGCTGTCGAAAGGCGTCACGGCCGCAACCGGACCGAAGGTCTCCTCGCGCATGATCAGCGCGTCGTCTCCAACGTCGGCGAGCAGGGTCGGCTGGTAGAACAGCGGCCCAGCCACATGGCGGCCACCGCCGGTGAGGCAGCGCGCGCCACCAGCCAGCGCATCGGCGACCTGCTCTTCGATCTTCTTGACGCCGCGCTCGTGCATCAACGGCCCGATGTCGGTGTCGTCAGCCAGGCCATTGCCGGTCCGCAACGTCTCGATGCGCTTGGTGAAGGCGGCGCAAAAACGGTCGTAGATCGGGCGCTGGACATAGATGCGGTTGGCGGCGAGGCAGTCCTGGCCGGAGGTGGCGAATTTGGCATCGACGGCTATGGTCACAGCCTTGTCGAGATCGGCGTCGGCAAAGACGATCAACGGCGCATGGCCGCCAAGCTCCATGACCAGCCGCTTCATCGTCGGCGCACTCTGCGCGGCGATCAACCTGCCGACCTCGGTCGAGCCGGTGAAGCTCATGGCGCGAACGCGCGGGTCTTCGCACATCCGCCCGACGATGGTCGAAGCCCTGCCGGTGAGGACGTTGAACACGCCAGCCGGCAGGCCGGCACGTTCGCCAAGCTCGGCCAGCGCCAGTGCCGACAGCGGCGTTTCCGAGGAAGGATGCGCGACGATGGTGCAGCCGGCGGCAAGGGCGGCAGCCGCCTTGCGGGTCAGCATGGCCGCTGGAAAATTCCACGGCGTGACGACGCCGACGACACCGAGCGGTTCGCGTCGCACCACCATCTCGGCATTTGGCAAATGGCTGGTGACGCTTTCGGCGTTGAGACGTTTGGCCTCCTCGGCATACCACTCGACAAAAGAGGCTGCGTAGTCGATCTCGCCGCGCGATTCCTTCAGCGGCTTGCCTTGTTCGAGCGTCATCAGCAGGGCCAGGTCATTTTTGGCGGCGACGATCAGATCGAACCATTTTCGCAAGATTTTCGACCGTTCCTGCGGCAGCAATGCGCGCCAGGCAGGAAAGGCGCGCGATGCCGCATCGATCGCCAATGTCGTCTGCCGGGCATCGAGCGCGGCAACGAAAGCGACGGTGGATCCGGTGGCCGGATCGGTCACCTCGAAACTCTCCGCGGTCTCGCTCGCCGTCCAGTGGCCAGCGACATAGGCGAGTTCGCGCAGCAGCCGTCGGTCGGCGAGGCGGTCAAGTGCTTCATGGCGCTGCGAGCGGGCAAAATGTGCGGACATCATCGGGCTCCCGGTTCGGGTGATGCCGCAAGACTATCTCTGCCGCGCAAACAGAGAGGCTGTTTGCGTGCCTGCACGTAGAGAGATTGTCTCTATTGCACCGAGCGGGCAGACGATCTCTCCGATATCAGGAAGATGTCGGCAACAGGTCCGCCACCGGCAGCACACTCTCCTCCTTCACCGTCTTGGTGACGATATATGTGAAATAGCGGTCGATGCCGATCTCCCGCTCGAGCAGAGTGTCGACCAGCCGCTGATAGGCGTCGATGTCGCGCGCCATCACCTTCAGCAGGTAATCGACGCCGCCGCCGACAGACCAGCAGGCGACGATCTCGGGGATGTCGCGGATGACGCGCTCGAAACGGTCGAAATCGGCCTGGCGGTGGCTAGCCAGCGTCACCTCCATCAGCACGGTGGCGACCGGTGCGATGGCGCGCATGGCGATCCTGGCATGATAGCCGCAGACGATGCCGGCTTTTTCCAGCTTGCGCAGCCGCATCCAGCAAGGCGTCGGCGACAGGCCGACCTTCTCGGCCAACGCCAGCTTGGTGATGCGGCCGTCGCGCTGGATGGCGTCGAGGATTTTCAGGTCGATCGGATCGAGTTTCGCTGCAGCCATGATCGTCCACTTCTAGTGCCGGACACCATGACGGCGCATTATTTCGATTGTCAATTGCACTGATTTCGATCTCTAATAAGTCATGACATTTTGGCGACCAGATCCCGCTCTTATCCGGCGGCCGGCCTATCAATCGCTCGCCGACCAGTTCGCGCGCGCCATCCATGACGGGCGCCTGGCCAATGGCGCTCGGTTGCCGACGCACCGGCAGTTGGCTGACGATCTGCAACTTTCCGTGCAGACGGTCAGCCGCGCCTATGAGGAGCTGATCCGCCGCGGGCTGGTGTCCGGCGAGGTCGGCCGCGGCAGCTTCGTGCAGACGCAGCGCCGCGAGCCGGAGCCGCCCTATCTGCCGGAGCGGCTGGGCGAGGTCATCGATCTCTCCATCCTGAAGCCGGTCTGCGAACCGATGCATCTGGAGCGGCTGAGGCAGGCGCTGGGCTGGCTCGCCGAAAACCTGCCGTCGAGCTCGGCACTGTCGTTCAGGCCGAACATGGTGTTCCCGCGCCACCGCGCGGTGGGTGTCGAGTGGCTACGCCTCTGTGGCCTCGACGCGTCGCCGCAGAACATCAGCCTGACCAACGGCGCCACCGCAGGGATGACAGTGGCGCTGATGAGCGTGGCGCCGCCCGGTTCGACCGTCGCCACCGAGGCGATCGGCCACCACACGCTGATCCCGCTGGCGCGTTATCTCGGCTTCAATCTCGAGGGTTTGCCGATCGACGACAATGGGCTAATCCCGGAAGCGCTGGACGAGGCCTGCCGGCTGTCGGACATCCGCGCCGTGTTCGTGCAGCCGTCGGTGATCAACCCTACGGCTACCCTGATGGATGCCGGCCGGCGCGAACAGATTGCCGCCGTTGCGCGCAGGCATGACATCGCCATTATCGAAAACGACGTCCTCGGCCCGTTGGTCGAGGACAGGCCGCCGCCGGTAGCCGCCTTCGCGCCCGAGCGCACGCTCTACGTCACCTCCTTTACCAAGATCGTGGTGCCGGGCCTGCGCATCGGCTATCTCGCGGCGCCCGATCGTTATGTCGCCGCGGTCGCCAATCGCCATCTCGTCTCGAACTGGATGGCGACGCCGTTGGTGGCCGAGATCGCCACCAAATGGGTGACCGACGGCACCGCGATGGAACTCGTGCGATGGCAGCGCCTGGCTTTGCGCCGGCGTCTGGACATAGCCGCCGAGGTGCTTGCCGGAGTGGACTATCGCGCTCATCGCGACGGGCTGCATGTCTGGCTGCAACTGCCCGATGACCGCGGTGAGGAAAGCTTTGTTTCCCAGGCCCGCCTGCAGGGCGTGGCGATCGCGCCCGGCACGTCGTTTCGCATTTCGCAGATGCCTTGGCATCCAGCCGTACGGATTTCGCTGGGCTCGACCACGGAGGGGGAACTGCGTGCCGGTCTCGGCGTTGTCACCAAGCTTCTGCTCGGCGATCCCGAGCATCTCCTGCTTGCGATCTAGACGGCGAATGGCGCGAATTGTGCGGAGTTCGAAATATTGTCATGATATTATTTTCTTGATTGACATGATTTGCCGCGATCCGCATCGTTAAAGGCATAGCTTCTCCAGCACGGGAAATCCATTGTCGGCGCCCATCATCAAGATCGACGGCATTTCGAAAAGCTTCGGCACCTTCAAGGTGCTGGACGGCCTCTCGATGCAAGTCATGCCCGGCGAGAAGCTGGCACTGATCGGCCCGTCGGGTTCGGGCAAGACGACGATCCTGCGCATCCTGATGACGCTAGAGCGTATCGACAGCGGCCACATCCAGGTCGACGGCGAACAGCTGTACCACATGGAGCGCAACGGCCGGCTGCTGACGGCCGATGAACGGCATTTGGCAAAGATGCGCCAGAAGATCGGCATGGTCTTCCAACTGTTCAATCTGTTTCCGCACAAATGCGTCATCGACAATGTGACGCTGGCACCGATGCTGACCAAAGGCGTGCCGCGGGCCGCCGCCGAAAAGCGGGCGATGGAACTGCTCGACATGGTCGGCATGGTCGACAAGGCCAAAGCGATGCCGGCGCAGCTTTCAGGCGGCCAGAAGCAGCGCGTCGCGATTGCGCGGGCGCTGGCGCTGTCGCCGAAAATCATGCTGTTCGACGAGGTCACCTCGGCGCTCGACCCTGAGCTCGTCGACGAGGTGCTCAACGTCATGCGCAAGCTCGCCGCCGAGACCGACATGACCATGCTGCTGGTCACCCACGAGATGGGTTTCGCCCATGACTTCGCCGACCGGGTGCTGTTCTTCGATCGCGGCAGAATAGTCGAGGAGGGCAAGCCCGACGAGATTTTCCGCCATCCCAAACAGGAGCGCACGCAAGGTTTCCTGAAGAAGATCATTGCGGCCGGACATCGGGTCTGACTGCCATGCGAGGCGGCGACGCCTCAAGCAAGCCAAGAAGACAGACAAACAAGGAGTTGGGAACAATGAAGAAATTTGCCATTTTGGCCGGCGTCGCCGGTATCGCGCTGACGGCGGTGCTGGCCGCCTCGACGGCCGGCTCGGCCGACGACAGCAAGCTCGAAGAGCTCAAGGCGCAAGGCTTTGCCCGCGTCGCCATCGCCAACGAGCCGCCCTATACGGCGGTCGCTGCCGACGGCAAGGTTTCGGGTGCGGCGCCTGACGTTGCGCGTGAAATCTTCAAGCGCCTTGGCGTCAACGATATCGTCGCCTCGATCTCGGAATATGGCGCGATGATTCCCGGCCTGCAGGCCGGCCGTTTCGACGTCGTCACCGCCGGCCTGTTCATGAAGCCGGAACGTTGTGCTGCGGTCGCCTATTCGGAACCGGTGCTGTGCGACGCCGAGGCGATGCTGGTGAAGAAAGGCAACCCGAAGGGCTTCAAGAGCTACGAGGACGTCGCGAAGGACGCGAGCGCCACGATCGGCGCGCCGGGTGGCGGCACTGAAGAGAAGCTGGCGCTCACCGCAGGTGTGCCGCGCGAGCGCGTCATCGTCGTGCCGGACGGCCAGAGCGGCCTGAAAATGCTGCAGGACGGCCGCATCGATGCTTATTCGCTGCCCGTGCTGTCGATCAACGACCTGGTCAAGAAAGCCAATGATCCGAACCTCGAAGTCATCGCGCCGGTGGTCGGTGCGCCGGTCTATTGCGACGGCGCGGCCTTCAAGAAGGGCGACGAAGCGCTGCGCGACGCCTATGATGTCGAGCTGGCGAAACTGAAGAAGTCCGGCGAGTTCGCCAAGATCATCGAGCCTTACGGCTTCTCGGCGGCGGCGGCAATGTCGACGAGCCGCGACAAGCTCTGCTCGGCGAAGTAGGTGCGTTCTTCCTTCTCCCCTTTCACGGGGAGAAGGTGGCCCGAAGGGCCGGATGAGGGGCGGCGCCATACTCCGGTTGGTTCGCGCTGCCCCCCATCTGCCTGCCGGTATCTTCTCCCCGTGAACCGGGAGAAGGACGCTGGAAGCAACGTGTCGCTAGACATTCAACGCGGAAACTTTCGACCCAATGACCCAATGGTCCGGCTATTTCGGCCTGATATTGCAAGGAGCGCTTGTCACCATCGAGCTGACGCTGATGGGGTCGGTGCTGGCCTTGATCATGGCTTTTCTTGCCGGGCTGGGGCGGCTGTCGCGGTTTTTCGTGCTGCGGGCGCTGGCCACCGCCTATATCGAGTTCTTCCGCGGCACCTCGATTTTCGTGCAGCTGTTCTGGGCCTATTTCGTGCTGCCCTTTGCCGGCATTTCGCTGACGCCGCTGCAGGCCGGCGTGCTGGCGCTGGGCCTCAATGTCGGCGCCTATGCAGCGGAAGTGGTGCGCGGCGCCATCAAGTCGATCGGCCGCGAACAATATGAGGCGTGCACCGCGCTCAATCTCGGCCGCTGGCAAGCCATGCGCCATGTCATCCTGCCGCAGGCGCTTCTGGTGATGCTGCCAACCTTCGGCAACAACGCCATTGAATTGCTCAAGGCCACCGCCGTCGTTTCGCTAATCTCGCTCGCCGACCTGACCTTCCAGGCGCAGGTGGTGCGCTCGCAGACCGGCAATACTCTGGTGCCGTTCAGCACCATCCTCGTCATCTATTTCGTCCTGGCGCTGCTCATCTCCTGGGGCGTGCGGTCGCTGGAACGCCGCATGGCGCGTGGCCTCGACGGGGTGCGCGTATGATGGATCGGACCTGATAATGGAATGGGATTGGGATTTTGTCCGGCAGATCCTGCCGACGCTGATCGAGGGGGTGAAGATCACCATCCTGGCGACGCTGCTCGGCTCGGTACTGGCGGCGATCGTCGGGCTGGGCATCGCGTTGGCGCGCCGGTCGCCGAACAGGGCTCTGTCGCGCACCGTCGGTTTCCTTGCCGAGTTCATCCGTGGCACACCGCTGTTGGTGCAGCTCTATTTCATCTTCTACGTGCTGCCGGATTTTGGCGTCCTGTTGCCGCCGCTGGTCGCGGGCGTCATCGGTCTCGGGCTGCATTACGGCACTTACACGGCCGAGGTCTACCGCGCCGGCATCGATAATGTTCCGCGCGGCCAGTGGGAAGCGGCCAAGGCCTGCAATCTGAACGCCACCCAGACCTGGACGCACATCATCATTCCGCAGGCGATCCCGCCGATGATCCCGGCGCTTGCCAATTATTTCATCGCCATGTTCAAAGAGACGCCGCTGCTGTCGGCGATCACCGTGCTGGAACTGATGAACCAGGCCAAGAGCGTCGCCAATACCTATTATCGGTATATCGAACCGATCACGTTGGTCGGCGCCTTCTTCCTCGCCATCAGCCTGTTCTCGGTGGTGCTGCTGCGCTGGCTGGAACACCGTTATGGGCGGATCGAAAGATGAGCGCTGCACCCGAAATCCGCCTGCATTCGGCCCGGCCGCCGCTCGACGCGCGTCCGCTGGAAAAGCGGGTCGGCCTGATCATCCTTGCCACCGACCACACGAGCGAACCGGATTTTCACCGCATGGTGGCAAGCGACCGCATCGGGGTCTATGTCGCGCGCATTCCCTACGCCAACCCGACGACGCCGGACAATTTGCGCAAGATGCAGCCGTCACTGACGGCGGCCGCGGCCCTGATCCTGCCCGACGAGCCGCTCGACGCGATCTGCTATTCCTGCACCTCGGCCTCCGTCGTGATCGGCGATGCCGAGATCGAGGCGGCGGTGCAGGCCGCCAAACCCGGCGCGCCGGTGGTTACGCCGCCGATGGCCGGGGTGCGCGGCCTGAAGGCGCTGGGCGCCAGGACGATCAGCATCCTCACTCCCTATACGGTCGAGACCAGCCGGCCGATGGCGGCCTATTTCACCGAGCATGGTTTCGAAATCGTCAGCTTCACTTGCCTCGGCTTCGAGGATGATCGCGAGATGGCGCGGATTGCGCCGAAATCCTTGGTCGATCTGGCTCGCGAGGCGACGGCCGAACACTCGGACGCGCTGTTTGTCTCCTGCACGGCACTGCGGTCCGCGGCGGCAGTTGTCGGCATGGAAGAAGCCATCGGCCGTCCTGTCGTCACCAGCAACCAGGCGACGGCCTGGAATTGCCTGCGGCTTTGCGACGACGACGAGCCGCGCCCTGAATTCGGCCGTCTGATGACGCTGCCGCTGAACTGATTGATGAGCCATGACCACGTCCAGGATAAGCCTGTCCGAAATCCACACCGCGCGCGAGCGCATCGCAGGCAAGGTCGAGCGTACGCCGACCGTTCCTTCCCGGAGTCTTTCCCAGCACTTGGACGCTCCTGTTTATCTCAAGCTCGAACACCGGCAGACCACCGGCGCCTTCAAGCTGCGTGGTGCCTCGAGCGCAATCGCTTCGCTGACAGAAGAGGAGAAGGCGCGCGGCGTCGTCGCGGCCTCGACCGGCAACCACGGCCGGGCACTTGCCTATGCTGCTCAATTGCAAGGCATCCACGCGACGATCTGCATGTCGCGGCTGGTGCCGCAGAACAAGCTCGACGAGATCCGCCGGCTCGGCGCCGGGATCCGCATCGTCGGCAACAGCCAGGACGATGCGCAGCGGGAGGTCGAACGGCTGGTCGCGGAAGAGGGGCTGATCATGCTGCCGCCTTTCGACCATCCTGCCATTGTCGCCGGGCAAGGCACGCTCGGGCTGGAGATCATCGAACAGGTTCCTGATGCCGCCCTTGTGCTGGTGCCGCTTTCCGGCGGTGGGCTGGCGGCTGGCGTTGCCGCTGCCGTCAAGGGCGTCAGCCCGGCGACGAAGGTGGTGGGCGTTTCAATGGCGCGCGGTGCGGCGATGAAGGCGAGCCTCGACGCCGGACATCCGGTTTTGGTCGAAGAACTGCCGACGCTGGCGGATTCACTCGGCGGCGGCATCGGCCTCGACAACCGGCTGACCTTCTCGATGTGCCGCGACCTGCTCGACAATGTGATCCTGCTCAGCGAGGACGAGATCGCCGCCGGCATCCGCCATGCCTATGAGCAGGAGCGCGAGATCGTCGAAGGCGCCGGCGCGGTCGGCATCGCGGCCGTGCTTGCCGGCAAGGTCAAAGCGAATGGCCCGACGGTGCTCGTGCTGTCCGGCCGCAACATCGATATGACACTGCACCGCAAGATCATCTGCGGCGAAGCAATTGCGGAGAGCGCAGCATGAGCCGGATGACGATCCTCACCGAAGCTGAATTGCGCAAGATCGTGAAGCTTGATCTCGATGCCGTTGCCTGCGTCGAGAACGCGTTTCGCGCGCTCGCCACCTTGCAGGTGGCGATGCCGCCAATCCTCAGGCTCGACATTCCCGAGCATCGCGGCGAGGTCGACGTCAAGACCGCCTATGTGCCGGGCATCGACGGTTTTGCCATCAAGATCAGCCCCGGCTTCTTCGACAATCCGAAGCTCGGCCTGCCCAGCGTCAACGGCATGATGGTGCTGCTGTCGGCGAAAACCGGTCTGGTCGAGGCGCTGCTGCTCGACAATGGCTATCTCACCGACATCCGCACGGCGGCGGCCGGCGCGGTTGCCGCCAAGCATCTGTCGCGGCCGGGTTCCTCCGTTGCCGCGATCTTCGGCGCCGGTGTTCAGGCCGGACTGCAGCTCGAGGCGCTGATGCTGGTGCGGCCGATCACCAAAGCCCGCATCTGGGCAAGGGATGCCGCCAAGGCCGAAGCCGCGGCCGACGCATTGTCCGAAAGACTGGGCATCGCCGTTCACGCCGAGCCCGACGCGGCAAAGGCTGCGGCCGATGCCGACATCATCGTCACCACGACGCCGTCGACCGAGCCGCTGATCAAGGCCGGCTTCGTCTCCGCCGGCCAGCATATCACTGCCATGGGCTCGGATGCCGAGCACAAGAACGAGATCGCGCCGGCGATCCTGCGCATGGCCGATCTCTACGTCGCCGATAGCGCCAAACAGACGCGCCGATTGGGCGAACTGCACCATGCTATCGCGGCGGGCGTGATGGCGTCCGATGCCGAAATCACCGAGCTTGGCCACATCATCGCCGGCGAAAGGCACGGCCGACGCTCGGACAGCGACATCACCATCGCCGACCTGACCGGCACCGGCGTGCAGGACACGGCGATCGCCACGCTCGCCCGCGACCGTGCGCGTGCGGCCAAGACCGGTACGATTTTCGAAAGCTGATGCTGGCCGCAAGGCCCAACAAACGAGGACCAAGAACAATGCAGCCCAACTTGAAATTCTCGCACGGCGAATATGCGGAGCGCCTCGCCAAGACGCGGAAGGCCATGGAAGCCAAGGGCATCGATCTGCTCGTCGTCAGCGATCCGTCCAACATGGCTTGGCTGACCGGCTATGACGGCTGGTCGTTCTATGTGCATCAGGCTGTCATCGTGCCGCCGTCGGGCGAGCCGGTGTGGTACGGGCGCGGCCAGGACGCCAACGGCGCCAAGCGCACCGCCTATCTCGCGCACGACAACATCATCGGCTATGCCGACCACTATGTGCAGTCGACCGAGCGCCATCCGATGGATTTTCTGTCCAGCGTGTTCGCCGATCGCGGCTGGGGCAAGCTCAGCATCGGCGTCGAGATGGACAATTACTGGTTCTCGGCCGCTGCCTTCGCAGCGCTGCAGAAGCACTTACCCTATGCCCGCTTCGTCGACGCCACGGCACTCGTCAACTGGCAGCGCGCGGTGAAGAGCCCGACCGAAATCGACTACATGCGCAAGGCCGCCCGCATCGTGGAAGCGATGCACCAGCGCATCGTCGACAAGATCGAGGTCGGCATGCGCAAATGCGACCTGGTCGCCGAGATCTACGATGCCGGCACGCGCGGCGTCGACGGCATCGGCGGCGACTATCCGGCGATCGTGCCGCTGCTGCCGTCGGGCGCCGACGCATCGGCGCCGCATCTGACCTGGGACGACCGGCCGATGAAATCGGGCGAGGGCACCTTCTTCGAGATCGCCGGCTGCTATAACCGCTATCACTGCCCGCTGTCGCGGACAGTGTTCCTTGGTAAACCGACGCAGGAATTCCTCGATGCCGAAAAGGCGACGCTGGAAGGCATGGAGGCGGGACTTGCCGCCGCCAAGCCCGGCAACACATGCGAGGACATCGCCAACGCCTTCTTCGCGGTGCTGAAGCGGTACGGCATCGTCAAGGACAACCGCACCGGGTACCCGATCGGGCTTTCCTATCCGCCTGACTGGGGCGAGCGCACGATGAGCCTGCGTCCAGGCGACCGCACCGAGTTGAAGCCCGGTATGACCTTCCATTTCATGACCGGCTTGTGGCTTGAGACGATGGGGCTGGAAATCACCGAATCCATCCTGATCACCGAGACGGGCGTCGAGTGCCTGGCGAATGTGCCGCGCAAACTGGTGGTGAAGAATTGAGCCCGATGTCCAGCCTTCGCCCGTCACCGATCACGCCGACCGTCGATTTCGAGCGCGACGGCGTGCAACACGGTTTCCTGCGCCTGCCTTACAGCCGCGACGATTCCGCCTGGGGATCGGTGATGATCCCGATCTGCGTCATCCGCAACGGCAAGGGGCCGAGCGCATTGCTCACCGGCGGCAATCATGGCGACGAGTACGAGGGCCCGCTGGCGCTCTATGACCTCGCCCGTACGCTCGACCCGAAGCAAGTCAGCGGCACGATCATCATCGTGCCAGCAATGAACTATCCGGCGTTCCGCGCCGGCACACGCACCTCGCCGATCGACAAGGGCAATCTCAACCGCAGCTTTCCCGGCCGGCCCGACGGCACGGTGACCGAGAAGATCGCCGATTATTTCCAGCGCGAGCTTCTGCCCCGTACAGACATCGCGCTCGACTTCCACTCCGGCGGCAAGACGCTCGACTTCGTGCCGTTCTGCGCCGCCCACATCCGGCCCGACAAGGTGCTGGAAGCGAAGGGTTTCGCCGCGGTTGAAGCCTTCTCCGCACCATGGTCGATGAAAATGCTGGAGATCGACGCGGTCGGCATGTTCGACACTGCCGCCGAAGAGATGGGCAAGCTGTTCATCACCACAGAGCTTGGCGGCGGCGGGACTTCGCGCGCGGAAACGGTGCGGATCGCACGTCGCGGCGTGCTCAATGTGCTGCGCCATGCCGGCATCGTCGCCGGCGCGGTCGAGATGCAGCCGACCCGCTGGCTCGACATGCCGTCCGGCGATTGCTTCTCGTTCGCCGAGGACGACGGGATGATCGAAACGATGATCGATCTCGGCGAGCCGGTGGCAGAGAACCAGGTGCTGGCACGTATCCATTCCATAGGCCGCACCGGCGGCGCTCCGCAGGAGATCCGGGCCAAAATGTCCGGTCTGTTGGCGGCGCGGCATTTTCCGGGGCTGGTCAAGGCCGGCGACTGCGCTGCCGTGGTCGCCGTGCTGGTCGATTGACGGTTAGGAAGCCGACGTCGGGAACGGCTCGGTCCTGCCTTTGGGGCGATCGCCGATGGCAAAGACGGCGCTCGCCTCGCTGACGATCGAGACATGATCCTTGGCGGCTGTTCCGGCCGCCGCACTGTCGCCGCGCATGATTGCTGTCACGATGGCGTCATGCTCCTGCCACGACTGGGCCAGCCGGCCGGGCAGCATGAATTGCGCGCGCCGGAAGGGCGCCAGCCGGCCACGGGTCATGACGGTCAGTTCATAAATGTGCTTGCTGTGGGCGCCGCGATAGAGCCGGGTGTGGAATTCGGTGTTGAAAAGCTCATACTCTTCTTCGGCACCGAGCTGCACGAAGCGCGCCGACGCCTGGTGCTCGGCCTCCAGCGTGCGGCGCTCGCCAGCGGTCATGCGCTCGGCCGAGAACCGCGCGCAGATCGCTTCAAGCTCGGCCATGCTTTCGAACATCGAGGCGAGGTGCTCCTGCGTCACCACGGCGACGGTGGCGCCGCGGTTCGGCCGCCTTTCGACCAGCCCCATGGCGCTGAGCCGGCTGAGCGCTTCCCTGATCGGCGTGCGTGAGACGTCGAAGCGGGCGGCAAGCGAGGCCTCGTCGAGCTTTTCGCCCGGGCGCAGGAAACCGGTGACGATCCGGTCGCTGATCGCCCTCACCATCTGATCGACGGTCGTGCCCGACCTGATCAAATTGCGCTTTCCCGACACGTCTCCTCCGTCCAGTCTTTTCGCTAGAGTCGTAAGCCACTCACCGGCTTCGATTCCTCCGCATCTCTGTATGCCTATGTTTTAGCCTTCATGTCAAATTGGCGATTTTGGAGGCAAAAAGTGTATGCAATTGCTCCGGCTTTGTGCAGCCAACATCGGCACACTCATTGATATTGCTGAATAAATCTCATTTCCGAAACTGGCATGCTGATTGCATACACTTCTTTCATTGAGGTGTTAACCGGCCCCAAAGGCCCCACAGAGGGAGCATTCAATGTCCGAGAGATTCATGCTTAGCCGCCGCGACCTGCTCAAGACCTCCGCCGCCGGAGCGGCGCTCGGCCTTGCGTCCGCATCGTTTCCGATCAGCAGGGCCTTCGCCGCGACGGCCACCGTCGGCTTCATCTATGTCGGGCCAAAGGACGATTACGGCTATAACCAGGCGCATGCCGAAGGCGCCGCCACGCTGAAGGGGATCGAAGGAATTTCCGTCGTCGAGGAGGAGAACGTGCCGGAGACGGTCGACGTCCAGAAGACGATGGAATCGATGATCAATCTCGACGGTGCGTCGCTGATCTTCCCGACCTCGTTCGGCTATTTCGATCCGCACATGCTCGCCATGTGCGCGAAATTCCCCGACGTGCAGTTCCGCCATTGCGGTGGCATGTGGAACAAGGACAAGCATCCGATGAATGCCGGTTCCTATTTCGGCTATATCGGCATGGGCCAGTATCTGAACGGCGTCGTCGCCGGTCACACCAGCAAAACCAAGAAGCTCGGCTTCGTCGCGGCAAAGCCGATCCCGCAGGTGCTGCTCAACATCAATTCCTTCCTGCTCGGCGCGCGCTCCGTCGACCCGACCATCACCTGCCAGGTGATCTTCACCGGCGAGTGGTCGCTGGCGGTCAAGGAGGCCGAGGCCACCAATGCACTGGTCGACCAGGGTGCCGACGTCATCACCTGCCATGTCGACAGCCCCAAGGTGGTGGTCGAGACGGCGGCCGGGCGTGGCGCCTTCGTCTGCGGCTATCATGCCAACCAGAGCCCGCTGGCGCCGGAAAAATACCTGACCGGCGCGGAATGGAACTGGGCCAAGGTCTACAAGATGTTCGTCGACGATCTGGTGGCCGGCACGCCGCTGCCCAATTTCACGCGCGGCGGCCTGGCCGACGGCTTCGTCAAGATGAGCCCGCTCGGCCCCGCTGTCGGCGAGGCCGCCCGCAAGCAGTTCGACGGCACGCTGGCCGAAATGATGAAAGGCGGCTTTTCCGTCATCAAGGGTCCGCTGAAGAGCAACAAGGGCGTCGTCGTCGCGACCGAAGGCCAGGCCTTCGCCGAGACCGCGCTCGAACTCGAAAGCATGGACTACCTGGTCGAGGGCGTCGTCGGTTCGACCGCCTGAACCGGATCGGAGACGGCCATGGCAGACACGGTCAGCACTGCGAGCGCACCGGCGCTGTTTGGCGCCAGGAATTATCCGGCGGCGCTCGAATGGGCGGCGCGGCGGGCGGAAGCCTTCGTCATACCGCTCGCGGCGCTGATCGTCGGCATGGCGCTGTTCAGCGTGTTCATCGCGCTGGTCGGCAAATCGCCGGTGCAACTCTACGAGACGATGTGGCGCGGCGGCTTCGGCTCGTGGTTCTCGATCCAGAACTCGCTGTCGCGGGCAGCACCGCTTTTACTGGCAGCGCTCTGCGTGGCGCTGCCGGCCCGGCTCGGCCTCGTCGTCATCGGCGGCGAAGGCGCGATCGTGCTGGGCGGCGTTGCCGCCGCCGCCATCGGCGTCGCGGCGAATGGCGCGCCGGCTTTTGTGGTCATCCTGCTGATGGGCGTGGCGGGCGCGGTCGCCGGCGGCATCTGGATAGGTGCCGTCGGCGCACTGCGCCACTACCGCGCCGTCAACGAAACCATCTCCAGTCTGCTGATGGCCTATATCGCCATCGCGCTGATGAACCATCTGGTCGAAGGGCCGCTGCGCGATCCGGCTTCGCTCAACAAACCCTCGACCGAGCCGCTGGCGGATGCCTACCGCATCGGCAACATTCCAGGCATGGACGTGCACTGGGGCCTGGTCGTCGGCATTCTCGCCTGCCTCCTGTCCTGGCTGTTGATCGAAAAGACGCGCTGGGGGTTTGCCGCCCGCATTGCCGGCGGCAATGTCAGGGCAGCTCAGGTGCAAGGGCTTGCCGTCGGGCCGCTGATCGTCGGCTTCACCGGGCTGGCCGGCGGCTTCGCCGGGCTGGCCGGCATGCTGGAGGTCGGCGCCGTGCAAGGCAGCGCCAACGCCTCGCTCGCCGCCGGCTATGGCTATACCGGCATCCTCGTCGCCTTCCTCGCTCGCCACAATCCGCTCGCCATCATCCCGGTCGCTTTCCTGCTCGGCGGTATCGGCGCTTCCGGCGGGCTGATCCAGCGCCGCATGGACCTGCCCGACGCCACCGTGCTGGTGCTGCAAGGCATGCTCTTCGTCGTCATCCTGTTCAGCGAAACCTTTTACGGCCGCTTCAAGGTCTTCAATCCCGATCTGTGGAAGAGAGGCTCCTGATGGACGCGACCGAGATCGGCCTGTGGGGCGTGCCGCTCGCCATTCTCGGCGGCGCCATCCGCGTTTCGACGCCCTTCATCTTCGTCTCGCTCGGCGAAGCCATCACCGAACGCTCCGGCCGCATCAATCTTGGCCTCGAAGGCACGCTGGTCTTCGGTGCGATGACTGCCTACGCCGTCGCGGTGATGACCGGCTCGCCATGGCTCGGCGTGCTGGCTGCCGCCGGTGCCGGTCTTTGCTTCGGCCTGTTCCACGGCTGGATCTGCAAATTCCGCGGGGTTAACGACATCGCCATCGGCATCGCGCTGATGCTGTTCGGCTCCGGTCTCGCCTTCTTCTTCGGCAAGCCGTTTATCCAGCCCTCGGCACCAGACCTGCCGGCCATCGCCTTCGGTGGCTGGTCGGATATCCCGCAGGTGCAGGCGGCGCTCAACGTCAACATCCTGTTCCTGATTGGTGCCGCACTTGCCGTGTTCCTATGGTGGGCGTTCCGCAACACCCGCGCCGGCCTGATCGTGCGCGTCGTCGGCGACAGCTCCGATGCGGCGCGCGCCATGGGCCTCAATCCCAACATCGTGCGCCTGCTTGCGACAGGTGTCGGCGGTGCGCTCGCCGGCATCGGCGGCGCCTATCTGTCGCTCTATTATCCCGGCAGCTGGACCGAACGCATCTCGTCGGGGCAGGGCCTGATGGCGGTGGCGCTGGTCATCTTCGCGCGCTGGAATCCGCTCGGCTGCTTTGCCGCGGCACTATTGTTCGGCGGTGCGGGAGCGCTAGGCCCGGCGTTGCAATCGGTCGGGGTCACGCAGGGCTACTACCTCTTCTACGCCGCGCCTTACATCCTCACGCTCATCATCATGATCGCCACCTCGTCGCCGAGCCGCTCGCTTGTCGGCGCGCCGGGCGAATTGTCGATCACCAAATGACTGGAGTTTTTCCGATGAACGCCAGAGCCGAGATCACCCAGCGCTACATCGACGCCGACCCTTATCCATGGCCTTATAATGGCGAGCTCCGGCCGGACAATACGACACTGATCATCATCGACATGCAGACCGATTTCTGCGGGCCGGGCGGCTATGTCGATCATATGGGCTACGATCTTTCGCTGGTGCGGGCGCCGATCGAGCCGATCAAGTCGGTGCTCGCAGCCATGCGGGCCAAGGGCTACACCATAATCCACACGCGCGAGGGCCACCGGCCCGATCTCGCCGACCTGCCGGCCAACAAGCGCTGGCGTTCGCGCCGCATCAATGCCGGCATCGGCGACCCCGGACCTTCCGGGCGCATCCTGGTGCGCGGCGAACCCGGCTGGGACATCATCCCCGACCTCTATCCGGCGGCGGGCGAACCGATCATCGACAAGCCGGGCAAGGGCTCGTTCTGCGCCACCGACCTCGAGCTGATCCTGCGCCAGCGCGGCATCGAAAACATCGTGTTGACCGGCATCACCACCGATGTCTGCGTCCACACGACGATGCGCGAGGCCAACGATCGCGGCTTTGAATGCGTCATGCTGGAGGATTGCTGCGGCGCGACCGATTACGGCAACCATCTCGCGGCGATCAAGATGATCAAGATGCAGGGCGGCGTGTTCGGCGCGGTGTCGAATTCGGCATCCTTCGTCGCGCAGCTGCCGTGAGGACACGATCTTGAGCGGAAGCATCGGCAAGAAAGCCGTCGGCGTCGAGACCATCGGCATGACCATGCGCTTCGGCGCTTTCACCGCGCTGGACGACGTCTCGATCAAGGTGCCGGCGGGATCGTTCCATGCGCTGCTCGGCGAAAACGGCGCCGGCAAGTCGACGCTGGTCAAATGCATGACGGGTTTTTACCATCCGACCGCCGGCGACATGCTGGTCGATGGCCGCGAGGTCGCGATCGCCAGTCCGAAGGATGCCTCGGCGCTCGGGCTCGGCATGGTCTACCAGCACTTTACCCTGGTCCCGTCGCTGACCGGTGCGGAAAACCTGGTCATTTCGCGCGAGAAGGTGCCCGGCGTCATCGACTGGCGCAAGGAGCGCGCCGCACTTGCGCAATTCATGCAGCGTATGCCGTTCAAGCTGCCGCTCGACGTCAAGGTGGCGGAACTTGCGGCCGGCGAGAAGCAGAAGCTCGAAATCATCAAGCAGCTCTATCTCGGCCGCAGTTTCCTGGTGCTCGACGAGCCGACTTCGGTGCTCACTCCCGGCGAGGCACACGAAGTGCTTGGCCTGGTGCGCGACATGACCAGGACCGGCGACCTCACCGTGCTGATGATCTCGCATAAATTCCACGAGGTGACGGCCTTTGCCGACGATATCACCGTGCTGCGCAAGGGCAGGCTGACCGGAACCGGAAAGGTCTCCGAACTTTCCCACAAGCAGATGGCGGCGATGATGATCGGCGACCAACCGATCGCCGCACTCGACAGCCGCGCCCCGGTGCCGGCCGGCGCCAGACAGGTGCTGACGGTAAAGTCGCTGAAGGCGCCCGACCGCACCGGTTTGAAAACCATCGACATCGGCGAACTCGATGTGAAATCGGGTGAGATCGTCGGCGTTGCCGGCATCTCCGGCAACGGCCAGAAGGAGTTTCTCGAAGTCCTTGCCGGACAGCGGGCGCGCAATGGCGGCGACGTTCTGGTGAAAGGCTCGCCCTACGGCGCCAGCCGCAGCGAGGCGCGCACGCTCAATGTCCGCTTCATTCCGGAGGAGCCGTTGCGCAATGCCTGCGCACCGAAGATGACGGTGGCGGAAAACATGGCCTTCCGGACCTTCGACCTCAACGAGGCCGGCAAGCCGGTCAACTGGATCAGGGTGAGTGCGATCAGGGACTACGCGGCCCGCCTGGTCGAACAGTTCAAGGTCAAGACGGCCTCGCTCGCTTCGCCGATTTCGTCGCTGTCAGGCGGCAATGTGCAGCGCGCCGTGCTGGCGCGCGAGCTGACCGGCGAGGTCGATTTGCTCATCGTGTCCAATCCCTGCTTCGGCCTCGACTTCTCTGCCGTCGCCGAAATCCGCGCCCGCATCATGAAGGCGCGCAACGCCGGTGCCGCCGTGCTTTTGATGTCGGAGGACCTTGATGAGCTGCTTGAGCTCTCGGACCGCATCTTCGTCATGTCGGATGGCGCGCTGGTCTATGAAACGCCGATCGCGCAGGCGAGCGTGCAGACGATCGGCGAGCACATGGCGGGACATCATTGATGGCTGGGATCGACGCACTGCCGTTTCCGTTTGTGTTCAAGCCTGAGGCGATGGCGCTGGTCGTCATCGACATGCAGCGCGACTTTGCCGAACCTGGCGGCTTCGGCGCCAGCCTCGGCAATGACGTCAGCCGGGTCACGGCGATTGTGCCGACGGTGAAGAGGCTGATCGAGGGGTTTCGCGCCGCTGGCTTGCCGGTGATCCACACGATGGAGTGCCACAAGGCAGACCTTTCGGATCTGCCGCCGGCCAAGCGCAATCGCGGCAATCCGTCGATCAGGATCGGCGATGTCGGGCCAATGGGTCGTGTGCTGATCGTCGGGGAGCCGGGAACGGCGATCCTCGATGAACTTGCCCCACTGCCTGGCGAGATCGTCATCGAAAAACCCGGCAAGGGCGCGTTCTATGCCACCAGCTTCGGCGACGACCTCAAGCGGCTCGGCGCACAGCAGCTAGTCTTTGCCGGGGTGACGACGGAGGTCTGTGTGCAGACGACGATGCGCGAGGCCAACGACCGCGGCTATGAATGCCTTCTGGCGGAGGATGCCACTGAGAGCTATTTTCCGGAGTTCAAGGCGGCAGCCCTTGCCATGATCAGGGCGCAGGGCGCCATCGTCGGCTGGACGGCAACGACGGACCAGGTGCTCGAGGGACTTTCCAATGCCTAACGTCGCATACGCGGCTCTCATCCAAGGGGGCTGGCGTGATCTGCCATTCGAGCATTTTCGCGAAGGCATCACAGTGCATTGGCTGCTCAAGGGTGGGCCGATGGAACCGTCGGTCGCCATCCTGAACTACCGGGCTGGCGCCAGCGTGCCGCGTCATCGCCATGCCGGGCTGGAGACGATCATCGTGCTGGAAGGCACGCAGAGCGACGAGAACGGCGATCATGCCGCGGGCAGCGTGATCCTGAACCCGGTCGGAACCGAGCATTCGGTGTGGACCAAGGATGGCTGCGTCGTGCTCATCCAGTGGAACCTGCCGGTAGTCATTCTGGGCGAGGCCAAATGAGCGAAATCCGCTTCGACATAGCGAGCCTGCACGTTGCCTATCAGGCCGGCGTCGGCATTGGCGAGGTGATCGATGTGGTCCATGCGCGGCTCGCGGCGGCCGATGACCCCGGCATCTTCATCCATCTGGCGAGCAGGGCGGAGTTGCTTGCCGAGGCGGAAAAGCTCGGCCCGTTCGATCCCGCGGCAAAGCCGCTGTGGGGCGTGCCGTTCGCGGTCAAGGACAACATCGATGTTGCCGGCATGCCGACCACGGCGGGTTGTGCGGAATATGCCTACTTGCCGGCGAAAGACGCCACCGTCGTCGCGCGGCTCAAGGCCGCCGGCGCGCTGGTTGTCGGCAAGACCAATCTCGACCAGTTCGCCACCGGCCTGGTCGGCGTTCGCACGCCCTATCCAATCCCGAGGAATGCGATCGACCCGAAACTGGTGCCGGGCGGTTCCTCGTGCGGCTCGGCCGTGGCGACGGCGCGCGGCATCGTCTCCTTCGCGCTCGGCACCGATACCGCCGGTTCGGGGCGCATACCCGCCGGCCTCAACAACATCGTCGGGCTGAAGCCGAGCGTCGGCGCGCTATCAGCCGCCGGCGTCGTGCCGGCCTGCCGGACGCTCGACTGCGTCTCGGTCTTCGCGCTCACCGTCGATGACGCCTATCACGTGTTCGAGGCGGCGGCGGCAAAGGACGACGCCGATCCCTATTCGCGTGACCTCTGCATTCAGGCTCTTGCCGCGCGCCCGCCGGTGCTGACTGTCGGCGTGCCGGCCAGGGCGGACTGGACCTTCTTCGGCGACGAGGCGATGCAGGCGGGTTTCGAGGCCGCTCTTGCCTCGCTGGAGACGCTGGGCTGCCGGCTGGTCGAAATCCCGTTCGGTGATTTCTACGCCACCGCCACTCTGCTCTACGAAGGCGCCTGGGTGGCCGAGCGTTACGCCGCGATCAGGGACTTCATGGATGCCAACGAGGCCGCCATGCATCCGGTGACGCGGCAGATCATCGGCGGTGCGCGAAAACTTTCCGCTGCGGACGCTTTCAAGGGGCTCTATGCCCTGCAAGGCTATAAGGCCAAGCTTGCGCCGGTCATCGCCTCGGTCGACGTTTTCTGCGTGCCGACCGCGCCGACGCACTACACAGTCGAAGCGGTGCTGGCCGATCCGATCGTCACCAACAGCCGGCTCGGCACCTACACCAACTTCGTCAATCTGCTCGACATGTGCGGCATTGCCGTGCCGAGCGGAACCCGCAGCGACGGTCTGCCGATGAGCGTCACCTTGCTTGCCGCGGCGGGCAAGGACCACCTGACTGCGTCGCTTGCGCGCGATGTCCATGCGGCAAGCGGCCTTGCGCTTGGTGCTATCGGCTGGCCGCAGCCGCAGCGCGGCGATGTTCTGGCGGGCGTGGATGAAGGCACGATCGAGCTGGCCGTGGTCGGCGCGCATCTGTCGGGGATGGCGCTGAACGGCCAGCTGCAGCAGCTCGGCGCAATGTTCGCCCGGGCTGCAAGAACGGCGCCGCTCTACCGGCTTTACGCGCTCGCCGGCCAGTCGGTGCCGCGACCGGGGCTCGAACGCATCTGCAACGGCAAGGGGACAGCGATCGAGGTCGAAGTCTGGCGGCTCTCGCCGCAAGCCTTCGGCCGTTTTGTTGCCGCGATCCCGCCGCCGCTAGGCATCGGCACGCTTCTGCTTGATGACGGAACTTCGCCGAAAGGCTTCCTCGTCGAAAGTGCCGGTCTCACCGATGCAAAGGAGATTTCGCATTTCGGCGGCTGGCGCAATTTCATGGCGGGTCAGCTGCAGCGAAGCTGACGCTATCACTCGACCTTTTGCCTAAACTTCGAATGGCAGCTCGAGCAATCCTGCAAGATGAGATGCAGGAGGTGCTCCGCCGGCAATTTAGTGGGATCGGCTTCCGCGAGTGATGGTCGCTTGCCAAGCAGGCTGCCACCGCCCATCGCCAGGCCGGAACCCATTCTCATGTCGTCGGTGATGCGCGGCGGCGCCCGCTCGGCGTCGGAGGCCAAGGCGCTGGCCAGCGTCCCGATGTGGCGAGCCAGCTCTTCGAACTCCGCGCGGGCGGGGTCGATATCCGGCCTGGCGCCTGAAGGCGCGCCCAATGTCGCGCTGGGGAATTCGGCAATCAGGGCAGGGCCGGTGCGGGCGCGGATGGTCTCGGCCGCCGCCTTGAAGGCCGCGGCGTCGTACGCCTGCTTGCCGTCGAACATCCCAGCGATCGCCTTTGCCGCCGCGGCCATTTCCTTCATCGAGGCCTGGCGAGCCTGGATGACCGCATCACGACCCGAATGGGCGGCGGCGAGCACGACAGAGACGCAGGCAAGCGACAGGACCGCTATGATAGCTGCTCGTCTCATCGTTGGCACATAAGGAGCTAGAGAATTCTTGTGACCAGACTGTCCAGTCGGGAGTTCTCGCGATAGGCAAATCGGACCACAACGGCACCTAAGACGCCAGTGGTGGCACCGCCTATCACGTCGGTGAGATAGTGGGTGCCGATATAAATTCTCGACCAGCAGATCAGCAATGCCATGATGGAGAGGGCCAGCGTCCGGCGCGGCAGACCTTGCATTGCAAGAGCCGCAACAACCGCAAAGCTGGCTGTCGCGTGGTCGGAGGGAAACGACCAGTCGGCGCTGGGCGCAATCAGCAGATGCGTCACGCCGGCATCGTAGGGCCGCAGCCGGTGGACGAATAGCAAAATGAACTGATTGATCGCCAGACCGAGCAGGAACGCCAAGCCGGCGGACAAGGCAGCATGGCGCACATGGTAGCGGTCGGCCTTTGCCCGCCATTGCAGGGCAACAGCCAGCACCATCAGCGGAACGCCGATTTGTGAGACGACGATCATTGCCTTATCAAGAAAAGGGCTGATCCCGGCTGCCGCGTTGATCCAGTGGGTTAGAGCTGCATCCATCGTTTCTCGTTTCCGCTGTTGTCGATCGCAAGGTGAATTTCGTGAAAGCAGTAGACGAACGCCGCATCCATCAGATTTTCGAGCTCAGCATCTGGCTTAAAGGGGCGCATGCCCTGATCGAATGCGTGGGCGGGATCCTGCTTTATGTCGTCACCACCGACGCCATTGCCTCCTGGGTCAATACATTCACCCAAGAGGAATTGATCGAAGATCCGAACGATTTCATAGCTGGCTATCTGTCGCAGATGGCAAGCCACTTTTCCGTCGCCAGCAAGGAGTTTTATGCCTTCTACCTACTTAGCCACGGCCTGATAAAACTGCTGCTCGTTGTCGGGCTTTTGAGAGGCAAGCTGTGGTCGTATCCGGCATCGCTTGCGGCGCTGGGCGCATTTATGTTCTATCAAGTCTACCGCTACTCCTACACCCATTCGTTCGGCCTGCTTGTCCTGACCGTATTCGATGCTGTCGTCATGGTGCTGATCTGGCATGAATGGAAGGTCGTGCGGCAGCACAAGCCGGCATGACAGCGAAGTTTGCACGTCAGCCGCTCCGATTTTCAATCCACCTCACTGGGCGACGCCTTGTCCTGCCAGCTCGTCGATGATCGGGCAATCCGGCCGCTCGTCGCCGTGGCAGTGACTGACCAATTGGTGAAGCAAGCCGCGCAATCCGACCAGTTCGGCGATCTTCCTGTCGACCTCGACCAGCTTGGCTTTCGCGATCGCCTTCACGTCGGCGCTGTCACGTTCCCTGTCCTGGTACAGCGACAGCAGCTGGCGGCATTCGTCGACCGAAAACCCCAGGCTTCGCGAGCGCTGCAGGAAGCGCAGCCGGTGAATATCGGCCGTCGAGTAATCGCGATAGCCATTGTCTGTCCGGGCCGGGTGCAAGAGCCCGATATCCTCGTAGTAACGGATCGTCTTGGCCGGCAGGCCGGATTTTTCGGATGCGACGCCGATGTTCATGGCGGAAATCTCCTTTATCGGAGGAAATAGACCTTCCAGTAGATGGAAGGTCAACATGATGTGGCGATTTTGGATGCCTGACGCAACCGCCCGCCCGCTCCAACCGTTTGCCTGCCAGCACATACTGAACCTTCGGGAAGAAATCGGTCCTCGGAAACGTTTTTACCGAACAGTGCTCAAAACCCGGTGTTCGACACCGGGTGCCGATGAGCAAAGACCCTCCGGCGCTGGCTCGACGCAACACCGCGCAGACGCCGAGGAGACAGAACATGCCCGTCAAGGCCTATATCAACCGGATCGCGACAGCGGTGCCGGAGTACGAGGTTCATCAATTCTACCTGCGTTTCGCGGCCTCCATGCTCGCGGCCGATCGCCGGAGGATCTTCGAACGCATGGCCGATCTTGCCGGCATCGAGCACCGATATTCCTGCTTTGCGCCGGCGTCCGACCCCGAGGGACCGTCCGCCGACCTGGCCGGAACCTTCATCCGGGGCGCGTTTCCCGGAACGGCGGCGAGAATGGCGATGTTCGACGATGCCGCACCTGTTCTGGCGCAAAAGGGCATCGACGGATTGCAGCTTGGCGACGCTTCCCGCATCACCCATTTGATCGTCACCACCTGCACCGGCTTTTCGGCGCCGGGCATCGATCTCGAGCTGGTTGCGCGTTGCGGGCTGCCGAACGGGATCGAACGCACGATGATCGGATTCATGGGTTGCTATGCGGCGATCAACGGCCTCAAGCTGGCCCGCCACATCGTCCGCTCCGACCCGCAGGCCAAGGTCCTGCTGGTCAATATCGAACTCTGCACGATGCATCTGCGACAGACCACCGAGCTGGAAAAACTGCTGTCGTTCTGCCTTTGGGGCGACGGCTGCGCGGCTGCGCTCATCACTGCCGAGCCGGCCGGCATCGAGCTCGATAGCTTTCACTGTCTGGTGGCGAGGGAACGGCGGGACCTGATGCGCTGGAACATTCGCGACCACGGCTTCGAAATGGTTCTTTCCGGCCAGGTGCCGGCAGCGATTCATGAAGCGTTGCGGAACAGCCAGGCCGCCATCCTCGGAGGCCGATCGGCTAAAGACATCGACCTTTGGGCCGTGCACCCGGGGGGACGTTCGGTTCTCGATGCCGTCGAAAGGGCTCTGGAACTGGAGCCCACTGCGCTGGAACCATCGCGCGAGGTGTTGCGCCAGTATGGGAACATGTCGTCGGCGACCGTCATGTTCGTGATTAAGGAGATGCTGAAGGCGCCACCCGGCCTGCTCGGTTGCGGCATGTCGTTCGGACCCGGGCTGACGGCCGAAACCATGCTCTTTCGAACGGTGTCATGAGCGGCCTGGAGCACCGGCAGCTTGCGCCGGAAATCCTCGACGGACTTGCGGCCGAAGATCCGCGAGCGCTGGCCGCGCGCCGCGACGTTCGGCGCATCAATATGCTAATGTTTCAGGCGCCGATCATGACGTCGTTGCTCAGGAGGTTTGTGCCAAAGCCGCCACGCCGCATTCTGGAGATCGGCGCCGGCGATGGCTCCTTCATGCTGGCGGTGGCGCGGCGCGTGGCCAGGCATTGGCCCGGGGTCGAACTGGTGATGCTCGACCGCGTCGGCCTCCTCACCGCGCAATTGCGCGGCGATTTTGACCGGCTGGGATGGAAGGCGGAAGGCGTCACCGCCGATGTCTTCGACTGGGCAGGAAAGATCGAGGGCGCGCGGTTCGACGCCGTCACCGTCAATCTGTTTCTGCATCATCTCGACGATGCGCAACTCGTGCGTCTGTTTTCGCTGATCGGGCCGAAAGCCCCGTTGCTCATTGCGACAGAGCCGCTGCGGGCGAAACTGCCGCTGGCCGCGACCCGTCTTCTGCCGGCAATCGGCGCCAACGACGTCACACGAAACGATGCGGCGCAAAGCGTGCGTGCCGGCTTTCGCGGCAGCGAGCTTTCCCGTCTCTGGCTTGCGGCGAACGGCAAACCGGTCGAGGAACGACGCGCCGGCCTGTTTTCCCACATTTTCGTCGGCGCCAGCGCCGGCAACGACCCATGACGGGATTGTCGACCCATGACGCGATCATCATAGGCGCCGGCCCGGCGGGCACATCCGTCGCGCTCACGCTGGCCCGGCGCGGATGGGCCGTGGCAATTGTGGAGAAGAGTGCGTTTCCACGCCGCAAGGTCTGCGGCGAATACATCTCGGCAAGCAATCTTGCGCTTCTCGACCGGCTCGGGATCGGCGATGCCTGGCGTACCAATGCCGGCCCCGAAATCCGCCGCGTCGGTTTGTTTTCCGGGGAGACCTGTGTCGAGGCGGCAATGCCACGTGCAGGAGCTGGGCCTCGTGGGAAAGACAGCTTCGGCCGGGCGCTCGGCCGGGACATTCTCGACTCTCTGCTTTTGCAAGCGGCGCGATCGGCGGGTGTCGAAATCTTTCAACCTTGCCGCGCCGTCGCCATCGAGCCGGACGGTGAGATGCGAAGGGTGCGAATTCAGGCCGGGGATGAAGCGGCGATATTGCGAGCGCCGGTGATTGTCGCCGCACACGGCTCGTGGGAACCGGGACCATTGCCCAGCCAGCTCGCAAAGGCCAATCGCCCGTCGGACCTGCTCGGCTTCAAGGCGCATTTCACCGGGTCGTCCCTGCCGCCGGATTTGATGCCTCTGCTGGCCTTCCCCGGCGGCTATGGCGGCATGGTTTCGGCGGATCATGGCCGGTTGTCGATCTCGTGCTGCATCCGGCGCGATATGCTCGCGCGGCTGCGTAAACAATATGGCCCCAAACAACGGAGCCACGTGTCGGCCGCCGATGCGGTCTCGCGCCATCTCGTGGACTCGTGCCGAGGCGTCAGGAACGCCTTGGAACCGGCTCTCCTCGACGGTCCGTGGCTTGCCGCAGGTCCGATCCGGCCGGGAATTCGCTCGTGCTACGAAGAGGACATCTTCCGCGTCGGCAATGCAGCCGGAGAGTCTCATCCTGTCATCGCCGAGGGCATCTCGATGGCGCTTCAGTCCGGCTGGCTGCTGGCTCGCGAACTCGCATGCGCGCCAAGTGGCCGAGCAGGGCGCGAGGCTGCCGCCAGACGCTACGAGGCGGCCTGGAAAAGACTGTTTTCGACACGGGTCTACGCCGCCGCGGCCGTTGCCGGAATTGCCCTTCGCCCCGGCAGCGCCACCTTGATGGCGGCGATCGTCCGGAATTTCCCGCAGACACTGACGCTGGGCGCGCAACTGAGCGGCAAGACCAAGCCGGTTCCCGGCTTCGTCTGACAGGGATTGGCAGCGGCTGCTCCCTTCCCCTCGGAAATTGCCATCGCATAGTCGTATGCTTGACGGTGTCTACGGCTTCAGGTTCGCAGGTATTTGACCAGGGCTGCAATCGCGAGCAAGAGGGCGACGAACACCAGGACCCAGACGAGCGCCATGCCGCCCATCATCCACGTACCCATTGGACCATTCATCATTGCAATCACCTTGCTGTCAGTGAAAGCCCGCCTTAGTCGGTAAGCATCGGCGATTGCGCAGGGAATTAGCTCGCCGTGGATTTCGGTCAAGACGACGAGGAAACCCGATCGGCCGCCCTGTCGCCCTTGTCCCGGCAACCGGAAGTATCTTGTCCTGCCAACCGGAGTGTCGACCACGTCCTGGTCGTCTTACATACCTCCGCCGCAGCCGTCTGAGAGATCCCAGACATCGACGACCTGCTTGCCGGTGAAACCGTGCTCACGGATCAGGAACTTCGCCAGCCCGCCATACACTTTCCAGCGCCAGCATTGGCAGCAGCATGGGCCTTTCTCGTTGGAATTAGCCATCGCATAGTCGTAAGCCTGCTGCTCGTCGCCGGAGAGCTTCACATCGTAGTAGGGCATCATCTTCTGTGCGATGCCGGCCTGAATATCGTACGGATCGCTTGGGATCATCGCGATGTCGCGGTACCTGGCCAGGCCGCTCACCTGCTCGGCATAGCGCTTCATCTCCATCGGGCTGCAGCACGAGCCCGTGATCCGCGACATCGCCGGCATGGTCGCGATCGACTCGGTGAACTTGGCCGAACACGTGCTGTTGCCGTTCTGGCTGAGATATTTGAAACGGCGCAGCAGATCGGCATCCCCATCGGCCATCGCCAGATCCGGCCCCTTGAGGAAGCTCAGGACCGCGGCGGCGCAAAAGGCGCCGCCCAGAACAACCGTCCGTCGGTTTAGGTAGCATATTCGGCTCATTTGCTGCTCCTCGCCTGCTGGATCAGTTTCTTCATCGTTGCCAGGTCGGTCGCGCCGGGGAAAATCTGCTCGCCAACGACGAAGCTTGGCGTTCCGCTGATCTTCAGCGCCTGTGCCAGTTGCGTATTCCGGTCGATCGACGCCTGGATGTCGGGCCGCTGCATGTCGGTCTTCAGTTTAGCCACGTCGAGCCCGACGTTGGCAGCGACCTTCAGCACGACCGTTTCGGTCACCCGCGTCTTCACCGCATACAGGGCCTTGTGGAATGCCAGGTATTTGCCCTGGCGCTTTGCGGCGAGAGCCGCCTTGGCAGCAAATACGGAATCCGTGCTGAGGATCGGGAATTCCTTGTAGACGACCTTAAGATGCGGATCGTCGGCCATTGCTTGCGCCATGATCGGCGCAACCTGCCGGCAATAGGGGCAGTTGTAGTCGAAGAACTCGACCATGGTGACGTCGCCTTCGGCGTTGCCGCCGACCGGGCTCGCCGGGTCCCGGAAAATCTCGTCCGCCTTGGCCGCCAGGGCGGCTTTCGCCTCTTTTGCCGCAGCCTCGCGCTGGCGGGCGTCGAGGCTCTGCAGCGCCTCCATGACGACTTCGGGATGCGCGAGGATATAATCGTGGATACGCTGGTCGAACTGGTCCTGGGACATCTCGCGCGCGGCGATCGCCTGATTGTGGAGACCGAGCGCGAGCCACATCGTCGCGCCGGCCAGCATGACGGCACGGGCCATTTTGCCGACGGCTCCGCTCAATGGATTGGACTTGTGGGCCACAGGCTTCTCCCTCCCTCTGTTTCGCCGGACCGCCGGCACGTGCGAATGGTGCTCAGAACATGTCCTTGATTTTCGCCCACCATCCCGTTTCCTGATCATGGTGCGGGCGCTCGACATTGTTGGTGAGCGCATTGACGAAGGTGACGAGATTGACGGACGCGAAATCCAGGCCATGGAAATTCGCCCGCCAGCGGCCCTCCTTGTCGATCACATGGGTGACGATGCCATGCATCTGATAGCCGTCATCGGTCAGCGTGAACTTGTGGCCGAAGGCCTCCGCCAGTCTGCGGGTCGCATCCTCCGGCTGATCCTCGGTCGTGGTCAGGAAGAGCCAATTGACGGGATCGAGCCCGTGCGCCGACCCGTAGGAGTGCAGCACGTCGGGCGTGTCTTTCTTTGGATCGGTGGTGATGCTGACAAAGGTGACCTGATTCTTCATCGGCGTGCCGTTCACCATGTTTTGGACATCGGCGATCTTCTCGGCATGCAGGGGACACACATCCGGGCACGACGTGTAGATGAAGTGGAGGACGACCACCTTGCCGCGCAGATCCGCCGTTCGCACGACACGCCCATCGGCGGTGCGCAGTGTGAAATCAGGCGCCGGCTTGTCGATCTGCTGGAAATATTTCTCATCGCTTTGCAGCATGGCGTCGACATCGTCGAGTGAGTGCGCCCGCGCACCGTAGACGAAGCCCGCGACCAGTGCTGCGAGCGCGACCAGCAGCACACGCATCCATCCTTTCCAGCTCGATTGGATGTGCATCGGTCACTTCCTTTCCGGGTTGGCGGCGATGCGGCCGCGGAGGAAGTCGACCATGTCGGGCGCGTCCCATTCGGCCGGCCCAATCAACCGGCCGATTTCCTTGCCGTCGCGGTCGATCAGCAGGGTCATCGGAAGGCCGACAGCGCCGAGCGTGAACATCGCCTTCGCGGAACTGTCGATGTTGAGGGCGAGGTGTGTGACCCCGATCTCGCCATAGAACATTTTGACGGCGTCAGGTCCGGCACGGTCCATCGACAGCGCGACGACCTCGAAATCCGGACCGCCGAGCTTGGCCTGCAGACGATCGAGCGTCGGCATCTCCTTGCGGCAGGGCGCGCACCATGTCGCCCAGACGTTAAGCAGCACGACCTTGCCGTGGAAATCCGCAAGCATTTTCGGCTTGCCATTGCCATCCTCGAAGCTGATTTCCGGCACCGGGACGGGCGCCTCGTGAACGGCAAAGTTCTGCGGCGGCTCAGCGGCTGATACCGGCCACGAAAACGCCAGCAGCATGCCAACCAGGACCATGGCTAGTTTGCTCACAATGTCCTCACTCGGTCGCGTAGACGGTGGGCGCCTTGCCGTCTTTGGTGAAGGCGTAGACGACGAAGGGGCCTTGCTTCTCGCCACCCATGCCTGGGGCGCCGGCCGGCATGCCGGCGAGCGTTATGCCGGTGATGGCAGGGCGCTCGGTCAAAAGCTTCTTGACGATCTCGACCGGTACCAGGCCATCGACGATATAGCCGTCGACCATCAGCGTGTGGCAGCCTTCGAGGTCGGCCGGCACGCCGGCATCGCTGCTGATCTGGGAGAGATTGTTGACCGACTTGATGTCGACCTTAAAGCCGTTGTGCCCGAGATAGTTGGCGTAGGACTCGCAGCAGCTGCATTGCGGGTTCTTGTACATGACGGCGTTGATCGTTGCGGCGAAGGCGGGCAGCGGCGTTGCGATCAGCAGGGACAGTGCGGCAAGGCGGTAGGTCAGTTTCATTGCAGTTCTCCTTGATTGGATAAAAGTTTCAGGTCACACGGAACGCCGTCATCAGGCCGGCCATCTGGTGATCGGCGACATGGCAGTGCAGCATCCAGTCGCCCGGATTGTCGGCGACGAAGGCGCATTCGATCACATCCTTGGGGGCGAGCAGCACAGTGTCCTGCCATTGGCGGTGCGGCACCGGCGAACCGTTGCGCGAGATGACCGACAGGCTGAAGCCGTGGACATGCATCGGGTGCCACCAGGCGGTTTCGTTGCGCATGGTGAGATGGCAGGTCACACCGCGTTTCAGCGTGAACTGCGGCGCCATGCCGGCATGGCCGTCGCCGGTCATCGACATGCCGTTGATCGCCCAGGCCGCACCGCCGTTCATGCCCATCATCCCCATGCCCATCATGCCGCCGACGCCCTTGAGCTTGCCGCCGCCCATCATGCCGCCCTGCAGCACGATTTCCTGGCGCTCGGCGCCAGCGAGGTCGGGCTGGGGCAAGGGGTTGCGCGGCAGGCCGACAGGCGTGTCGAGCGGATGGGTTCTCAGCGGCGGCGCTGCGTCATAGGCGAGTGTGGTCAGGGTGTAGGCAAGGCCGTCGTAGAAATCGTCGATCACCGCGTGGCGGCTGCCGGGGTGGCCCTGCATGTCGAGCACGATGTCGATGCGCATGGCGGGCGCCAGCACCAGGCGACCACCCTCCGGTTCATGCGGATCGCAGGGCTGGCCGTCGATGGCGACGACGACCGGACGGTGGCCTTCGAAGCGCAGCGCCATCATGCGGGCAAGCGAGGCATTGGCGAGCCGCAGCCTGACGCGCTCGCCGGCCTTCACGCTCCGATCGCCTGGCCCCGTGCCGTTGACGGTGACGACATTGCCGACGCGGCCCGACATCGACGCATCCATGGCGCTGCCGAAGCCGCCGGCGATCTGCCCATTGGCCGCAAGCCGCCAGTCCTGCAGCAGCCACAGAATGTCACGGTCGACGGCGACCGGCTCGACCTCCTCAACGACCAGTGCGCCGGCAAGGCCTCGGCCGAGCTGGACCAGGCTGTCGGCGTGCGGATGGTACCAGAAGGTGCCGGCGTCCGGCGGTGTGAACTCATAGACGAAATTTTGCCCCGGCCCGATCGGCTTCTGGGTCAGGCCCGGCACGCCGTCCATGGCGTTTGCCAGGCGAATGCCGTGCCAGTGGACGGTCGTATCCTCGTCGAGACCGTTCTCGACAGTGATGCGGACCGGCTGGCCTTGCCGCAGGCGCAGTGTCGGGCCGGGAATTGTGCCGTCATAGGCCCATACCGCGGTTTGCGGGCCACCTGCGTCGATTAACCGGGCATGGGCCGGCGTGACCTTGATACGGCGCTCATCAACTGCGGCTGCCGGCGCCGGGCGCATCGACGTCGAGACGGCGACGCCCGCCGCCGCAAGCAGGAACCCGCGGCGCGACAGGAAAAGACTGGAATTGCTATTCACCCTTACGTTCCTTGCGATCTCGATCGACGGCGAGCGTCGACTGATTGCTTGTCCGCGCCCGTCGCGCATCAACGCGAGCGGGCGACCGGACGCCGGACATCAGCCGTGGGACGGCTGAAACGGCGTCAGACGAGAGCGCTGGCTCTGGGAGGGTATGGGTCGGGCAGGGAACTTCGCCCGTGCAGGAACGGCGCCGGCAGCGGCGATATTTGCGACGGCAGCGGGATTGCCGCCATGTCGAGCTTCTGCGGCAGCAACGCAAGCGCCGGGGCAATGCAGGTCGGCGGGCAGTATATCCCCTTGCCGTCACCGCCGGCACCCTTGAGGCACCCCTTGCAGTCACCCTTCATGGCGGCATCGGCCATCTTGTCCATGCCGGGCCCCGCGGGCATGGTCATGCCATCGCCGGCAGCCATGCCGGCCGTCATCGTTGCCGACATGATGCTGGCCTGTGCACCGGACAGGCTGAGCCCCACGGTCAGGAAGACCGCGAGCAGCGTGACAAGCATGTGTTTTGGCGACAGCCGAGCCAACATCTGCTCAGGCTGACCGCAAAGTACGGTTTTTGCAAGTGCCAATGCTGTGACATAGCGACCAAGGGGACCCAATCAGTGCCGGGCATGCTCGCATTTATCGTGATCCGCCAGCACCTCGATGACACGGCATTCGCAGACTTTTCCGTGCCGGCAGCCTTCGACCATATGCTCCAGCTCGGCTTTCAATGCTGTAAGGCTGCGTATCCGCTGAACCACGTCGGCCAGACGCGCCTGGGCAATGACGTCGGCGGTCGCACAAGGCTGGCTGGGATTATCCTGCAGCGTCAGCAGCGCCCTGATGGCTTCGATCCCGAACCCCAACTCGCGCGCGTGCCTGATGAAGGCGAGCCGGCGCAAGTCTGCCGCTTCATACTGCCGGCGATTGGCTTCGCTGCGGGCAGCGGCAGGAACCAACTCTATCTGCTCATAGTAGCGGATGGTTGGAACCTTCACGCCGCTGTATCGGGCCGCTTCACCGATGGTCATACCTGCTGGCATTTTCGCTTGCTCCTCTAGTCGCTAGAGGATGTAGCGTCGCGCTCGAAGATACAAGAGGTTCACCATGGCTGCGACCAAACACCAGACCCGCTACCGCGTGGAAGGCGTGGAGTGCGCCGGTTGCGCCAGCAAAATCGATACGGCCGTGCGGCGGATGCCTGGTGTTCAGGACATCAACGTATCCGTTTCGGCGGGCACTCTGACGGTCACTCATACTCCCGAAAGCAATCTCGGCGCGATCGAGAGGAAGGTCACCGGCCTCGGCTACGCCGTCGCTCCGCTGACCTCCAAGTCTGGGACGCCGGCGTCCGATCAATCCGCCGACAACCATGCCGACGGAAGGCGCAATCACGACGAGAACGTAGCGGGGTTACATGATAACGATGATGCGCCGGCGTCGGAGCTATGGTGGGACAGCGCCAAGGGCCGCCTGGCCATCGCCAGCGGGGTCGCCTTGGCCGTGGCTTTCGCGATTGATTGCGCCTGGCCCGCGACCGGCCCGTGGGCCTTCATCGCCGCAATGCTGCTCGGCCTGGCTCCGATCGCGCGCCGAGCGGCCATGGCCGCAGCCGCAGGCATTCCGTTCACAATCGAAATGCTGATGACTGTGGCGGCGGCCGGGGCCGTCAGCATCGGTGCCGGCGAGGAAGCGGCGACGGTGGTCTTCTTGTTCCTCATCGGCGAGTTGCTCGAAGGGGTTGCGGCCGGCAAGGCACGGTCCAGTATTCAAGCGCTCACGGTCCTCGTTCCCAAAACCGCGTTCGTCGAGAAAGGCGGCCAGACCCGCGAGGTGCCGGCAGAAAGCCTGGCTGTGGGCGCCATCATCCTCGTGCGGCCGGGCGACCGGATTCCGGCTGACGGCGAGATCACCCAAGGCGGGAGCGCCATCGATGAATCACCCGTCTCCGGTGAAAGCGTGCCGGTGCGCAAGGACGTCGGCGACACGGTCTTTGCCGGCACTATCAACGGCGACGGCGTGCTGCGCGTCAAGGTGACGGCGACCGCCGCAGACAACACGATTGCACGCGTGATCAAGCTGGTCGAGGAGGCGCAGGAAAACAAGGCGCCGACCGAGCGCTTCATCGATTGCTTTTCGCGCTGGTACATGCCCGGCGTTGTCGCCGTCGCGGCGCTTGTGGCCGCCACACCGCCGCTGCTCTTGGGCGGCGATTGGAACGAATGGATATACAAGGGGCTGGCGCTGCTGCTCATCGGCTGCCCGTGCGCGCTGGTCATTTCAGTTCCGGCGGCGATCGCGGCGTCGCTTTCGGCCGGAGCCCGGCGCGGCCTGCTGATGAAAGGTGGGGCGGTGCTGGAAGGGCTCGCGACCATCAACGCCGTGGCGCTCGACAAGACCGGCACGCTGACGCTCGGCAAGCCACAGGTCACCGATGTCGTTGCGGTGGGTGCCAGTGAACGCGACATCCTTTCGCTCGCGGCAGCGCTTGAGATCGGCTCGAGCCATCCCCTCGCTTTGGCCATCCTCCAAAGGGCCAAAGCCGGCAACATTCCCGTGCCGCCTGCCGCCGAAGCCAAAGCGATCGGCGGTAAAGGGGTTATCGGTCGTGTCGGCGGCAAGAACCTGTTTCTGGGCTCGCCAGTCGCGGCGGGCGAGATAAACCTGCTGCCAGCAGACCAGGCGGCACGCATCGTGGCATTGAACGATGAAGGCAAGTCAGTGGCGGTGCTGCTTGTAGACAACGCGCTGGCCGGCTTCATTGCCATGCGCGACGAACCCCGGCCGGATGCTTTCGCCGGTCTAAAGGCGCTGACCAATGCAGGCATCAGGACAGTCATGCTAACCGGCGACAATAAGCGCACGGCGGCTGCCATCGGCAAACAGCTCGGCATCGAGGTGCGCGCCGAACTGCTCCCTGAGGACAAGCAGCGCATCCTCGGCGAGTTGAAGGGGCAGGGGCTTAGGGTAGCCAAGGTCGGCGACGGCATCAACGATGCGCCGGCACTTGCCGCGGCCGATGTCGGCATTGCCATGGGCGGCGGCACCGATGTGGCTCTTGAAACGGCTGACGCAGCGGTGCTGCATGGACGCGTCGGCGACGTTGCGGCCATGATCAGGCTGTCCCAAGCAACCATGGCCAACATCAAGCAGAACGTCACCATTGCGTTGGGCCTGAAGGCAGTGTTCCTGGTGACGACGATCGCCGGCATCACCGGCCTCTGGCCCGCCATTCTCGCGGACACCGGGGCGACGGTGTTGGTGACGGCCAATGCCATGCGGCTGTTGCGTTGGAAGAGCAGCTGGTAAGAGCGACAACGGCATCGTGTTAGGACAGACCATGCAGCAAGCCATTGCGTCGGACGGCCTTCGCCGGGTGGTGGTTGTCGTCGCACTGCTGAACCTGGGTTATTTCGGCATTGAATTCGCTGTCGCGCTGGCGATCGGCTCGGTGTCGCTGTTCGCCGACAGCGTCGATTTTCTGGAAGATGCCTCGGTCAATCTCCTCATACTGCTCGCCATGGGATGGTCGCTGCGTGCCCGCTCGCGGGTCGGCATGGCGCTGGCGCTTATCCTGCTGGTGCCGGGCCTGGCGACGCTGTGGACCGCGTGGGAAAAGTTCAACATGCCGGTGCCGCCGCAGCCAACGGCGCTGACGCTGGCGGGATTAGGCGCTCTGGCGGTCAATCTGTCGTGCGCCTACATGCTGGCGCGCTACCGCCATCACAGCGGCAGTCTTACCAGGGCGGCATTTCTCTCGGCCCGCAACGATGCGGTCGCCAATATTGCGATCATACTGGCCGGATTGGTGACGGCCTTCCTGTGGCGCTCGGCGTGGCCGGATTTGATCGTCGGCCTGGGAATCGCGGCACTGAATGCAGATGCGGCGCGCGAGGTCTGGGAGGCAGCTCGGGAAGAGCACCGGGCCGTTTCGTGAACTCCAAAACGCTCAGCGCGCTGCCGCATTGCCAATCCGCCAATGCAGGCCCCTATACCGGCCAGCAGTCAGCCAGAAACTTGCGCGATCTCTAATATAATCGCACCCTTTCAAAGCGGTCGGAGGGAGAACCGCCCATAAGCAAAAAACGGGAGGAAAAACCATGAACAGCATGAGCCTCACCACACTTGGACGAAGTCGACCGGGTTGAAGCGGTGAAACGATGAACCGCACAAGGCCACGCACGTCATCAAAAGGCCCGCGCCTCCGAAGAGGACGCGGGCCGATTTCGTCGGTATGCGCTAGGCAGGTATCAAGACGGCGATGCGGTGGATGCCGACCACCTTGCTGGTGTTGGCCGCCGCGTCGGTCTTGCCCTTGGAGCAGGTATATACGTCACCTTCCTTGAGCTTGAATTCCTTGTCGGCCTTCTTGATCGTGAATTCACCGGCGGCAATGGTGCAGACCATGTCGTTGTCCATCACCATTTGAGGGGCGGCTGCTCCGGGCTGAAAGACTATATCGACAATTGAGATGCTCTTGTAGGCGGGGATATCGGAATTGCCGGTGCCGACCTCGACCAATCTGACGCCGGGTGCAATCTCCTTGCCTTCCTTCGGGCCGTATTTCTTCACCTTTGCCGCCGCCGCCAGCGTGAACAAAGGCGTTACCGCTGCCGCCGTCACGCCGAGAGCAATCGCGGACCTGCGATTCATGGTTTTCATCGCGTCCTCCCATTTTATGGTTGGCCACGCACCAATGCGCATGACCACAATATATTAACACATATGCAGATAATTGCAGCACGGCGTTTCGGAGCTTCCGGGAGCGAACCGCCTCCCGGTCGAATGCGACCGAATAGCAAACAATTCCATGCTATGCTGACGAGCCATCAAACGGACGGCGGGGGATAGCAATGTTGGAAACGGACAAGGTATTCGCCGGCTCAATTCCGGAAAACTACGACCGCTATATGG
This sequence comes from Mesorhizobium sp. M0207, assembly GCF_040321995.1. Taxonomy (NCBI): domain Bacteria; kingdom Pseudomonadati; phylum Pseudomonadota; class Alphaproteobacteria; order Hyphomicrobiales; family Phyllobacteriaceae; genus Mesorhizobium; species Mesorhizobium sp. M0207. Next base: position 154,924 of record NZ_JAMYSQ010000016.1, read on the forward strand.
TGCCGTTGATTTTCGAGCCGTTCGCCGCAGATCTTGCACGACGGGCAGCGTCCTTGTCGCCAAGCGCCGTTTTGGAAACCGCCGCGGGCACCGGGGTTGTCACCCGCGCATTGGCGCCAAAACTGTCGCTCGGTGCAAGCTATGTCGTAACCGACCTCAACCAGCCGATGCTCGACTACGCCGCTTCGCGGCAAGCTCCCGACGATCGCATCAAATGGCGTCAGGCTGATGCTCTGGCGCTACCGTTCGAAAATGCGGCCTTCGATCTCGTTTGTTGTCAGTTCGGTGCGATGTTCTTTCCCAACCGCTCATCTGCCTATCGCGAAGCGCGGCGAGTCCTGAAGCCCGGAAGACATTTTCTATTCAGCGTATGGGATCGCATCGAAGAGAATGTATTTGCGGACGATGTGACGAATGCCCTGGCGAGGATTTTTCCGAACGATCCACCGCGCTTTCTGGCACGCACGCCGCATGGCTACCACGATACGGCACTGATCCGTAGCGAGCTGGAGGACGCAGGTTTTTCCGGTGTGGTGATCGAGACGAGAGCCGAACAAAGCCGTGCCTCCTCGCCCCGCGTTCCGGCCGTTGCATATTGCCAGGGCACTCTCCTTCGCAATGAAATCGAGACCAGAGAGGCGGGAAAACTGGACGCTGCAACCGACTACGCCGCAGCCGCGATTGCTGACAGGCATGGCAGCGGCGAGGTTGCTGCCAAAATCCAGGCTCACATAGTGGTGGCTGTGGCCTAGGTGTTGGATATCCCGCTCCGACACTTCGCGACATTCAGCTGCTGTGCGGCAAACATCTTGCCGCTATCCCGAATTCTCAGAGGTTAACGTTCATTCGCCCGAGTGGCAGGTCGACAAGTGCCAGGTCGATAATCGCCGGTTTGACCGATCGCCGGGGCTTGATGGCGGCGGCTACCGGCCGCGCGATTCCCGTCGGCCCGGCTTCACTTTGGCAGCCATGGCCGACTCCGCCCAGCAAGGTCTAGTCATTTCGCTTTCTTGACTCGGCCGACAAAAACGGGCAGCAAAGTCATCATTGGAGGGCAGTTTTGCCAACTATGCAGGTTTTGGAGGGCGTTTTTCGGTGTGACCGTCGCCCAATCGGCGGTCGGTAGAGGGATTGGTTAACCAACTTTGTCCATCTTTTGAATCAATCGGCAACAGACGCAAAGCGTGCTGGGGGCACCAGGCGAACTGTGAATGTCACGGCTGCGAAATCCGCTAGCCGGCATCGGCCGATTGAGAGTGGTTGAATGGCGTTTGTAAGTGCGAAAACCCGGGGTGACAGTCCTGCAACTGGATTGACTTCGATGAGGCCCGGCCTGCGCTGGGTCGCGGTTCCGGCCGTCGGCGCAGCCATTGCTTTATGGTCGGTGGCGACCTTGGCCGGCCTTTATTCAGTGGGAACCTCGCTCAGCGCCGCTTCCAACGGTCTCCCGCAAAGCCTGCTCGCGCCGCGCACCATCGCGCTCGCCGATCCTCGCCGCAGCCTTCCAAAGGCGCAGGCCCCGACATGGGCCGCAGCAAACGCGGCGCTGTCGGCCAAGCTGCTGCAGCACGGATGCGATGCCAACTGCCTGCGGTCGGCGTCGAACTTCGTCCACCAGGGAAAATCGGCCCGCCTCAAGCGCAACACCGTGCCGCTTGTCGCTGATGCGTCGCGGCAATCGAGCTTCGACGACGTGGTCGCCAAGGCCGCGCTGTCGCCGCAAAAGCTTGCCGCCGCCTTTGCCCGTGCCTCAGCCGGCTCTCCCGTCATGCTCGCCAGCCTGCCGGCCGACGCCCGGTTCGCCGAGCCGGTACGCATACCCGACCCGAACGGCCCGGCGTCAGTGCGCTTCGGGCCCGCGGTGGCGGAGATCGAACGCTCGTCGCGCCTTGCGCTGGCGCTGGCGAATACATTGCCGGAGCAGATGATCGACGTGCTCCCGGCAGCCGTCGCGGCAAGCGAGCCCGCGGCTTCGCAAGAGCCGCAAGAACCTGAGGTCCAACTGGCCTCGCTGCCGCCGCAAGACGACATGCCCGACAGCATTCCGCTGCCGACGCTGCGTCCGCGGGCGGACATCGATAAGCTGGCCGAGGCGCCGCGGGCTCAAGCGTCAAGAGATCAGGCGCTAAAAGACCAGGCGCGAAAAGATCAGGCGCAAAAGGATCAGGCATCGAAAACGGAGCCGCCCAAGGCGCAGGCCTCCAGGACCGCCAAGGCGAGCAAGGTGCAGACGGCCGACGGTCCGCCGGTCGAGACGCAACCCGGCAGCCTGTCGCCTCGCAATTCGTCACAAGCGGCAGTGCCGGGTGTGTCGGGCAAGCCGGGCAAACGTTCGAAGACGCAGGGCGGCGACATGCTGGCCTATGCCAAGCCCGACATGCCTTCCGGCGGACTCGGCGGAGCCTTCAGGAACCTGTTCACCACGCCCAACATGGGTACCGGCGTCGCCGTCTACGACATCTCGGCCAAGACCGTCTATATGCCCGACGGCTCGCGGCTGGAGGCACATTCGGGACTGGGCGCGATGGTCGACCAGCCACGCTACGTCCACAAGAAGAATGTCGGCCCGACGCCGCCGGATACCTACAATCTGACGATGCGCGAATCGCGCTTCCACGGTGTCGAGGCGATCCGTCTGACGCCGGCCAGCGGCAGCAACAAATATGGCCGTGACGGCCTGCTCGCCCACACCTACATGCTGCGCGGCGGCCGCGCCGAATCGAATGGCTGCGTCGTCTTCAAGGACTATGCCCGCTTCCTCGCCGCCTACAAGAAGGGCAAGATCAAGCGCCTCGTCGTGGTGCCGCGCCTGTCGAAGCCGCTGACACGCGTCGCCCAAGAGGGGCGAGGGGCTTAGGTCGCTCGCGGCAGCCCTTCATGGCTTCGTCATCCCAGGGTCTTCGCGACGCCGCTTCGCGCCTGCTCCGCCCTGGGATGACGAAGCTGGGGAGGTTTGGCCAATCTCGAAGGTTTTCAATCCCGTCCAGGGACAGTATGAGTGGCCGGTGGAGCGGCTCCGGCTTCAAACAATCACGAGGACATCATGACAATACGCGCTGTCGTCTGGGGCGAGAATATTCATGAGCGAACCAACGAAGTGGTCGCGGGCATCTATCCTGAGGGCATGCATGCGACGATCGCCAATGCACTGAAGCTCGACCCGGAAATATCAGTGTCCTGGGCAACGCTGGAGCAGCCGGAGCATGGGCTGCCGGCCGACCGTCTGGCCGAGACCGACGTCTTGCTGTGGTGGGGACACAAGGACCATGGCGCCGTCGCCGACGAAGTGGTCGAGCGCGTGGCGCGCCGCGTCTGGGAAGGCATGGGGCTGATCGTTCTCCATTCCGGCCATTTCTCGAAGGTATTCAAGAAGCTGATGGGCACTCCCTGCACGCTGAAATGGCGCGAGGCGGGCGAGCGCGAACGGCTCTGGGTGACCAGCCCCAACCACCCGATCGCTGCCGGGATCGGCGAGTATTTCGAGCTCGAGAACGAGGAGATGTATGGCGAGCAGTTCGCCGTGCCGGAGCCGCTCGAGACCGTGTTCATCTCCTGGTTCCAGGGCGGCGAAGTGTTCCGGTCGGGGCTGACCTATCGCCGCGGCGCCGGTAACATCTTCTATTTCAGGCCCGGCCACGAGACCTATCCGACCTATCACGACGCCAACGTCCACAAGGTGCTGCGCAATGCGGTGAGATGGGCGCACAACCCCCAAGGCTCCAATCCAGCCATCCTCGATGCGCCGAACGTGCCGGTGGAAAAGGCGCTCGAGCCGATCGTCGAGCGCGGCGGAAAGCTTCATTCCGCCGGCGAAGCCGGCTTCCGCTAGACGACAAATCCATGATCGAACAAGAAGATAAAGCCCTGTCCTAAGGATAAGAATCATGCGTCTGTTGATACTCGGCACCGGCTGGATGGCGGAGGAGCATGCCAGGCAGTTCGGCAAGATCGAGGGCGTCGAACTGATCGGCGCCGTCGATCTCGACCGCACGCGTGTCGACAAGTTTTCGGACATCTACGGTATCCCCAACCGCTTCGCGTCGCTGGACGAGGCGCTGGCATGGGGCAAGTTCGACGCGGTGGCGAACGTGACGCCCGATCGCATCCACCATCCGACCACCATGATGCTGATCGCGGCGGGCAAGCCGGTGCTGTGCGAAAAGCCGCTCGCCGAAAATTACCAGAGGGCCAGTGAAATGGCCGATGCGGCCGAGCGGGCCGGCATCATCAACATGGTCAACCTGACCTATCGCAATGTCGCGCCGCTGCAGAGAGCGCGCGCCATGGTGCTGGCAGGCGAGATCGGCACGGTCAGGCATGTCGAGGCGTCCTATCTGCAGAGCTGGCTGATATCCAAGTTCTGGGGCGACTGGCGCACCGATCCGAAATGGCTGTGGCGGCTGTCGCGCGGCCACGGCTCCAATGGCGTGCTGGGCGACGTCGGCATCCACATCCTCGATTTCGCCAGCTATGGCGCGGTGCTCGACATCGACCATGTGTTCTGCCGCCTGCGGTCCTTCGACAAGGCGCCTGGCAACCGGATCGGGGAGTACGAGCTCGACGCCAATGACAGTTTCACCATGGCGCTCGATTTCAGCAATGGCGCTTTCGGCGTCGTCCATGCCAGCCGCTGGGCGACGGGCCATCTCAACGAGCTCCGACTGCGCATCTACGGCGACAAGGGTGGCATCGAAGTCGTGCACAATCTGACCGGCTCGGAGCTGAAAGCCTGCATCGGCGAGGATGTCGAGAACGCCAAATGGCAAGTTCTGGACGCCGGAACGGTGCAGACCAACTACCAGCGCTTCGTCGATGCGGTGCGCAGCGGCGTCCAGGCCGAACCGTCGTTCCGGCATGCTGCCGAATTGCAGAAGGTCCTCGATCTCGCCGTCGTCTCGGATGAGAAGCGGGCCGAATTGAGCACCCACGCGGATGCGCAGTGAGGTCATTTCAGGAGTCTAGCAGCCATGGTCACGCGTCGCGCCAAATGTTCCTGCGGTCAGCTATCGGCCATTTGTTCGGGCGAGCCGGTGCGCGTCTCCGTCTGCCATTGCCTGGCCTGCAAGCGGCGCACCGGCAGTGCATTCAGCTTCAATGCGCGGTTTGCCGAGAATGACGTATCGATCGAGGGGCGGGCAGCGGAATTCTCGCGCACCGGCGAGGAGGGTGGCCGCGTCATCTACAGCTTCTGCCCGGATTGCGGCACCACCGTCCACTACCGGATCGACACCCAGCCCGGTCTGACCGCCATCCCGGTGGGTGCCTTCGCGGACCCTGCGTTCCCATCGCCCTTCTTGTCCTTCTATCATGAGAGCCGGCGCTGCCAGTGGGTCGAGATCCGCACTGAGCCTCTGGCGACGTTCTGCTGAAGACGCCGGCCACGGCCGGCTGACGTTTCAGGATCAAACCCAATCATTCTGAACGACCGAGTTCGACCCGTTTCAGTCGTCCGGGACGTTCCCCATTCAGAGCGCTTTAAGTGCATTCCGGTCATTCGCGTTCGAGCATGCTATACTGCACCTTGGCTCCAAAGCAGCCATTGATGGCTAGGAACCAATGCGGATGGGCAGGTCAGACCGACAGCAATTCAACAGCGGCTCCTTGCAGGAGGCGGACCAGCTCGTGCTCGGTCGTGAGGCTTACGAGGAAAGGGCGTGGGACGACGCCTATCGGTTCTTCTCGCGTGCCCGCGAAGCGGCTCCGCTCGCAGTGGACGATCTCGAACGGCTGGCGATGTCGGCCTATTTGACCGGGCGCGACGAGGAGTACCTGCGGGCCCTGGAGCGAACCCATCATGCATATCTGGACGCGGGCGAGTGCCATCGGGCCGCCCGCTGCGCCTTCTGGCTTGGCCTGCGCCTTGTCTTTCGTGGGGAGATGGCTCAGGCGGCCGGCTGGTTTGGACGGGCGCATCGGCTGCTCGAACGCGAGCCACATGATTGTGCCGAACAGGGTTACCTGATGCTGCCCCATGTCGAACAGCAGCTTGCTTCGGGCAACCTTGAAGCGGCCTACGCTGCGGCGAGCGGCGCAGTCGAGATTGGCGAGCGCTTTGCGGACGTGGATCTGGTTGCCTGTGCACGGCATTTGCAGGGCCGTGTTCTGTTGCGCCAGCGGCGAACCGCGGAAGGTTTCGCGCTCCTCGACGAGGCGATGGTTTCGGTCACGGCCGGCGAATTGTCGCCGCTGCTTACCGGCTTGATCTACTGCAGCGTGATCGAAGCGTGTCAGCAAGTCCATGCTCTGGGCCGCGCACGCGAATGGACCTCCGCCCTGGGGCGATGGTGCGCCGAACAGCCCCAGCTGATCAGTTTCAGCGGCACCTGCCTGATGCATCGCGCCGAGATCAAGCGGCTCAGCGGCGCATGGCAGGACGCGATCGACGAAGCGCAGCAGGCCGTGGAGCGTTTGACGCAGTCGAACAATCGGAGAGATACGGCTGGAGCATGGTACCAGCTGGCGGAAGTATACCGCCTTCGCGGAGACTTTGACGTGGCCGAGCAGGCATATCGGAGTGCAAGCCAACATGGCTTCGAACCGCAGCCGGGCCTTGCCCTGTTGCGGTTGGCCGAAAGGCACATCGATGCGGCTGCGGCCGCAATCCGGCGCGTCATGGGCGCGACGACCGACCAACTGAAGCGCATTCGGCTGCTGCCTGCTTACGTCGAGATCATGCTGGCGGCTGATGACATCGAGGAAGCACGGCGTGCCTGCCACGAACTGGCGGACGTTGGAGAAAGCTACGGAACCGAACCGCTGCGCGCCCTTGCCGCTCACGCGCGGGGAGCGGTGGAACTGGCAGAAGGCGAAGCGCAGGCTGCATTGACTTGGCTGCGCCAGGCACTCGAGGGGTGGCAGCAAGTCGAAGCGCCATACGAAGCAGCGCGCGTAGGCGTCATGATAGGCCAGGCTTGCCGCGCCCTCGGTGACAACGATGGTGCGGAACTGGAGTTGCAGGCAGCCCGGACAGTGTTCCGGCAGCTCGGTGCCATGCCGGACCTTTCTCGTGTCGATATCCTGCTTGGCATGCGATCAGACGGAGCCCGCGGCCTCTCTGCCCGTGAACTGCAAGTTCTCCGCCTGGTCGCTGCCGGCAAAACCAACAAGCAAATCGCCAACGAACTGGATTTGAGCGGGAAGACAGTGGACAGGCACGTCAGCAATATTTTCAACAAGCTTGACGTCCCCACGCGCGCTGCCGCCACCGCCTGGGCCTACGAGCACCGCCTGGTTTGAGCAGGTCTGGCATGGGTCGAATCACCCATGCCGTCATCGGCGCCCATTGGGTGGTTCGCCCGAAGCGCCGCCCTCCCTTCCGCGCTAGCTTGCACTCGAAATCGATCGGCCATGGATGCGCGGCGCCACGGCGCAGCTCGCCCACAGATCGCGAGACGGACGCAGTGATCGCGCTGCGAACATCCGGCCACAATGAAGGGAAGTAGCGATGTCGCATGCCGATACCGCAATGCGGGTCGCGGGCGCCTGGCTTGCGATCGCTTCTGTACTCTTGGGTTTCGTCCTGATCGGTCACGGGCCGATTAATCCCGACCTCGCCCAGCAAATGCAGGCCATCGGCAGTGGCGTCACCCTGTGGGTGGTCGTGCATTGGGCCGCCGCGGCAGCACTTTCGCTGTTCGTCGTCGCGAGCCTGATCGTGCTGACCGCCGGCTCTCGACTGACCGAACGCTGGTGGACCCTATCCGCCTGGGCGGTGGTGGCCGTCGGCGCGCTCTGGACGATGACAACCGCCGTGGCCGAGGCCACCACCGTCGCCGATGCCGTCGCCGCCAACGACATGGCGCGATTCGCGGTCTGGTGGGCCTTCGCCGAGGGCAAGGCCAACGGCTTCATGTTCCTCTGCCTGGCGGTTGCCGTGATCGCCGGCAATGAGACGCTGAGCCGGCAACAGGTAACGCCGACCTGGGCGTCACTGGTCGGAGTCGTGGCCGGGCTTGGTGCCTTCGTCGGATGGCCGCTGGGCATGTGGTTCGGCATCGGGCTGGGCAGCCTCGTCTGGGTTGCGTCGTCTTTTGTAATGGCCCTGTGGACGTTGTGGTTCGGGTTGGGGCTCGCGCGAGCCGAGAACAGCGTGTCGAAAGCTCGCAGCGCGAGCTTCAGCGCGTGAGCACCCCAAGAGGCCAGCGGCGTCCTATCAACATCAGGGAGGCCATGATGACTCACGTTGAAGGTTACACCGCCACCCCGGCAGCAATTGAAGATAGCGCCGATGTCAAAGCTGAAGGCGTGCGGCAAATGTCGGCTATTGTTTAGGGTTACGGATGCCGGCCAACAGGTGTTGGCTTGGCGCGAGGGCCGGCGTCCGAAAGCCTCCAGGGAAAGAACCCGCGGGATGGAGGGCGTGGTTCCGGCGCTATGGGGATTTGACGGTTCCGCGTGGTTCGCGGTGGGTGCACTGATGCGGCTGACAGGTGGGACTGCTCAGGTTGACAGGCGCGCGCGGCCGGCCGAGGCGGCGCATGATGCGGTGTGGCGGCTGAAGAATCCGGTCGCCTGCGGCTGACGTTTCAGGATCAAACCCAATCACTCTGAACGACCGAGTTCGACCCGGTCCGACCGTCAAGGCATTTCAGGCGACGAAGTCGATCCATCAACGTGCGTGGCTCGATCGCGCCAAAAGAAGGCGTGTGCGTCGGCTGAGCAAGCTCCGTCACAGCTGCGCTCAACGGGGCGCGACAAGTGCCGACCATCCAATTGATCGCTGACGGTTACTACGTGCTGGCCATGCTAGAATTCAGCGTCCTCGACGTGGTTAAAATCGGGGAATTGCGACCGGTTGACGGCGCGCGAGGTCGACGGACAAACACGAACAGATCACAGGGAGGAAGCAATGTTTCGGACACCAGTTCATCTTGCATTCTTGACAGCGTCGATTGTTGCCCTGCCATCTTACGCGGCCATGGCCGATGACACACAGATCGCGCGGCGAATATCTGGTTACGATTGCCGGCTGCAGCGACTGTCACACATCCGGTTACTTCTTCGGGAAGCCCGACATGTCGCGCTTCCTTGGCGGTTCAGATGTGGGCTTCGAGATTCCTGGTCTTGGTGTCTTTGTCGCCCGCAATATCACGCCTGACAGGGAGACCGGTATCGGAAGCTGGACCCCGGAGCAGATCGTCACCGCGATCCAGACCGGCGAACGGCCGGACGGCCGCATCCTGGCGCCGATCATGCCTTGGCGCGATTTCGCGCATCTCACCGCGGATGACGCCATGGCGATCGCGGCATTCCTCCAAAGTGTGAAGCCGGTCAGCCACCAGGTTCCCGGCCCGTTCAAACCCGGGGAAGCGGTGTCGACGTTCATGATGCGGATTATGCCGCCGGGGGAAGCCGCAGCCGCTGCAACGAAGTAGGGCGGCTTTGATCGGAACGAGATTTTTAGTCGAATAATGGGTGAATGTCCGCCTTGGAGATGATGAGGCCGATATCCGAACGGCAGAAATGGGTCGATAGTGTTGAAGAAGTCGGCGATGAAGCCGTGGATCCACTCGCACCGAAGCGTCTTGATTAAGGTCGACGCGACCTCCTCGCCTTAAGTGGCTCGGAC